>NZ_JBKEBF010000041.1:0-131366 GCF_047973035.1 Oleidesulfovibrio sp.
GCGCTTCTTCTCTCCGTAAAAAACTTGCCGCCGATACTTTGGCGCAAACACTACGTGGTATTTGCAGTTCCATTTTGTGTGGGCTAAACTCTTAGTGTCACCCATTGTGGCCTCCTTTTGATTTGCCACCTGCAGTTGCCAGACCGCAGGGATTAGTTAGCAAATCAAAAGGAGTTTTACTAATATCTCTATAGCTTTAAGCTTTACGGAACCCCCCGCCTAGCGGGGGGTTTTCTGCATACAAAAAAGCGCCCTGTTCACAGAACAGGACGCTTTATCTTTTGGTGATAGTTGCTGTAAACGCTACAGAGCCACAGCGCGGTCAAGACGGGCAAGAGTACGCTCTTTACCCAGCAAGCCCATCACGGCGGACAGGTCCGGACCGCCCATAGCGCCGAGCAGAGCCACACGCAGAGGCGGACCTACAGCCTTGAACTTCAGACCCTTGTCGGCAACATATTTCTGCAGAACCTCATGTGCGGCATGGCCGTCAAACTCTGCACAGGCGGCAAAGGCTTCCCGCAGAGCGGCAAGGTGTCCGCGGCCTTCTTCGCCCAGAGCCTTTTCCACGGCCTTCTCGTCAAAGGGAAGGTCGGCGTCGGCGCACAGCACAGGCTGCATGGCGGCTGCCAGTTCAATCAAATCGCGGGCGCGCTCTTTGTACATGCCTGCTGCAACAGCCAGAAAGGCTGCGCCCACGCCGTCAAAGCCGGACTCAGCAAGGAAAGGACGCACCAGTTCTGCCAGTTCTGCATCAGGGGTTTTCTTGATGTACTGAGCATTGATCCACAGCAGTTTTTCAGGGTCAAAACCGGCAGCGGAACGCGACAGGTTATCTGTAGAGAACTTTTCGATAAGCTCCTGCAGGCCGAAAATTTCCTGATCGCCGTACGACCAACCAAGGCGGACAAGGTAGTTTACCAGCGCCTGAGGCAACAGGCCGGTCTGCTTGTAATCAATAACAGCCTTTGCGCCGTGGCGCTTGGAAAGCTTCTGACGGTCGGGTCCCAGAATCATGGGCACGTGCCCGAACTCCGGTACGGGCAGCCCCAGAGCTTCGTACAGCATGACCTGCTTGGGGGTGTTGTTCACGTGGTCGTCGCCGCGCAGCACGTGGGTAACGCCCATGGTCGCATCGTCCACCACAACGGCAAGGTTGTAGGTAGGAGAACCGTCAGCGCGGCGGATGATCATGTCGTCCAGTTCGCTGTTATCAAAAGCAATGGTGCCTTTGACCAGATCCTTGAACACGGTTTTGCCGATCAGCGGAGCCTTCAGACGCACGACCCGGCCTTCGCCGGCTTCCAGACCACGTTCGCGACAGCGGCCGTTATATTTAGGCTTCAGGCCGTTGGCGCGGGCTGTTTCACGCATGGCTTCCACTTCTTCAGGAGTACATTCACACCAGTAAGCTTTGCCCTCTTCAAGCAGCTGATCAATGTACTTGTTGTACAGATCAAAGCGCTGGCTCTGGTACACAGGTTCGCCGTCCCAGTCGAGGCCAAGCCACGACATGGAGGCCAGAATGGAATCCGTGTATTCCTGTCTGGAGCGCTCTAGGTCCGTATCCTCGATACGCAGCACAAATTCACCGCCGAAGTGACGGGCCAGCAACCAGCTGAAAATAGCGGTACGAGCACCGCCGATATGCAGATGTCCTGTCGGGCTGGGAGCAAATCGCGTTACAACCTTGCTCATGATGCATCCTTACGATACGCCTTTGCAGACAAAAGCGTTGTTAACCGAAGTCAGCAAGCGTATCTCACTGCTTCGTCAGTAAATATGAAAAAACGGCGAACGCTTTGTCCGCCTGAATAATAGTACCAGCTTCGGGCTATCGCGCCCGCGCCTTTAAGTACGTGCTTACCAGTATCGTGTCAAACCACACCGGTAGCAACAGCGAAGGCACAGATTTGCTGTGCCTCCGGATTATCCTCTCATAACAGGCCACTGCGGCAGCCGCAGAATACTACAGCAGAGTGACAGTATTTTTGCGTTGCCAGTCCACCGGATGATACGTCAGCTTGGCCTTACGCAAACCTTCGTCACCCAGATCCTGCTCACGGTTGATATACGTAAAGCCCTGTCCTTCGCGCTCGACAAAAATCTGATTAATGGCCTGATACACGCCGCGGTATTCCGAACGGGCTTTTTCAAAATGTACAACCATGGTGTCGTCGGAGAGAGGCTCTCCCACAGTGTACGCCACCATTAAGCCGTCCACGTACAGCGCACCGCCGATAAGGTCCGGGATGGTATCCCAGTATTCAAGAACGCGGATAACAGCTTCATTTTCTGCCAGCAGCGACTCTGACTCTTCGCACTCGCGCGACAGGCACCACTCTTCCTGCAGTTGCAGAACGGCCTCTATGCAATCCGCAGTCATGGGGTGATACTGCCAGTCGTACTTCTTTTTAAACTGATTTACGTGATTTTTCTTTTTATGAAACGTGTTCCCGGACAGTTTAGCCAGGTCTTCCGAAAGGTACAGATAATCCCACTGGTCGCGTGCTTCCTGCACCTCGATGCGGTCGCCCAGCGCCTGCTGCCACAGCTCTGAAAGCTGCTCCGGCACACGAATAAACTGCCTGCCAGATGTCATCATCGGGCACTTTGACCAGTCTGCCACAGCGCTCCAGTCTCCTACCGGCGCCCAATAGCGAACGTCCGGTCTGGTCTGCCGTATCCAGAATAGATTTGGCGTCCTGCCCAGTTCAATGCCGTATTCTTGCGCCCATCCCCACAGATTGGAAAAACTGTAATCAGAAGCTCTGGACGGTGTACGTGAAAAAAACTCAAGGTACTCCGCCATCACATCCATGCTGATGGGCTTAAATTCCACTGCGCACATTACTTTTTACCCCCTCAAGAGACGACCCTGCAGACGCTCCCGCTGGATTATTTCTGTTTCCGTTACGCTTGATCATACTGAACCGGCTCCAGTCGTGGTACATGAACAACCAGAACATGGTACCGGACTGGAACACCTGTGAAATCAGCATGGCAATGAAAACGCCTTCCGAATCACCCCATACCTGATGCCCCATAACGTATGCCACGGGCAGACGCACCAGCCATGTAGCAGAGCTGTACACAATAAAGGTATACAGCGTTGCTCCGGCACCGGTCATAATACCGCCCAAAGTCATACTGGCAACAGTAAAGGGAATGGAAACAAGATTATACTTTAAATACACAGCCGCCTGCGCCTGCACAGCAGGAGCCGGCGACAGAACGGCACAAATTTCGGGCACAAAAGGCCACATGAACATGGCAACAACAGTAAGCGAGCCACAGGCCATCAGCAGAATACGCAGACCGACCCGCTTTGCCTCGGCCTTTTGTCCTGCCCCCAGAAAATGCCCCACAAGAATGCTGGCCGTCATGTTGAATGCAAACGCCGGTAAAAACAGCAACGACTCGATGCGCATCCCCGCAGTCATACCGGCCAGCGCGTCAATACTGCCAAAAGGCAGTGAGGCCGTAATGGCAAACAAGACCAGATAGCCAGCCTGCCACATCACCTGCATGCCCCCCGCAGGAAGCGCCACCTTTATAAGGTACGGAGCAGCACAACGTGCCCAGCGCCACGGCGCAAGCGAATCCCGCCGCAACAGCCCCTTACGCAGCAGCATGATAACGTTGAACAAGGCCCCTGCAGAAACCGAGAAAAATGTCGCCCACGCAACACCCGCGTAGCCCATTTCCGGAAAACCCCACCAGCCAAGACCAAGGCCGAAATCCGCCACGGTATTCACCAGACTGACCAACATCATACAGCCAAGCGGCACAAGCACCATTTTGCGCGCCCGAAACACCGCATTGGTAATATTAAGCATGTAGTACATGGGCAGCACATACAGGTACACGTCGAAAAAGTATGACGTAATCGGCCGTATACGCTCCGGCACCTGCAGCAGGTTCAGAAACGGCTCTTTAAACAAAAAGCCGCCAGCCAGCACGACCACGCCCATTACCATGCCAAGTGCCAGAACAAGCGCCACATACCGGCGCGCCCTTCTGTACAATCCGGCACCGGCCGACTGGCCAATAGCCGCCACCGAACCGTTGGCCACGGCTATGGCAACCACAAGCAGAAAAAACAGGCACTGTGTGATAATGCCCAGCGATGCCTGTACATCCTGATGAATTTTACCGGCAACCCATACGTCTACAAACCCGATGATGAAGTGAAAAAACATCATCACCATCTGCGGCCACGCAAGGCTGAAAATAGCAGTATCTGAACCGGAATCCGCCTGCTTCAGTGAGGAATCACTTGCCTCAGCGGCGGTATTCGCGTTTTTAGAATCTTTTAACATCATCAAACCTGCCTTGCAGGGAAACGTGTGAACCTGCTGAAAATACGATATATATCGCATACAGGTTTCACTATGAACGGGGTACTATGCATCACCTGTCAGGTCGGGTCAACGCACCTGCAGGTAACTACCGCTTGCATCACACAACTTGTCGTTATACAGAATATGTACAGAATACGTTCATTTTTATTTCAGGAGGCGCGTATGCATATTTTTAAAGACGAAAAAGAAACCAAGCGCGTCATATTCAATATTGATGCGCGCATTGCCCTGCGGCTTGAGCGTGCAAAGCGAAAAGCGCGTAAGCATGCAAGAAAGTTGAACGTAGACGAAGCCGTTGACGCGGCTCTTGCTGCATTTCTGGCCGAAGCAGAACGCAGGCTGGACACGATGGATCAGGAGCACAAGAATAGCAATTCGGATTCCGGCCCCATTATTATGGGTCCCGCTGCCAGCGACGACACTGTAACAGGCGATACCTCGGCAGTAGCAGTGCGCCGCAGCATGGTTCCAGATCAGAAAAAAGTCGCACGCTGAAAGACAGCAGTATCCTTACAAAAAAACAAGAAGTCCCCCATTCTGCTTGACTAGCGAGAGTCAAAGCGATATTTCCAATATATTAACGCAGTTCTATGATATAATATTTAGTTTGTTGTTGGTATATAAAATTCGCGCTGCCCCAAATATTGCACCTGACATTGCAACAATTTACTGTATTCCCTTTTTACTATTATATCGTTACCAAAATTCGTGTTTTTTTCTAAAAACGGCCTCACTATAACACTGCACAGTCTATTTTTTGCATCAAGTGATAACAGTGGGGATTCTAATCTATTGCAGGGCCAGCCTGCCTCATTATCACACTATGCAAAAAACACTCGCTACAGTACATTTCCTGCCTCTGCCGTACAAACCGTTCATCACTGCCAGTGTAGTCATTGCTGCTTGCCTCCTCTATTTCATGCATGCTGGTGATGGTTCGCTCAAGGCATGGGATGAAGCATTGACGGCAATTCGGTCATACGAAATGGCCACAAATAACTTGTTCCCAACGACGACAATGCTCGGCCAGCCAGATTTCAATAAGCCGCCTCTTTATTACCTTCTCACCTCATTTGTCATAGATGCCATTGGAATCAACAACCTTTCTGTCCGCCTTGTATCCATTGTCATGGCTATCCTGACCCAAATATTCATCTTCAAGATTGTATGCAACCACACAAAATGCTATTCTTTACGGTTGTTTTCCGTAACTTTACTCTTGTTCAATGCACACTGGATGGATCACGTACGAATGGGTCTTTTGGAATCTGGAGTAGCGATGAGCATGTTTTCCGCAATTTATGTTGCGGGCCACAATACGTTGAGAACAAAAATGAAACCCTTCTATATCGGGGTGTTGCTCGGCTTCGGCTGCCTTGTTAAGCAGCCGGGAGTATTGCTGGCGCTACTCCCCATTGCCTTGACCATGCGTGAACACAATAGGAATACATGGATTGCTTCTACTATACGTGCGGCAGCAATCGCACTCGCTATTTATTTTGCATGGCTGGGACATCAAATGTTGATGTGGGGCGACAAGTTCTTTGACTATTACATTGATTACAATGTTATTAAAAGGTTTGGCGAAGGAATAGAAGGCCATGCCACAAAAATATCATACTATGTAGATAGACTGTTCATGAAGGCCCCTGTTACAGGAGTACTCTTTTTTATAAGCCTTCCATGGTGCTTGAGGGATTTCCTAAAAAGCAAGCGGCTCAACACTCCTTGCATATTTCTCCTCACCTACACCATTGTATTTATCACACTGCATTTCCTTGCAAGCAAACGCGAACCATACCTTATTTCACTCTATCCATTCCTTGCGTTGGCTTTCCCCCTTAGTATTGCACGTTGTAACCTCTCGCCAAGGGTTATATCCTACATTGTCATTTTTCTTACCAGTGCCCAAATAGCCTTTTTCATCCCACGTTTTGACGTTGTCCCTGACTACTCTCGCAATGAAAAAGAAGCCTTTTCTGCTGCCAAACAGATTTCTCCTGATGTTATAGGGATAGAAGGGATGCAAGCACCTTTAGCAGCCTACTATGGCTTCACAATGCACACACGCATCACTTTAAAAAATGAATGCATCTCAAATAGCCGTAATTGCAATGCGATCATCTTTCCTAGCAAACAGCCGCAACCAGAGGGTTTTGAAAACGCATTCAATAATTCATAATTTAATGTTGCCTCCCGTAAACAGTAACATCTGCTAAGTATTAACAGCTCACCACTGCTAACGATATTGCATCTATGCATCTAAAAAAATGTCCCTCGACACATCCTGTGAAGGTTTAGGGCGTCCGCCAAACCAAATTTGCGCCCGCAGATTCCAACACTGGTGCAAAGACAGGATAGCCCAAACGCATTCTGACTACCCTAGCCGCTGATCTGGCGAGAGGGTAGTTTTACCGACGCAGGCATTCACTGTTACAAAAAAAGAGTGGAGCAGTGGACAAAAGTAAGATTTGCAGCGACGAACACTCAGGCCTCCCGCCCATGCACATGACCAGCACTTCGCCGCATGAAAAGTTCCTGATCGAATAAGCGCCCGACTCCAGATACACCAACTAGCCCCAAGCCGATTGTTGACAAAGCACACGGCAGCAATGGTTTTGATGGTCGTCTTCGTTAGGTCTGGAGAATCGAGAAAACCGTTCCACATTGTGCAAGGAGAAAACGGACAAAAATCAGGACGGGCGAAAAGAGTGGTGTAAGTTACATATCTTTTCAGGTGTTGTAGAATTGCAGCCGGTTGATGTTGCACTATGAGTATCATGATAAAAACTTCCTGCTTTCCTGCAACCTAGGTGTATTGACTTCCCGCATCAAGTTGTTACCGTGCCGCCCATGTACTAGTTCCTCTTGCGCCGGCAGCACAAGAGCTGCCTCATGCGCCTCTTTTTTTCTGACTATATACCACGCGCTACCTTCGTAGTGTGGTCTTTTGTTTTGTAAAAAAGAACGAGGAGCAAACATGCACCTTTCTGAATTTCCCCTTATTTCTTCCGTACCCCCTGAAGCCTCTGAACTGTGGAACGAAGGCTACAAAATTCCTTGGAACGATCCGGCCTTCAGCGAACGCATGCTGCAGGAGCACCTTTCTCAGGACCATGAACTTGCGTCACGCAGCATCGGTACTATTCAAGGCCAGACAGACTGGCTTACGCAACATGGCGGCATTGGCGCAGAGTCATCCATTCTTGACCTCGGCTGCGGTCCCGGACTGTACGCAACGCCCCTTACCGCCAGCGGGGCATCCTATACCGGCATAGACTTCGGCCCTGCAACCATACGCTACGCGCAGGAACGGTTTGCAGTCGTCTCGAATGCCGAATTCAAGCTTGGCGACATTGTCCACACCGACTACGGCAATCACTATTCACACATTATTCAGCTGTATGGAGAGATTAATGTCTTTTCAGAAAATGAATGCCGGACAATTTTTGCCAAGGCACACGAGGCCCTGCAATCCGGCGGGACATTCTATGTAGAGATTCAGACAGAAGAATCCGTCCGGGCTTCTGTCCCTGCATGCAGCTGGTACAGTGCAGAACAAGGACTTTTTATGCCCGCGCCCCACATCTGCTTATCACAGAGTTTCTGGTACGAAACAGAAATGACGGCGCTTCAGCTGTTTCACATCATTGATACAAATTCCGGTGAGGTGACTACATATAAAAGCACTACCCGCGCATGGCCGGAGGCAACGATCATCTCATTGCTGAAGAACGCTGGTTTTACTCAAATCACACTGCACCCGCATTGGCCCTCTGGCAATCCGGCACTTCAACTTTTTTCAGCCCGCCGTCCTGCCTAGCACAATCCGCACCCTTACCAAACGAAAAAACAAAGGCCCGATACACCCGGGCCTTTTTACTTAGTAAATTAACGTAGCTAAAGTTTATGACAGCGCGCCTTGCCCCCTTGCCTCACAGGATCGGACAATGCCCATTAGACTATATGCCGCACCCGCCTTTATCGTCTGAATTAAGGTTCAGACGGAATCACATCTGTCCACGTCGCATATTCCGGCACTATGAAGCCTGCATAAACAAAAGCCTGCCGGATTTGATCTACCGGTTTCTGGCGCATGTCGGTAATATATCCGTTCAGAACATCTACCAGCGATTTGTAATGCGGGGAAACTGCAAACATTCTTTCTCCGACAAAGCTCGCCTTTACGCCAGGAATACGTATCAGCCTGCCACCGATTCTGGTCACCAGTTGCTCGCCCAGATAGGAAAAAGTAAAATCTGCTCTCCCCTCTTCAATGACTTTTGCAATCAGGTCCCGCGTGGCTACCAGCATAATCTTTTTGGCCCAAGCGCTTCCATGGTGCGGATATCGCCAAGCCAGCTCTGCACCACGACACCTGCTAACTTTGTAAAGTCTGTTCTGCTGCATGACGTTAGGATGTCCGTACGATTTTCTGTTGTAAACAGGCCAACCTCAAACTCACCCTGCCGGATACAGGCACCGTCCGCAGCAGCTCAGGATTTTTATCCAATGCAATATCAACAAAAGAATTTCCCAAAACAGCCACTTCGCCTTTACGAAGCATTTCCCGCCCGCGAACAGTATTCGGAAAAGGTACAAGGCGCAGGGAGTCTGCAGCTCCACTGGAGAATATCGCATTACACAATACAACAAGATCCATGGATATCCTTTGGATTTTCTCCAGCTTGGGTGCATCAAGCTGCGGGCACAAATCCGCTGACAGAGTATCCGTCAGCCCTTCCTCAAATCCCAATCCAAGCCGCTATTTTTATTATTAAAATGTACCCCGACCGTAAGACTTCCGGCGTTGCTAAACGCTGGAAGCATAGTCACCAAAAGCAGTACAATAAAAATACGCACATATTCACCATCGCTTAGCCAACCAATAAGCAAGCATTTAATGATGTTACACGGCAATTTGGCAGAAGAGTATGATTACTTTTTCAATCCAGTTCCGATAGAACTCTCTGAGCTGCCAACGTTGCGCTTAGCACTTTAAAAAAACTCAAACCTCAAATTCTTACAAAGGGATGGTAAAAAAATAAATTACGTGCATAAAAAAGAAGCATACACTCTCAAACAGGAGTCTTGCCACACAAGACAAAGCGAGTAAAAAGGAGTACCCACATTGCCAGACACTTTTTTAATTATATATTCCATCCGCCTTACAACGACAGGCATCTTTAGCTAACAACTGAAAAACAAACTAACACCTGTAAAATGAAGCACTTGGGGTGGGGCAGCATGAATTTTTTTAACAATCTGAAAGTCGGAATTAAAATAGGTCTCGGCTTTGGGTTAGTGCTTTTACTTATGGCCGTAATCAGCGGGATCGGAATTTCATCATCATCCACCAGCGCAAAAGATGTATTAAATTACCGAGGACTAGCCATTCATTCCAATTTACTTGGCAGATTGCAGGCAAACTTTCTTATCGCCAACATCGGAGTCAGAACCTACATGGCTGACGGCTCTCAAGACTCGCTCACTATATACACCTCTCGTATTGATCAGGTTCAGCAATTCATTCATGAAACAGAAAAGGTATTAACCAAACCTGAACGGGCAAAGCTTGTGCAGGAGGCAGATACAAAGATCGATACATTTCAAAAACAGATGAAAGAGCTTGTGGAGCAAAAGCAGGCTCGTGCAAACGCAGTCGCTGAAATGGAGCAGGACTTTATCAGCCTCTCTGCTACCCTTGATAGCCTTGAAGCAACAGCCTTAAGCAGGCAGGATTATGAAAGCGCCTACTCAATACAAACACTGCGAGAGCGGGTTCTGGAAATCAATCTCCTTAATAACATTCTGTTTTACAAATCTAACTCACAACAAGCTGCAGACAACGTAGTAGCAGCCCTTGATAAGTTAATCATATATCATACGGACATGGCTCTTTTCAGCTTTACTCCGCAAGAACGGGAAAAGCTGATGCAGCTTAAAAGCACCCTGACAGAGCTTAGAGGTGACAACGTCCGTATTGCCGCTATGTCGGTAAAAGAAAATGAACTTGCCTCTTCGTTAAAAATCCTTGGCAGATCGATAGCTGATGATATCGAAACCTGTAAGTTGTCACTGATGTCCGATCAGGATGCCCTTGGCCCTCAGATTCAGGAACACCTGCTGAAAACAGAGCAAACCATGATGACCAGCTCCGGCATCGTGCTTTTCCTCGGCTTTATTCTGGCATGGCTGATTGCCCGCACCATCACAGTGCCGCTTCGCAAGGCAAGTGCATATACAGCCTTTGTTGCCCGTGGCGATCTGGAACAACAGCTTGATGTTAACCAGAAAGATGAAGTCGGACTTATCTGCTCCGGCATTGAACAGGTGGTTGACGCCCTTAAAGCCATGAAAGGTGAATTCGACAGCGTTGTAAGCAGCATCGGAGAGGGTCATCTTACCCGCAGGGGCGACAGCAAGCGCTATGAAGGCAGCTTTGCCGATCTTATCAACGGAGTTAACCGCCTGTCCGACGTACTTACCGGTTTCATTGAAGCTGTACCTATGCCGGTGATGACTCTTGATAAAAGTATGAACTTCCGCTTTGTAAACTCTGCCGGACGAGAATGGATAGGTTCTGAGCTTCCTGCAATTCAGGGCAAGGCGTTTGATGCATTGATGAAGCCCGAAACCGGAAAATCATCTGCCAGCTCATTTGCCAAAGCGATGGCACAAGATGCCACAGTACAAGATACAGATGTATTGCATGCGGGCGGCGGCACCTACCTTGTAGACACCATAGGCGTGCCGGTAACCCGCGAAGGCCAGTGCGTAGGCGTACTTGGCGTCATAGTAGACCAGACATCAGCACGTATGGCGCAGCAGACAATGCTGCGGGTTGCCGAAGAGGCAGACTATCTTTCCGGCCAGTTGGCTTCCGCAGGAGAACAACTGGCAGCACAGGTGGAACAGGCCAGCCGCGGCGCTCAGGTGCAAAGCGAGCGCATTTCCACCACAGCGTCTGCAATGGAGCAGATGAACGCTTCTGTTATTGAAGTTGCCCAAAGCGCATCACACGCATCGAACAGCGCAGATGAAGCAAAGAAACAAGCAGAAGAAGGTGCCCAGATTGTATCCGGAACGGTAAAAGCCATTACGGAAGTGCACAGCCTTACCGACCAGCTCAAGTCCAACATGGTCAACCTTGGTCAGCAGGCGGAATCCATCGGACAGGTTATGAATGTGATTTCAGACATTGCAGACCAGACCAACCTGCTGGCTCTTAACGCAGCCATCGAAGCCGCGAGGGCAGGCGATGCAGGCCGCGGCTTTGCAGTGGTAGCAGACGAAGTGCGTAAGCTCGCAGAAAAAACCATGTCTGCAACGCACGAAGTGGGCACCAACATCGGCGCTATTCAGGAAGCCGCAAAGTTAAATATAGAGAGCATGGAAAAAGCTTCGCAGGCCGTTCAGCACTCTACAGATCTGGCAGACAAGTCCGGCAAATCACTTAAAGGCATTGTCGAACTGGTGCAAAGCAGTGCTTCTCAGGTAGTCAGCATTGCTACCGCGGCAGAAGAACAGTCTGCAGCATCTGAAGAAATCAACCGTTCGATTGAAGAAGTGAACGTAAGCATTCAGGAAACAAGTCAAGGCGTGATCCAAGCTGCTCAGGCTGTGGAAGAGCTGGCTCTTATGTCAAACAAGCTCAGCGAACTGATTGCAGGGTTACGTCGCGGCAACGACTAATTCCCTGCTTACAGCACAACAATACAGGCCGGAAGATGATTCCGGCCTTTTCTATTTCTGTTACATAGCCCGAAAGAGGAATGTTCTACCGAAAAAGCTGATAGCCTTCAGGCTGGTGAGGGACAGAACACAATCATTCGCTATGGCAAAAAAAGAGAGGTAATCGAGCCCCTCTAGCTGTAACCAGTCGCTACAGCACTTGAAAAGATGCCTGGAAAGACGTTTGGAAAGCCGACGTCGGCCAGATAGGTCACAATCAGCTATCCAGAATATCACCGGCAGGCAGCCGATGAACTGTTCCGGCCTCATCTTCCAGCAGCAGCCAGCCGTCATCATCCACGTCGACAACACGACCGGATAACACAGCTTCGCCCCTGCCTAACCGAATATGCCTGCCCGTAATGCCGGAAAGTTCTTTCCAGCGGGCAACCACTGCCGGACCACCACCGGAGCGGAACATTTCATACATAGCTTCCAGTTCTTCTAAAATGCAGCGGGCAACCTGCGCGCGAGGATATTTTCTGACAGGAGCTGCGAAGCTAAGGGGGACGTTTGATGTTGCCTGTGCAATACCATCGGTCGGGACAGCCTGTTTACGCGCCAGAACGTTGTCCTGCGCCAGCTGGCAACCGTTCTTGCCGCCAGAGTTTTTTACGCCGCCTGATTTAACCGATGAATCCGGCGTGTGCAAGGCCGACCGCTGACATGTGCCGCCCATGCAATCACTGCTACCCGAACAAGAGGTACCGGAACTGTCCGCAGGCCCGACTGTTCCGGCCTCTGCCATCTGAGCAGCCTGATTCAAGGAAATTGCAATCCCGGAAATTTCCGGCGGCAAGATGGACGTATCAGTGTTCACATTGATGCCTATGCCTGCAACGGCATAATCAAGCACATCCGCAACCAGTCCCGCTTCAATAAGCACACCGCTCATCTTGCATCCGTAGACCAGTATATCATTGGGCCACTTGGCCACAGCCGGTACACCGGCAAGACGTCGTACGGCCTGAGTTACCGCTACGGCAGCCATCAGGGTAAGCACCGGTACAGCCTGCGGGTCACACTTGGGACGCAACACCACGGACATATAAACACCGCCTCCGGCAGGCGAAAGCCACGGTCTGCCCTGTCTGCCGCGTCCTGCAGTCTGTTCGTCCGCAAGCACTACAGTCCCCTCCGGTGCGCCGCGCTCTGCAAGCACACGGGCTTCCATGTTGGTAGAAGGAGTGCTTTGCAGATGTACAATCTCCCCCTTACCCAGCAACACCGTTTCCAGCCCATGCGTTACAGCATCGGGCTGAAGGCTGTCGGCGTCACCGCTCAGCCGATAGCCGCGGCGCGTCATGGACTCTACAGGATAGCCGGCCTCTCTGATAAAGCGCATGTGCTTGGAAACCGCAGCACGCGACATACCAAGCTTCCGGCTCAGTTCTTCTCCGGAAACCCATTCACCGCCACTGTTTTGCAATGCTTCTAGTATGTTGGAGCGAACTGTTCCGCCCTGGCCATGTTCACCGGAAACCAATTGTAAACCTATATTCTTGATAAAAGTTGACAATAGTCTGTTTGACGCGATAGTTGTCCTTTACCGAAGCGGCACCGCCGTCATCCGTTTACCGAGCTGCCACTCACTAAAGGATGTTGCATGACTATTGATTATTTCGCTCTGTGCAACCGCATTGTAGCCGACGCTTCTGCCGCAGCCACTGCCGAAGAAGCAACGGCACTGCTCACTCTGCCTGCTGACGATACGCTCTCATTGCTTTCCTGTGCTCAGCGCATACGCGCAGTGCATGGAAAACCGGCATTCACCTGCGGCATTGTCAACGCGCGTTCCGGTCGCTGTGCAGAAAACTGCGCCTTCTGCGCGCAGTCAGCACACCATCAGACAAACGCCCCTATACATGAGATGCTCAGCGTACCGCAGCTGATCGAACAGGCAAAACGCCTTGCCGATGCAGGTGCAGACCGCTTCGGCATTGTTACCAGCGGTACGCGCCTGAACAGCCACGACATAGACACAGTATGCGAAGCCGTAGCACGCATCCGTTCCGAAACCGGTCTTTCACCCTGTGCATCGCTGGGACTGCTGAACTACCAGACCGCAGTGACTCTGCAGCAGGCAGGGCTTGAGCGCTATCACCATAATCTGGAAACCGCACGTAGTTTCTTTCATGCCGTCTGCACCACCCATGACTACGACGAAGACATACAAACCGTCAAACTGGCACGGCAGGCAGGCATTGCTGTGTGTTGCGGAGGTATTCTTGGACTTGGAGAATCGGCAGAGCAGCGCATCGAGCTATCTCAGAGCATTGCAGAAACCGGCGCGGACTCCATACCGCTTAACTTTCTTACCCCCATTGCCGGCACCCCGCTGGAGCACAAGCTTCCGCCAGCCCCCTTTGAAGCACTTCGCTGCATTGCCGTTTTCCGGTTCATGCACCCCTCGCTGGATATTCTGGTGGCCGGCGGGCGCGAATCCACCCTTGGCGACTACCGTTCATGGACATTCATGAGCGGAGCCAACGGCCTTATGGTGGGCAATTATCTGACTACATCAGGCCGCAGCCTTGCCGACGATTACGCCATGCTGCGCGCCATGGGAGTAAAATAATGACCGTACGTTCTGCAGAAACTGTCCGTCTGCGTGCTCTTGACGCTACGCATGTCTGGCATCCGTTTACCCAGATGGCCACATGGCACGAAGACAACCCGCTCATCATCAGTGCAGCCGAAGGTAACTGGCTTATAGACTCCGACGGCAACAAATATCTGGACGGTGTATCCTCATTATGGACCAACGTGCACGGGCACAGACATCCGCATATTGATGCTGCCGTCAGAGCACAGCTGGACAAAGTCGCACACTCCACGATGCTCGGTTTATCCAACCAGCCTGCAGTGGAACTGGCAGCAATGCTGGCAGAAATAGCACCGGAAGGGCTTAACCGCGTATTCTACTCCGACAGCGGCTCAACAGCCGTGGAAGTAGCCCTTAAAATCGCCTACCAGTACCAGTGTCAACGAGGCCCAGCCGGTGACGGACGCCGCAAATTCCTTTGCATCCGCGGAGCTTATCACGGCGACACCGTAGGGGCTGTCGCCTTGGGCGGTATTGATATTTTCCACGCAGTTTACGGCCCGCTGCTGTTTGAAACCATAAAGGCTGAAGCACCGCATTGCTACCGCTGCCCTTTCGGACAGGATTCAGCAACCTGCAAAAAAGAGTGTTTTACCCACCTTGAAGAAACCGCAGCACGTCACAGCCACGAGTTGGCTGCGCTGGTCATTGAGCCTCTGGTTCAGGGTGCCGCAGGTCAGATAACTCATCCTGAAGGGTATCTGAGCCATGCACGCAAGTTGTGTGACAAATACGGTATGTTGTTGATTGCCGATGAAGTAGCTGTGGGATTTGGCAAAACAGGTACCATGTTCGCCTGCGAGCAGGAAGCAGTACGCCCTGACCTGCTGTGTCTGGCAAAAGGAATTTCCGGCGGCTATCTGCCTCTTGCCGCAACTCTGGCAACTGACGAAGTGTACAGCGCATTTCTGGGTAGTCATGCAGAATGCCGCACGTTCTTCCACGGGCATACGTATACGGGCAATCCCCTTGCCTGTGCTGCAGGAATCGCCAGCCTTGAGCTGTTTAGAACAGAAAAAACTCTTGAACGGCTGCAGGATACTATCCGTCTTTATTCACAGTTGCTTGAACCGCTGGCCGCTCACCCGCACGTGGGGCAGATACGCCGCCGCGGCATTATGACCGGCATCGAGCTGGTGGCAGATAAGGCCACAAAAACACCTTACCCGTTTGCGGAACGTACCAGCCACAAAGTGGTTATGGCAGCGCGCAGACGCGGAGTTATCGTGAGACCGCTGGGTGATGTGATGGTGCTTATGCCGCCTCTCAGCATCACGCCTGAGGAATGCCGGTTATTGGTTAGCGTTGTATCTGAAGCAATTGAAGAGGTGACGGGCTAGCAGTTAGGGCACGGCCCGAAAAAGCGTAGCATCAAGGTTGTTGCATGTTGCCAGGCTACACACCGTGTCGAACAGTGATGTTGACAGCGAAAAAGCTTAACTAGCATGGAATCATCAGAAGTCATGTTTTCAAGCCCCCTCGCAATTACGGCCTGACATTACGTAATAAGCTCTGCCTCCCTTGCCGCCCGAAAAGTTACCGCTGGATTATGAGTATGCATAGATCATCTGACGCCCCAGTAGACACGCAGCAGCCGCAGGCTGCCCCCCGTTTGCCAGAACTCATCGAAGGAACATTTTGTTTTCCGCACGATGATCCCGTGTATGCAGAGCACTTTCCCGGTTCGGCATGCGTACCCGGCTCCATGCTGATTCAAGCTTTCGTCATGGCGGCACGGCAGCACGGCATTACACAGAATCTGACGGCAAAGGGCTTCCGCTTTCGCCGTTTTGTTGCACCTGCGAACCATCGGTACGCCATGCAGCTGCGCAACGTATGCGGCAGTGCCAGCTACCAATGCATACTCACTGCCGACGGTACCCGCGCCGTTACAGGAACGCTCATATGCAGCTAGCTTTCAACAACGGAGCCGCACTCATACTGGGCGGCAGCAGCGACATAGGGCTGGCAACAGCCGGCATGCTTATCAAGAAAGGCGTGCCGGTATGCCTTACTGCCAGCAGTGAGCAAAGCATGTGCCGGATACGGCAGACGTTTGTAGTACAGGAACAAACTTGCCCGCCGGTCATCATCGCCGACTTAAAAAATGCAGACGCAGCCGACACCTTGCCGGAAGCAGCCACAGATGCTCTGGAAAAAGCGTACGGCTCTTCCCTGAGCCTCAGCTATCTGCTTGATCTTGCCCAGACAGACTATGAAACGCTTATCGCCGCAGCAGAGCCGGAGATGATCAGCAGTTATATAGCCGCCAACATTGCATGGCGGGGCAGGATGTTACGTGCAGCAAGCCGTGCCATGCTTCGCGCACGCTACGGACGCATGGTGTTTGTATCATCCACGGCAGCCGTACTGCCCAACGCAGGGCAAGGAATGTACAGCGCGGCAAAACAGGCAAGCGAAGCTCTGTACAGAAGCATCGGTGTAGAGCTGGCCCCCCGTGGGGTAACCACCTGCGCCCTCCGGCTCGGGTATGCAGATGCGGGGCGCGGGGCGGGCTACCTGCATAAAAACGACAACGGACGGCAAGAGCAAATCACGGCCCGAATCCCCCTAGGGCGCGCCGTGACCATTACTGAAGCGGTTTCCACACTGCTGTTTCTGCTTTCAGACAACGCCTGCGCCATAAACGCGACCACCATCACCATGGATGGCGGCCTGACCGCCTGCAAATAACACAGATAATAAACTGAAGCGGCGGGCCAAAGGCCCATCCTTTGTAATTCAAATCCACCCCACTGATTAAGACGAGAGAACAATGACACAGCCCCTGCCAGAAACCGCAATCACTGAAACTGTCTGCCGTATCATCGCTGAAGTTCTGGACATTTCACCCGATGAAATTTTTTCCGATACGTACGTCATACGCGATCTGGAAACAGAATCCATCGACCTGCTTGAATACGGCGTGGGACTGAACGCGGCATTCGGTATTCCTGTGCGGGACGAGACGGTTTTTCTAAAATCCCTGCGTGTACATATAGAAGAGGCAAAACAGCACAATGCCCCTGTTCAGGGCTACCTTGCTACCCGTTATCCGCACCTTGCTCCTGAACGCATTGACGAAATACTGCAAACCGTAACAGATGGTCCTGTGTTGCGGGTGCAGGACATTGTCGAGTACGTGCGGCATGCACAGAAATCAGCCGAAGCCGGATGCCATGACTGCTAAGCTGCACCGCGTAGTCATAACGGGCTACGGGGCGATCACGCCATTGGGGAACACGCCGGATGCCATCTGCGATGCGCTGAAAAACGGGCAGACCGCCTTTGAATGTTCAGCGCACCTTGCAGGTGTGGCTCAGTGCCCTGCAGATTTTTGCGCAGACACAGCCCTAAAGGGCTGGCGCCATCGCCGCTACCTGAATCGCGGAGCAGCAATGGCCGTTGCCGCGACAAAGCAGGCCGTCCGATCAGCCGGACTGCAAAACAGTATACCGTACAATTGCGGTGTGTTTGCAGGCAGCGGCCCTAATCTGGACATAGGCAGTGACTTTGCGGACATCCAAGGTGGAAACCTTGATCAGGCCGGATTATCCGCACTCTGGATGCTGCGGTATCTGCCCAACACTGCTGCGTCTGCCATCAGTCAGATGCAGGGGGCTCACGGCGAAAACATGACCTTGGGCACAGCCTGTGCCGCTTCATTGCAAGCAATCGGCGAAGCATTCAGACGCATCCGGTACGGAGTCATGCCTATGGCGCTGGCTGGCGGCGGCGATTCGCGCCTGTCACATGGCGGGCTGCTGGCATATGCCAAGGCCGGAGCTCTGGCTCCGTGCAGTAAAACGAAAAATGACGGTTCCCTGCCGCCCGACCAGGCCTGCCGCCCCTTTGATACTTCGCGACAAGGCTTTGTTGCCGGAGAAGGCGGAGCCATGTTCGTACTGGAGTCGTTGGAACATGCACTAGCCAGAGGAGTACGCCCGCTGGCAGAAGTTTGCGGGTATGGATGTTCCATGGACGGTCATGCCATGACCGCCCCACACCCTGAGGGTGCATACGCCGAGTTGGCAGTTCGAAGCGCATTGAATGAAGCGGGGATAATGCCTCATGAGCTTGCCGCAGTATGCGCCCACGGCACCGGAACCCCCCGCAATGATGAAGCCGAAGCGGCCATGCTAGACCGGCTGTTTGCAGGCAACACCTCGTCGCCGATTCTGGCGCTGAAGTCATGGACAGGACATTGCGCTTCCGCCTGTGGTGCAGTGGAGCTGGCAGTGCTGCTTGCCTGTACAGGTCAGGGATTTTTGCCTGCCATCCGCAATCTGCGCCTACCGCTTATAGATGAACTTAGCTTTCTGACCGGTCAGCAATCATTCAGTTGCGCACAATGGCCCCTCGACGCTTCCAAAAAACATGAGAGCGCAACCGAGCACAATCTCGGACTAAATGCTGTGGAATCACCTTCCTTCCTCTCTTGTTCCAGCGGTAATGGTCAGCATAACGCACATAACAGGGCGCAGGAAATAACTACCCAAGGCACACGCAGCAACAGTCACGTATTGCTGGAGAGTTTTGGTTTCGGCGGTCAGAACGCGGCATTAGTTGTGCGACCATTTGCCGGAAGTAGCTCATGAGTAAGGCAAAGCATCTGGCACTGTTCCGGATGAAACGTATTGCGTGTTTCAACCGGCATACAAAACACTGTATCCCATAGAGTTCAAATATTTTTTTCGAACTATGCAAATCTGCACAACGTCAATCAGCGCAAACCCGCATCAATAGTAAGCAACGCCCACCATCTGACTAACGCCATGACAAGCCATACCATCACTATACATAGCGGCCTTACGCCAGACACAGTTACCGGACGCAGTAATATATTTGTGATACCGCACTCGCTGGAAAAAGTTCACCGCAACACCATATACGGCACACTTGCACTGCCAGCAGAGGCTCCGGCATGCTGGTATGTAACGGAGGCCCTTGCCCAGCTTGCCGCCCTGCATACTCGCTGGCTTTGCAATTTCTCCTGTCATGCATTTCTGCTTAGTGTACGTGAGCTTCCGTTATTTCCAACCCCAGTTCCGGACACCCGCAAGGCATATGCGCCTGAGCCTGAAACGGCGTTCCCGCTCCCGCAGCAGAAGGAGCCCACCATGCCTCTGCTGCTGCATGGACCAGCACACTTTTTTGAATCACAACCGGCAGCGCTGCCGGCCCTGACGGCGCACGACAAGCCCCTCGTCAATGTCAGCGGAGGTCATGTCAGCGGCCAGAGTCTTCAGCCGCACCAAACAGCCTCAGACACCAACGGACTATCCAACCCTGACGTAAAGAAAACTCAATGTTGCACAAGTCCGCACTGCTACCCCATGCAGGCCAGCCTGACAGCACAGACCGGCACAGATGCAAACCGTGCGTTTGAGTACGCTGTACAGCTTAAGCTGCCGGATCAGACAGTTACCGGAACTTTACGCACAGGTACCACTCCGTATGATGCACGATTTTCTGCAGAAATTCTTTCCAGTCGCTACCGGAGGCTCTTTTCATGGTTGCAGCATCGCTAGACGCACGCATCAAAGCAATACGCAATGCAGGGTTGTACCGTTCCAGACCCGTGCCGGAAAAACGCGACGGCAAGTGGATTGAACTGGACGGCATCCGCATGTTGAACCTTGCTTCCAACGATTATCTGGGACTAGCCACTGATGCAGAGTGGCAAAAAAAAGTAGCTGCCTGCTTTGCATTGCACCCGCCTTCTGCTTCGGCATCACCTTTAGCCGGTGGGCACTCCCGCGCCATTCAGCAGGCAGAAGAAGCGTTGGCAGAATATTTCGGCTATGCGGAGTGCCTGCTTCTGCCCAGTGGCTATCAGGCGAACCTTGCCGTCCTGTGGGGGCTGTCAACAGATCAGACTACCGTTTTCTACGACAAACGCATTCATGCCAGCAGTGCTGCCGGGCTAAGGGGAACGCCCGCCTCCCCTTGCGGCTTCAATCACAACAACATTGCCCACCTGCGCCGCAGGCTGGATGCTATGCCAGCGTCAGATTTGGCAGGCCGCGATGCACTGGTGCTGGTGGAATCTCTTTACAGCATGGACGGCGACAGCCCCGACTTTGCGGCATTATCCGCCCTGAAGGCAGAATACAACTTTACTCTTGCAGCAGATGAGGCTCATGCCTTCGGCGTGCTGGGCAAAGGCGGTCGCGGGCTTGCCGCAGGACATGCAGACGTTGCGGTAGGAACACTGGGCAAAGCTCTTGGATTGTTCGGGGCGTTCATTCTGCTGCCGAAGGGCTGGACAGAGTATCTGTGCAATTTGGCATCGCCGCTGATTTACTCAACGGCGTTACCTGATGCGCACGCGGCCTGCGTTGCCATGTTGCCGGAACAGCTGGCGGCCATGGATGAACAGCGCGAGCGGGTTGCCGCCACCGGCAAGCTGATGCGTGAAGAACTGCGCCTGTACGGGCTGCCCGTACACGGCAGCGCGCATATTCTGGCTGTGGAAATAGGGGACGAAGAGAAAGCAACCGCCGCTGCTGCCGCCCTGAAAAACCGGGGCATTTTTGCATTGGCGGCCCGTCACCCCACTGTACCAAAACGAAGAGCCGTCATTCGCTTCGGAATAACGGCTCTGCATACGGCCCGCGACGCTGAGGTATGCGTGCGCGCCCTTACGACGATCCTGCGAGGTATGTCATGAATCATCGTTCTCCGTTGCCATGCCACCTGTTTGTTACAGGCACCGACACCGGCGTGGGAAAAACTGTGGTCAGCCTGCTGCTGCTTAAAGCATTATACGGGCGCGGGCACATGGCCCGTTACTTTAAGCCGGTACAGACCGGTTGCAGTTCTCCCGATGATGCGGACAGCGATGCCCGCTTCATCCATAAATTTTATCCGCCTCTGCATGGTGTACCGGCGGCTCAGTCCACCGGCCTGTGCTACAAGGCTCCCAAGGCCCCGCTCTATGCCGCGCGGGATGAAGGGCACGGCATAGAGACGGAAACCATCTTGCACAGACTGGCATATCTGTGCAGGGAAAAGGCGCCCCTCGTAGCGGAAGGTGCAGGTGGCCTGCTGGTACCCGTCAATACTCAGACGACCTTTCTCGATCTTATCGAAAAAGCTGGCATTCGTCCGGTGCTGGTTGCCCGTACGGGGCTTGGTACCATCAACCACACACTCCTCTCGCTCGAGGCGCTTCGGCTGCGGGACATGAAACCGGCAGGGATCTTGTTTGTTGAAGCAAGGGATAAACCCACTCCCGCAGCCTTGGTTCAGGAAAACATGGACGCCGTGTCCACTTTTTCCGGAATATCTGTATGCGGTGTCATACCGCATATTTCTGATTTTAGTTCTCCGCCGCCTGAAGCCATGAAAGCTGTCGGGCGGCTGCTTGATTCGCTGTAGCGTACTATTGCCGCCCGCAGGGGAACGGGCGGGCCACAAGCGCTATTACATATTTGCAGCTTTCTTGCTTTCTTCCGCCGTTGCGGCAAACTCCGGATAAAACGAAAGCAGGTCTTCAATCGTTTCGCGGCGGCGGATCAGCTTGTCCTTTCCGTCGCTATCGATAAGCACCTCTGCGGGACGCTGGCGCTGGTTATAGCTGGAGCACATGGCAAAGCCGTATGCGCCCGAGTCAAGCATACCGACGATGTCACCTTCCTGAATCTCGGGCAGGTCGCGTTCTCTTGCCATGATGTCGCCGGATTCGCAGATATTGCCCACCACAGTCTGAAGCATTGTTTCCGCAACCGGTGTGCCGTCTTCGCGGTAGATTTCCACATCATGGTGGGCATCATACATTACGGGACGTTGCAACACGTTAAAGCCAAGGTCTGTACCTGCAAAACGACGGGGGCCGTTATTCTTTACCGAATGCACGGTACCCAGCACTACGCCGCATTCCGCAACCACGTACCGGCCGGGTTCAATCATAAAACGCCCCTGATAGCCGGTACGTTCCGCCCATTCGCTAATGCAGGCATGAAGCTGTTCGCCCATGGCCTGCATATCCAGACGGGCCTGTCCTTCGTACTTTCTGTACGGAATGCCGAAGCCGCCGCCGAAGTCGATAACTTCGATATCATCCCACTGTTCTGCTTCACGCAGTAGGAACTTCATGGCTTCAATGTAGCTGTCAGGTTCCATAAACAGCGAGCCGATGTGCTGGTTCAGACCGGCAAGGGTAAGGTCGTAACGCGCAAGTATCTCGCGCACCTTGTCACCATCATCGGGGCCGATTCCGAATTTGGTGTCCTTACCGCCGGTAACAACTTTTGCGTGGTGTCCGGCCCCTATACCGGGGTTGATGCGAATCATCACCTTGCCGCCGGGATTCACCTGTCCGAGCAGTTCCAGCTGGGCAAGAGAGTCCACGCTGACAAGCAGGCCGTGCTCTACAGCATTACGCAACTCTTCTGCTGATACGTTGTTGCAGACATAGGTAATCTCGTCGGGAGTGAATCCCGCTGCAAGGTGCATGGCGATTTCGCCCGGGGACATGGCATCCACCACCAGACCTTCAGACCGGATGATACGCAGAAGCGACAGGTTGGCATTGGCCTTTGCTGAATAGTTCACGCGGAACCCGGGGTGTGAGGACAGCGCTTTCAGCTCGCGGCAACGCTTGCGCAGTATGTTTTCGTTGTAGACATACAGCGGGCTGCCGTAGGTTTCGACCAGTTCCATAGGCGTGGAAAGCCCGTAAAATTCCTGCTCATCAGTCACAGCGGAACGAACGTTCGACATTGTTATCTCCCTTGGAGCGCGCTACTCGGCAACGCTTTCCATCGGCTCTGTGCCACCGACACCAGAGCGTATCTTGATAAGTTCAATTTCATTAAGCAGCGCCTCGCGCATCAGATACACAAGGTGTTCATTGGCAGAGTAAAGACACTGGCCGGTACGTTTGGCCTGCTCCACTATGCCGGTGATGACTTCGCGGGTGTCTGCAATAAGTTTGATATGACCCGACCCGGCGGAGTTCTGCATAAAAATGGCACCCGGAACGTCCGGATCAGTATTGGACAGGATAACCACCTTGAGCCCGCGCTGCACACAGTCAATCATATCCTGACGAAAGCTTGCGGCATTGTCCGCATGCATGGATATGTAGACTCGCAGTTGCGCCAATTGCAGCATGTTGCGGATTTTATCCATGGTGTTCTGGTAGCCGCTTACGGTCAGATAAGGCGTTTCTACCGGTTGTTCTTCCGGCAGGTGCTGGTCCAGATATTCAAGCGTTTCGTCACAGTGCCTGCGGATGGAAACAAGCAGTTCCTTGCGGGGCGTCGGCACGTATTTGCTGGTATCATCGCTGGATGCCACCGCACCGCCTTTTTCAACCAGACTCGAAAGCGCGGCGTATGCATTTGAACGGGAAATACCGGCAAGCTTTGCAGCCTCATACCCTGTAAGCGCTCCGTTACGGCACAACGTGACGTACATAATGGATTCCTGCTGGGTAAAACCGAACCGTTTCAATGCCTTGATGATATCGCTGTCCATAAAATTTTTCCTGTCACGCGCTAGCGTAGTACTAATTAGTACTACTATAATTTATTTGCCCTGTTGTCAATACAATCAGTCACAAAAATGAAAACCATTTTCAACAAAAAACGCATTTATTCCATGTCCCCATACGGGACTGACCAGTCTACCCGTGCTTGCCGCGCCCGGCAACGGATACACTGATGGCGGATTGCGAGGGATGTTTACCTTGCTGCTATTTTTCTCTAACGTATCGACGCCATACTATAAAACGGCTTTGATCATCCTATGATATCAATATGCCTTAGTTCCTTTTTAATGAAACAAAACACCATCGTACGGAAGCTACCATGACATACACTTCAGCTGCAGAAACAATCAGCCAACTTGCAAAACAAGGTCACAACTCTGTTGTGGAATACCGTCACCACTTGCATCGTTTTCCGGAAGTAAGCGAAGCAGAAGAACAGACTGCCGCGTATATTTCTTCACGGCTGGATGTACTTGGCATCGACCACACCTCAGGCATTGCCGGTCACGGCATCTGCGGCCTCATCGATACCGGCATCGAAGGTCCTACGGTTTTGCTGCGGGCGGATATGGACGCACTTCCCGTCACTGAGCAGGCAGACCTACCCTACAAGTCACAGAATGATGGCGTCATGCATGCCTGCGGGCATGATTGCCACATGGCCATGCTGCTGGGCGTGGCAGACGTATTGAATACTATGGCGCAAGACGCTGCCGCATACGGCCTGCAGGGCAAGATCAAACTGGTTTTCCAGCCGGCGGAAGAATACCCCGGCGGTGCTAAACCGATGATTGATGCCGGAGTAATGGACAATCCGCATGTTGATTATTGCCTGGGCGCTCATGTCTGGCCTGAGCAGCCCGAAGGTAAAGTATCCGTAACCACAGGTCCCATGATGGCAGCTATGGACCGCTTTGATATTACCATCAAAGGCAAAGGCGGCCATGCAGCAAAGCCGCATCATTGCGTGGATGCGCTGGAAATAGGTACGCAGGTAATAGCCGCCATGCAGCGTATCATCAGCCGCAAAGTTGACCCGCTGAAGCCGGCTCTGCTTACGGTGGGAGAATTCAAGGCAGGCAGCGCGTTCAACGTCATCCCGGGTGAAGCATACCTTTGCGGTACGCTGCGTACGTTTGATGCAGACATCCGCGCACAATGGCAGCCGCTTATCCGGCAGGTGGTGGAAGGTGTTTGCGCATCCATGGGTGCCACAGCCGATATACTTTTCCGCTCCGGATACCCTGCCGTAGTAAATGACGCAGAAGTCGCCGACATAGTCAGACAGGCCGCAACTGCGGTTCTGGGTGAAGACGCAATCCTGCATGACCAGAGCATGGGCGGCGAAGATATGGCGTATTTTCTTGAACGCGCCCCCGGTTGTTTCTACTTTATCGGTAGCGGCTTTGATGGGTGTGCCCCGAGCCACAATCCGCACTTTCAGGTGCATGACCACATCTTGCAGCATGGGGTCGAAATAATGTGCCGTGCCGCGGTGGTTCTTTTGCAGCACACAAAATAGCATCCGCCACAAGTTTGAAAGCATACTGACAAAATAACTTCTGCGGCTGCTTTGCGGTAACTCGCTCGTTTAAAAACGCTTTGACTTTCAATGCTGAACAAGCCATGCTCAATGCTATTTATTTATGCCTAAACCCTTTAAGGAGCTATCTATGGCTATCAAAAACGGCGACACCGTACGTGTCCACTACACAGGAACTCTTGATGACGGCACGGTGTTCGACACTTCCCGCGAGCGCGAGCCGCTGGAATTCAAGATGGGCGAAGGTATGCTCATCCCCGGTTTTGAAGCAGCGTTGATGGGTCTTGCCGCCGGCGATTCCACTAAAACCACCATTCAGCCTGACGATGCTTATGGCGAACCTAACGACGACCTCATTCTGGCAGTCGCACGTGAACAGGTTCCCTCGCACATCACCCCTGAAGTGGGTATGATGCTGCAGCTTCAGACCGAAGAAGGCATGATGGACGTAACCATTACCGACGTTACCGAAGAACAGGTAGTGCTGGACGCCAACCACCCGCTGGCAGGCGAAGCGCTGACCTTCGAAATTGAAGTAGTAGAAGTACTGTAGTCTACATAAGCACACACGTGCTTTTTAACGCCGCAGGTGTCATGCCTGCGGCGTTTTTATATATGCCCTGCAAAGCAACCCCCGCAACACAAAGCATACAAAAAGCACTACTCCGCTTTGCGGTGTCCGGAAAACTCCACCTGTTCCTTTCCCCATTCGTACAGTTTGTTCATTGCAGGAAGAAGCTTGCGACCTCTTTCTGTCAAAGAATACTCGACTCGCGGCGGCACTTCCTGATGCTGAACCCGCAGAACAAGACCGCTCTGCTCAAGTTCCTTTAAAGATTTCGTAAGCATCATATTCGTTATTCCCGTCACACTCCGCTTAAGCTCGTTGTAACGAACCACCTGCCGATCAGCCAGATGCCAGATTATGGGCAGCTTCCATTTTCCGCCGATAAGATCCAGCGCATAGAGAATCGGGCATGTTACCTCTCCTCCGTAAAGGGACTTTGCAGCCGGCAAGGTCAATTTGTATGCGACTTTCTTTTTCATTCAATATCCAACCATCTAAAATAAAAAATTATTCAAAAACATCAAAGGAAGAAAAATATGCGTATATTACATTTTATCTCTATGGATGCTAAAAGCAAAAGTCAACACACTGGTGGGGTACCACCACTAAATTCATAAGGAAAAGCACATGAAAGTTTACGCTATTAATGGAAGCCCCAGAAAAAACATGAACACGGCTACTCTGTTGGAATCTGCACTGGCAGGGGCACGGGCGGCAGCTAACGGGCAGGTGGAAACAGAACTCATCCATATATACGACTACGACCACAAAGGCTGTATCAGCTGCATGCAATGTAAACGTAACTTACAGGATAGTTATGCAAAATGCGCCCTCAAAGACACGCTTAGTCCTGTTCTGGAAAAACTGTCGCAGGCAGACGGAATCATCTTTGGCAGCCCTATCTACTTCCACGGTATAACCGGCAAGCTTTACTCCTTTTTTGAGCGCCTTCTCTTCCCTAATATTGCCTACGACGCCAACTATAGCTCCCTTGCCCCTAAAAAAATGCCGACAGCATTCATTTACACAATGAACGTTACGGAACAGCAGATGATTGATATGAATTTGCAAAGCAGCTTGGGGCCCATGCAGTCTTTTATTGAAAGAATATTTACCAAGCCTCAAATAATGTATGCGTTCAACACGTATCAGGTAAAAGATTACTCAAAATACAAAATTGAAAGCTTCTCTGAAGAAGAAAAAGCAGCATATAGAGCAACACAGTTTCCTCTTGATTGCGAGAACGCATTTTCCATTGGGGCGTCAATGGGAAAATGATTCTGGCAATAATGCGTGTCGGCAGCTTAGCGATATATCTCTGACAGATGCAGGCCTTTCATTTTTACAGTATGACCTGCTCCAACTTACAGCTCAGAAAGCGGCATCCCTTCTCCAACAGTGTTCATTTACACATCACACCAAAAAGCCGGAAGGGACCCCCCTTCCGGCTTATGATCATAGTATCTGTTTAATCAGTAGTTAGAGCGATCCCAGCTGGTATACTGCCGTAGCCACACCGAAAGCCAGAACGGTGTTGAATACCACACTGAACACAGCCCACTTCCACGAGCCTGCTTCCTGCTTGATGGCAACCACGGTGACAAAGCAGGGAGCATACAGCAGCACGAAGAGCATCAGAGCCATTGCGCGTGAAGGCGTCCATGTGGGATCGTTGGCGATGCGGTCGGCAAGGCTGCCGCTTTCTTCGGGGTCAACTTCACCCAGAGAGTAAGAAGTACCCAGAGTGGACACGATGACTTCCTTCGCTGCAATACCGCCAACCAGAGCGATGTTGGTACGCCAGTCAAAACCGGCTACGGAAGTCACGGACTCAATGGCAGTGCCCACACGGCCTGCTGCAGAGTTGCGCAACGCATTCATGGCTTCATCCGCATCAACAGCGGCCAGAGCGTCTTCAAGCGGTGCCACGTCGCGGCCTTCAGCAGTCGCGGTTTCGATCTGCGCGGAAATCTGCTGACGCTGTGCTTCATGCTTTGCCACTTCAGATTCAGGCAGCTCGGGGAAGGTCATGGCAACCCAAAGCAGAATGGAAATAGCCAGAATAACGGTACCGGCCTTTTTAATGTACTGCCACGTACGTTCCCAAGTGTGGATGAGAAGGCCACGCAGTGTGGGAATACGGTAAGGGGGCAATTCCATTACAAAGGGAGTGGACTCACCTTTGATAAAGGTGGACCGCAGCAGACGGGCCACAAGCAGAGCGGCAACCCAGCCGCCCAGAGTGAGCGAGAACATGACCGCAGCTTCATTTTCTGCAAAGAAAATACCCACGAACAGGATGAACACAGGTACTTTTGCACCGCAAGCCATGAAAGGCGCGGTAATCAGCGTAGCCAGCTTTTCACGACGGCTGCGAAGCGTACGCGAAGCCATAACGCCGGGAACAGCGCAGCCGCCTGCGATACCGCCGGAGACGATAAAGGGCATTACCGAGCAGCCGTGCAGGCCGAACATACGGAACACTCTGTCCAGCATGTAGGCGATACGGGCCATGTAGCCTGAATCTTCCAGAAACGCGATCTGGAAGAACATGAACATGATAAGCGGCACAAAGCCCATAACACCGCCCACACCGTCAATAATACCCGAGACTATAAGGGACTTGAGCAGCCCGTCAGGCAGTGCGGCAGAAGCAGCTTCATTCATCCAGCCGAAAAATTCTTCCACCCAGCCCATGGGAATTTCACCGATGGCAAAGGTGACGTGATAAATAAGGTACAAAAGACCCAGCATAATGGCAGGTCCGAACAACTGATGCGTAAGCACCTTGTCCAGCTTGTCAGAAAGCTGCATACGCTCCGCCATCTCATCTCGGCGCTTTATAACGCCGTCACGAAGAGCAGAAGCAATAAATCCGTAACGATAATCTGCAATTACAGCTTCGGGGTAAGTATTCAGGGTACGCTTCAGATGGTCTGCAAGCTCTTTCACCTGATCTTCCAGTTCAAGTGCCAGCGGACCTTCTTCGCGGCCGATGCGCATCATTTCTTCGTCGCCTTCAATGTACTTGATGGCAACCCAACGGGCAGGATACTTATTCAGAAAACCTTCACTTTCAATGCGCTGGCTCATAACCGAAAGAACAGGGTCGATGTCCGCACCGTAAGAAATTACAAGAGGCTGCCAAGGCTTGTCCTTGGTGGCATCGGCGTGCTTAACTGCCTTTTCCAGCATCTCGGTGACACCTTCACCGGTACGGGCTACTGTTTCAGTCACAGGAATGCCCATAATGGCAGAAAGCTTTGCGGTGTTGATTTCGATTCCCTGCTTACGTGCCTCGTCCATCATATTCAGGCCAAGGGCAACCGGAACACCCATTTCAAGAAACTGCACGGCAAGATACAGGTTACGCTCAAGCGCTCCTGCATTTACAACATCCAGTACAACGTCAGGACGTTCGTCCACCACGTAGTTTCGGGCAACCAGTTCTTCCTGAGTATAAGCGGTAAGAGAGTATGTTCCGGGCAGGTCGATAATATGAACCTCACGTCCATCCAGACGCACGCGGCCTTCTTTTTTATCTACTGTAATTCCCGGATAGTTACCTACATGCTGGCGCGCTCCGGTCAGTGCGTTGAACGCTGTGGTCTTACCGGAGTTCGGGTTACCGGCAAGGGCGATGGTGGTCATCTTCATGTGTGAATTCCTGTTTCCCCATACTTTTCAGCCAGACCGCAGGCGCAAAAAACACCCCTTGGGCAGCCGGGTTCTGTCTGTCCGGCCGCGGCGCATCCACGGAAGGCAATAAAAAAATTAAACCAGATCTGCGTAAAGCCTGCGAGGGCAGCCCTACTGTGCCTCTACTGAAATATAGTCTGCTTCGTTGTTACGAAGCGAAAGTGTAAAGCCTTTAAGGCGCAGTGCCACAGGGTCCTGCAAGGGAGCTTTGCCCATTACTTCCAGCTCTGCACCAGCTACCAGCCCCATGTCACGAATACGGCGGCCCAGTTCGCCTCCGGCACTGACAGAAACAATACGGGCTTTCTGCCCTACTTTGAGCTGGCGCAAAGGAATCGGCTGACTCATTAATATTCCCCTTTGAAAGTTACTCTGCCGCCGGACTAACCAGCGTGAAATTGAAAATCTTTCTCAGCACGGTGTCGTAAAAAAAGCGCAGCAAAGCCACACGTCATTACTAACCCGGTCTGAAACCGCTATTTGTGGTTAGCCCCGCCGCAACATACATGCTCACCGGAGCGCTGCCCTTTCAGGTCTTTTATCTGTCCGCTACCACCACATCCGCCACTGCAACCGCAGCCGCAGCCGGAAGGCTTTTTGCGCGCATAACGGTACACAAGGTACACAGCAGCTACCGCTACTATGGCAATTACACCCAAGGTGTCCCAGCTCATAAATTCTCTCCTTAATAATGCCTTGCTACGCTGCAATCAGCTTCAGCAGCATCAGCCAAGGGTTCGCACAACACCTGATCAGCCATCCCCTGCCCCAAGACTACGCAGCAATCGCGCACCTTGATATTGCAAGGGCCACCGTTAAAGGAACAAACTTCCACTTCTGTTCCCGGAGTAAGCCCCAGCGCGCACAATCGGCCTCGCGCTCTGGCACAATCTCCGAAACCGCTTACACGGACTTTCTTTCCTACCGGCACCTGATTAAGCTTACACTGACAAGGCATAGGTATTTCCCCCTAGATGAGTTTTTCTACCCCTGCATGAGAATGATTGTCAAGTTCCTTTTCAATTTTTGAAACATCTCACCTTGTATCCGGACATGCCTTTACAAACTAATCGTATTTGCCATACGTTCGCCTATCTTTCTGATGTTAGGAAACCACATGGCAAAAACTGTAGTACTTGTAGAAGACATGGAAATTGTCCGCGAAGGGCTACGCGCCCTGTTCAACGGATTCACGAACTATGTTATTATCGGCGAAGCTGCGGATGGTGTTGAAGCGTTGCGTGTGGTCGCCACGCTCACCCCAGATATTGTACTGATGGATCTAAGTCTGCCCAAAATGGACGGCACAGAAGCCATACGCGAAATAAAAGCCTGTACGCCGCAAACCAAAATCATAGCACTTACCGCACACAAAAAAGACACACTGGTATTCCGCACGCTTCAAGCCGGAGCAGACGGATACATACTGAAAAACAGCAACAGTGAGGCTTTGCTGCAGGCTCTTGACTCGGTAAGCAACGGCAAACGCTACATCAGCCCCGACATATCAGAAACGCTGATAGACGGCTTTCTGAAGTTCGGACACAAAGAGGGCAGCACACCGCTTGATCTGCTGTCCGCAAGAGAACAGCAAGTGCTCAAGCTGGTGGCAGAAGGAAAAAGTAACATTGATATTGCTTCCGCCCTGTGCATAAGCCACAAAACGGTTGAAAAGCACAAAGCGAATCTGAAAAACAAACTCGGCGTACACAGTAATGCCGAGCTGGCAACATTATCAGTGGAATACGGCCTGCTTGACAATTAGCCTTCAGTGTCAACGATGCTGTTGTGCCTCAATACAGTTTCAACGCCCGACAAGTACGTTCCGGCTGCGAAGGCAACTTTGCAGCCGCTTTCATTATAGAGTCCGGCATGGGATGATAATGTCCCCGCCCCTGCCATCACACCGATATCACGGCCACTGACTATCCTGCCCCAGCTTCCCTTGCAGCACCCGTTCACCTCCCACAGGTATCCGATAGTGACACCGCAGCGTGCATGAAAAACAAAAAACCTCACGCGGGTCCTCAGGCTAGCCTCAATAAAAACGCGTGTATGCACTTTGCCTCGCAACATCCAGCTGCGCCCCGATAGAAGCAAGAGCCTGAAATGCCTGTACCGTATTTTGTGCCAGCAATGCCTGTTCCAATTCAAAAGCGGCCTGAGCAATATCAAGCCAGCCATACTGCATGCCTACCCCTTTCAGTCCGTGGGCAATATCTATTGCAGTTTCATGCCTACCGCTTTCCAAATCCCCAACAAGCTGGTTGTACAGCTCATCAACAGCCGTAAGCAGAGACGGAATCAGGTGCCTTAATTCAGGAGAAATCTTCGCGTCCAGACTCATAGCCTCGGGTCTCACATCAGCTTTAGTATTTTCCCGCAGCATTGGAGGCCTGCACGCAGGCAACAGATACAGGCTTAAATCCTGTCGCTGCTTCACGCTCCAGCAAAACAAAGGATGCGCCTTGCGAAACATGCATAAAAAAGCGGGCCGGTCAAACCAGCCCGCCCGTTATCATCCGGGTGCGCACAAGGCGCGGTCAGTTACTTTTTTTTGGCGTCACGGCATTCGTTGCATTCGCCGTACAGGTACATCCTGTGGCTGGTCAGCACAAAGCCGTGCCTCGCAGCCAGCTCTTCCTGCAACAGCTCAATCTGTTCATCAAGCACTTCGATATTCTTTCCGCAACATTCGCAGATTAAATGGTCGTGATGCTTGCTGCCGTACTTCTGCTCGTAGCGGGCAACACCGTCACCAAAACGAACTTCTTTGGCAATGCCCGATTCACTGAGCAGCTTCATCGTCCGGTATACAGTCGCCTGCCCTACAGAAGGGTCTTCTTTCTTCACCTTTTCGTACAACTCTTCAGTTGTAAGGTGCCCTTCTTCGCGTAAAAAAACATCCACAATCAGCATTCGCTGAGGGGTCATTTTTAAACCATTGGCGGCAACATAGTCCGAAAACACCTGCAACGGATCTTTCATAAATGACTCCAGAATCTCTGTATGAGCATCACCCTAGCTACAACAGTAACAATGCGCAACCTTGCGGATTACATAACCCTATTCACAACCCAGCCGTTGCGCCCGGCAACTTCTTCCACACTTTCGCCGCCCAGCACACATATGGTGCCGGTTCTGGCAACTTCGGCCAGAATATCCGCAAACTGCGTAAAGTGTTCTGGACGGGTAGACAGAATATCATCCCGCATCTGCTGGCGTCGCTCTTCGGTGTCACCTGTGAGCAAACGTGCCAGAGAAGACATGCCTTTGGCATGCGGCAGCATGTGCGCGTCCATCTCGCCTATGGCACCCACAATTGAAGTAACGAGTTCTTCGCGTGTCAGTTTCAGGTGACGCAGATAGTCTGCACTCCTGTCGTAAACATCCAGCGTAGATTCAAGGTTGGGGTCACGATACGAAACCTGTGCAAGAACACCACTGGCGCGGTCGAATGCGCAGAAAGCGCCATATGCGCCGCCCTGCACCCGCACTTTGTCCCACAACCACGCCATGCGCAGGTGCTTGAAAATAACATTGGCAGAACCATGATAGCTGTAGCCGAGGTCGTACAGATTGGCCGCCTTGCCCACATAATTGACCTGGGAAGGTACAACCATCGCCTCATGCTGCGGAGCCGCATCAGTATACCATGCCGCTGTCACATCCTGCCCTTGCGGCAACGCTGCCGCAAAAGCCTGTGCATGCGGCATCACAGCGGCCAAAGTGTCCTCACCGCCAGTCAGGTTAAGAATGCCACCGGCGCGGCCCACAACAGCTTCACGCAAGGTAGTCAGGTCTGCCAGAACAGACTGCCAGTCGTTGTCCACCCGTTCAATAAGTTCCCGCATGTATTCAAGTGCAGCCAGTCCGTCCATCTGCTCCGACAACCAGCCGGAAGCCCCGAAATGAGAGCGCAGACGCGACATGACCACCAGATGTCCGGAAGGAACAAGACGGTGTTCCATACGGGCTTTTTCTTCCAGCAGGATAGACTTGAAGCGTTCTTTCTGGTCCAGCACACAATCAAGCAAAACATCACGCATCAACTCGAACAACGCTTCTGCTTTATCCGTGGTTGCCTTTCCCTGAATAAACAGCCGGACATCAGGGGTGCGCTCGGCAATACGTGTAAGTACTACGCTGTCCGCATCAATGCCGCCTGTTTTGCGGGCAATGCGCATGCCTAATTCAACAAAGTCATACTTCGAGGTGCCCATTTCAACCATGGCACGCCCCAGCAGCGGGACAAGAGGCATCATGCTGCCTGATACGCTGTTCAGGCTGAAACCGGCATCGACATAGATGATTCCCTTGGCATCAATATCGTGCGTCAGCAGCGACATACCTTCCACTTCGCCCTGTTCTGCGGGGATAGGTGTATTCTGTTTCGGCAAGTCTTCCAGCGTCAGGCGGGGGATGGTAGCCAGAGCCTCTGCCGAATCAGGTTCTTCCTGCAGGCGGCGCAGTTCCTCCGCATGGGCTTTGACCTGCGCAAAGCCGGCGTCATCCAGCCCTTCGCGCACTCCGGCAAGACGGGCCTTTTCTTTTTCCGCACGGGCTTTCTGTTCGCTGGCGTCGGGTACCAGTACCACGGTGGAGCGGTGCGGGTTGTCAAGCAGCCACTTGCGGATAAGGTCTTCAAACAGTTTTTCACCGCTTGCCAGACGCGCCTTGATGGAGCCGAGGGGCTTTTCAAATGCCAGCTGCGAAAACGGGTCCGCATCGTACAGCCATGTGGTAAGAGCCCGCGTCATGACTGCAAGCCCCACAGGGAAGCGTCCAGTGTTATTCTCACGCAGGTCAAACTCGATGCTGTTCAAGGCAGCTTCAATACTGTCCTTGGAGATACCGTTATCAACAAGGTCGCTCAGCACCGAAAAGACAAGTTCTTCAACCTTGGTTTCATCAGCGGGGTTGATACCTTTCAGGCCTGTGGAAAAAAAGAGCTGGCGCAACTCGTTTTCCAGACCGCCTCCGGCAAGATCTTCACCAAGGCCGGACTCGATAAGCGCTTTACGTAGCGGCGATGCAGGCAGCCCCACCAGAATATGGTCCAGCATCTGCATGGCAAAGTTCAGCTCAGCATCTGACGTTTCAGGCATCAGCCAGTTTATTGTCATCATGCCGCGATTATCGCCTTCGCCAGCCGCATATCCCACCTCCTCTCTGCGAGGCGCATCAAAAAACGGCTGCAAAGGAACTTCGGACTGCACTGCAAGCGGCCCGAACTTTTCAAGCAGCTCTGCCAGAATCTCAAGACGCTTTTCTTCCGGATCATCACCCCAGAAATAAAAACGGCCATTGGCAGGATGGTAGTAAGTTTCATGAAACGCCTTAAACGCTTCATACGTCAGGTCCGGAATATGTTCCGGATTACCGCCGGAATCCAGACCGTAAGTGATGTCAGGGAAAATGGACTGCTGCGAACGCTCGGCAAGGATGCTTTCCGGAGAAGAGTACACGCCCTTCATCTCGTTAAAAACAACGCCCTTATACGTCAGTGAGCCGTCTTCTTCCGTCTCGTAATGCCAACCTTCCTGCTGAAAAATCTCCGGCGTGATACGCGGGAAAAAGGCCGCATCAATATAAACGTCAATCAGATTGTAAAAATCTGCCAGATTCGTGCTTGCCACCGGATAGCAAGTCTTATCCGGATAGGTGAACGCATTAAGAAAAGTCTGAAGAGAGCCTTTCAGCAGTTCCACAAAAGGCTCTTTGACAGGATATTTTGCAGAACCGCACAATACAGAGTGTTCCAGAATATGGGCAACACCTGTGGAATCGTACGGCGGAGTACGGAAGCTGACCCCGAACACTTTGTTCTCATCCGCATTGCACATGGAAAGCAGTTGCGCACCTGTTGCGTTGTGCTTCCATAACCGTGCCCTGCTGGATAGTTCCGGTATCTGCCGCTCTTCAATCAATGTAAAACCGTGCTGTTGCAAGGGAACCTCCGAATACGGATATATTGTTGCGCCATAAAGGCTGCAAGCTTTCAGATAATACGCTCCGCAAAAAAACAATCAGATCAAACAGGGCGGAGCAAAATACTCTCTGGCATATAAATGAGTGTACAATATGCCTATATAGGCACCTGCCTTTAAAAGGCAACCGGCATGCACAAAAACAAACGTAGCGTCAGTTGCAGACAGACAGTTCGTTCGCCAGGCGGCCCATTGCGGCAAGTATAAACGAAAGCGTTGATAATGAAAACCAACTCTGCAACATATTGTCAATACGTCAAAAACGCTTCCTGCAATTGCGAATATGGGGACAGGCACTCATAACCACCCGCAACATCACCCACAACAACCACGCACCAACCACGCACCAACCCTGAACATAAAAAAATGTTACCGCACAAAAACAAAGGCAGCGGAAGCCAAGGCAACCGGAACCAAGACCGCCAGACTGAAAACGCGTAGTCGCAGGCGTAATTGCTGACACGCGTAATCGCCGGCAGCCCGAAACCTCCCGCCACCATAAATGAAGCCGCGGGACTACAAAATCCACGCGGCCCACCAGCTTCTACAGGCACCCATAGTTTTCATCAGCAGCATCAGGCAGAGTGAAAAAGAAGAGCATCAGCCCGACAAGATACCATCAGCGCTGTCTGCGCCTGATTTCTCGTGTCACATAGAGACATTGGCGGTTCAACTCACTCAGCAAGCTGTCCAGCAAAGCCGTATCTCCTGCCCGCGCATGGTGCTCGATGCTCCGCGCAGTCTGCGCCGGTCCGTGCGCGATCATATCCAGAAACGACCCTGCTATACTATGGGCAAGGCGGGCTACCAGATTCAGTTCTCCGCTTCGTACGGCCGCCGCAAGTTGCTCCAGCTCTTCCGGCATTGAACGGACAAACCGCTCATACAAAACAGCAACATCGTCGGCATCAAGGCCATACTCGTCGGCGAGATGCTTCTCTGGGTATATCTGGCAGTCTGCAGCCTGCCTGCCATCATAATCTACGTCGGGGATATGTTCACCCGACAACTTTTTGTAAAACCGGCGTAGCACGATGGCGCTCTGGTCATTCAACGGCGTTTCCAGAACAACATCAAACCCCTGAGGCGCAGCCTGAGCAATCTCATCTTGTATGTCTGAATTGACTTCAGGCAACAAAGCAACAACGGGGATACGGGAATCCACCCCGCGGACAGAAACCGACCGCAATGCCGAATAAAAATGTAGAGCAGCATCCGTGGCGGAAACAAAGTCCAGAATAATCAGTTGAGGGGCGCAATCCAGCAATGCTGGTACTGCAGTTTTCAGATCTGAAACAAACTTCACGGCAGCACCGGATTCAGAAAAAATTCTGCAAACGGTCTGCACCGCGGCACCTTCTCCCAGTACCAGCACGCTATGTTCTTTCTGCGGCACCAGTATCCTCCTGCAGACATGCGGATCCGTCTGCAATCTCCACTCTGTTCCGCCCGTTGGCTTTCGCTTTATACAGCGCCTTGTCAGCCTGTTCGACTAATGCCTCGGGGCTTCCACCTCCCTGAAGTCCGTCACAACATGCTACTCCCAGAGAAACCCGGATCTGTGTTTCCCGACCACCCCCGACAGGTATCACCTGCGCTTCAACAGAAGCACGGATACGCTCCGCCAAGGCTACTGAACCGTTCAAACCTTCACGCGGTACCAGGACAGCAAACTCTTCTCCCCCAACACGGGCAAGCACATCACCGGAACGCACACACGCCCGCAATGTGGCGGCAACGACCATCAGCACGACGTCTCCGGCCTGATGCCCCAGAGTGTCGTTCACTACTTTAAAGTGATCAAGATCGAGCATGATAAGGCAGAGAGTCGTCTTCTCACGCTTGCGGCGTGCGAATTCCTGCGACAGGCGAAGCTGGAAATGGCGTTTATTATAAAGCGAGGTAAGCGAATCGATCAGACAGAGACCGGCAAAACGCTGCTCGTGGCGGCCGATAATGAAACCGAAAAGAGAAAAGACAAAGACAGAACCGAGCAACATGTAGCCGAAAAGCCAACGCTGATAGTCGGGGTCGTTCGGTGTGATGCCCAGAAGCCACGAAAGACCGAACCAGCCGAGAGGAGCACCGAAGCCAAGTGCAGCCCCTTGCAACAACCTGCGTGCGGAATACACAAACAAAGCAAAGCGGCTGATCGGCGTCATAGAGTCTCCTACAGTAAACACTGCTGCTGAATCATAACCAGTTAACCTAGTTCATCGCATCCATGATCGGGCTATGCGGAAAACATCATCGTAATCAAGTCTGTCGCGTATTCCCAGACATAGCTCTGTGGACATACGCATCTTATCCTGCACATCCCGCAGTAAGACATTTTTATGTTCACGCAGCCACTTGCGCACAAAAGGCGCATCCATGCCGTCAATAACAAGCGCGAGTCCGTCAACAAAGTAGTGAGAAGAAATAATAGGAAGGTAAGGCTGGCAAGCATCTTTACCTTGCTGGCGGGCAAGCAGCACATAAAACAGCAGAGTAACCATCAACTTGTCATCCTGTTGTCTGTGGCTGACATCAAAATAATGGTCTTTTACTGCCCCGCGTTCGGGGATCAGTTTTATGAGTTCATGTGCCAGCGTCAAAGCCCGTTGCTCTGTCAGGGGACAACGGGGAAAGCGGGCAGCCATCTTTGCCATAGTTTTGCGGGGGTTTTCCGACTGTGCAATATCCAGCAGGGCGATACGCATCAGATCATAGCGTCGTTCGACTTCTGAAAGAACCGTCTCCTCACGGGCTGCAGCAAGAATGCGGATGCGGGATTCGCCCATGGAGCCGAAACAGATTTCAAGAAGATGCCGGACAAATGGTTCCGATGTGTGCTGCGCCTCATCGTGCAAAGCTTTAAAGTTTCGCTTGGTCCCCACCAGCTTTTTTAAGGCAAGCCAATAGGCTGCCACGCCCTCTAAAGGCATCTGCAAAATATCTATATCGGGATGTTCGTGCATCGTGCCCGCACCTCAGGCTTTTATCGCTATAAGACAACAACTTATCATTTTTCTTTAAAAACAAAAAAAAGGGCGTATACGGTCAGAATAGCTGCTGGCAGACACTCTTTCAAGCAGTTTCAGCTATCTACAATGCAAAAAGGTGCCCCAGAGCACCTTTTCATTGTCAACAACATGCGGCTGACGCAATTCCGCCACAGGCAAAAGCCTAAACTTCGACCACCGAATTATCTGCCTGCGCAAACTCGCACCAGCTGTACGCATCTGCTCCATCATCATTAAGCCACGCAGAGCCGTCCGCCAAGTAACGGAAATGGTATTGGCGGCCGGTCTCCAAAGTCAATTCCGCTGAAAAAGAACCGTCTTTCAGGCGCTTCATGGGCGTTGAGTTTTCATTCCAGTCATTAAAATCACCCACCAGGTAGACAGACTCGATACCCGGGGCTGTGCTTTTGTCCAGACGAAACTTCACCTTACATACAGGTTTGGACTTTAAGAATTGTTTGTTCAGAGACATTAGGACCTCCGGATTTCGTGAGAGTGGTGTGTACTTTTGTACCATGCAGCCTCCGGTGGAATAATTATTTTTTTACCAACACCGTCCGACTGCTCTTGCCTATGGAAAATACGCATGTGCGTCAGGATGGAACAAAACCGGCTCAAACCTTGATAAGCGATCGGTACTGGGCTCTGTCAGCATGAAAAAAATCATGATAGCCAGCAGTCGCGCATTGCCGCCTAAACATGGTGTAACTAACGGTGGTTGTATTGTGCTAAGCCATACTTTGCATAAGTCAGCAGGGCCTGATTGTAACCCGCTTATGTTGCCCTGTGTTGACACCAGTTAACTTACGGTGGTAACGCTCCTATGAATAACAGGTATCCGCCTTTTCCCGCACTGCGCTGCTGCGCTTAGACTGAGTCCGGTAACTCTGACAATGAAGAAGACAACCTTCACAGTAAGCGAAGCCGCAGAACTACTGAGCTGCCACAAGGAAACCATCAGGCGCGCCATAAAAGACGGCAGCCTGCAAGCGGCACAGCTGGGGCGCGGATACCGTATATCCAGAGCCGACCTAGAAGCCTTCTGGACATCAAAAGGCGGAGGCTCTCTTTTTGAGCAAGACTCCCACCCGACTGCGGAATCGGTTCCGCAGCCGGAAGTGCAGAAGGAAAAGCCTAAAAAGCCCAAAGGGCCGGAGCAGCTTACACTGCCCACTTCGTAGCAGGAGGCAGCGGCATGAGCACAACCCAAGGCAACGGTGTTATGGAACAGATCATCCTGAAAAATGACGTCGGTGAGGACATGAGCTTTAAGGGACGCCTGTTTTCCGAAAGCTCATACTTTGATGAAGAGACGGGCTCAATGACTCGTCAACGTCTGTACGTGACAGACCAGAATCATCAGGTTTACACCATCGTCACCAGTAACGGCACCCAGAAAGAACGTCGCGTCTACATGCTGAAACCCGAAGGCGATCAATGCCGCATCAGCAACGGATTATTTGACGTGACTGTTCCCATTGAGCTTCTTATGCTCGCTGTGCGCGGCCTGTGCGGCGTCACAGGGCGTGAGCAAGGCGACAATTTTATTGCCACGCTGGAAGAATCGCTTACAGCAGCAAATGCATAGCCCTGATTTTGAATGACTCAGCCGCCGGAGCATACTGCGGCGGCTGAAAAAACACCTGTTTGCAAGGCAGCACCTACAATCGCCTATCAAACAATGGCATTTGCTTTTCTCATGCCCATTCTCTCTTAATATTGCTCTACGCGTCCACTCTTTTCTGCAACGCAGGCAATGCTGCTCTTATGTGTATCTTTCACGCCACCTTCACACTGCCCCGTAGCACAGCTTTCTACCGCAGGCCGACAAAAAAGCGCCCTGCATAAAGATGCACGGCGCCGGAAAAACAAAAGGGCGTAGCAAATACGTTAATGAACAGACTCCAACGTGAACGGCAACCAGAGGTAGAATGTTGTCCCTTCGCCCTCTCCGCTTCTGAAACGAACCTGCCCCTTCAGGTAATTATTGGTCAGCAGTTTCATGCTGTATGTTCCCAGGCCGCGGCCTGCTCCTTTTGTAGTAAATGACCGCTGAAAAATAAGCCACTTATACGCATCAGGTATTACTGCTGTGTTATGAGTGGCAAATTCCACTCCTCCGTCTTTCTCATAGCAGCGCACCTGAACACGCCCTCCTTGCGGGGATGCTTCAACCGCGTTTTTAAGCATATTGAGCAACACCCTGCGCAACAGAGCCGGATCAGTAAACAACAGCACGTCGTCAGGTGAAGGCAGAACGTCCATTTCTATCTTCTGGGCAATTTCAAGCTGAGCAACGCAGTCCGCGACATCACGCACCATATCATCAAGTATGCACATGGCAGGGCGGACGCTCAGCTCATCAGATTCTGCTGCCAGCAATAAGCGTTGCGCCATTATCTCGTCCACAAGATCCTTTGAAAAACGATGCATCATCAGCGTTTCGCCTTTCAGGTCCAATGGCACTTCCTCCAGAATCATCTGTGCCAGATTCTGCAGCCCGCCGGCAGTATTAAGAATATCGTGAAAAAAAATCCGTTCGAGCGCACGACGGCGCTTTTCGCTGCTGATGTCATGGATGGCAAACAACACGAAGCGTTCACCCTGAAGGTCGAGAGGAGATGCACAAACCTTAAGATCAAGAGCGACTAAGACGTCTTCCTGACGCTTGGTAATACGGCACTCTGCTTCTTTACGTGAACCGCCAAGCCCGCACAGAATTGCATTAACAGCCTCACAGCTGCGACAGGCAGCCGATGTTCCGCAACCATTCTCGGCGCACAAAGAATGTTCGCACAAAAGCAGCTCACCGGGGCGCAGGCCGACAATGCACTCGGCATCATCATCGTCCAGTAATTGCAGCAGATTGCGGTTTGCAAAAACAATCTGCCGGTTTCCGTTCAGGACAGCAACAATGTCCGTCACAGAATCAAGCAATGTGACAAGTATCTGGTCAGAGAATAAAGACCGCTGCCGTGTCAGTTCGTCCCGCGAAGCCCGCTCGGCAGGGGCAAAGTGTGTCGCCGCGCTCATGCACTCCTCCTTTAAAGAATATGCAGTAACGACTACAACAAATAACAGTTCTTTCCAAGTGTTGTACGAAAGAACAAAATAAGGCCCGCAACTACGGGCCGTTGGGATTTATAGCAATTGCGAACACAGCAATAAAGAGGGCAGCATCTGCTCTACAACAGAAGCCCTGCAATAGGTGCAGCATGGTTCGGCGGACCGAATCCCTGACCGGGAGCATACCCTTTGCGCAGGCAAAAATTCAGGTAACCTTGAGCTTTTACTATTGAATCTTGAAGGGCATATCCCTTGGCAAGCATAGTGGCAATGGCAGCAGAAAGAGTACAGCCGGTACCATGATTATTCGGGGTGTCTACTTTTTTCTGTGACAGAGCAACGGGAGCCCTTCCCGGCAGTCCCAGCCAGTCTATCAAAGTATCGTCACCATCAAAATGTCCGCCTTTCAGCAATACCGCGCACGCGCCCATAGCAAGCAGGCGTTCAATGGCTTCTGCCACTTCTTCTTCAGTAGTAATGCTCATGCCGGCCAGAAGCTCTGCTTCCGGTCTGTTGGGAGTAAGCAGAGAGGCAAGAGGAAGCATCCGCTTTTTCAGCGCATCTACGGCATCTTCCTGCAACAGCTGATGCCCGCTCTGACTTACGCACACAGGATCAACAACCAGCGGGAAACGTTCTTCGAGCGGAATTTCTTCAAGCACATCGGCGACGGCTTCAATAATTCCAGCAGAGAAAAGCATCCCCGTTTTGGCAGCCTTTACTGGAAACCCGTCAAGCACTGTCCGCAGTTGCTGCGCTACAAACGCTGCATCGGGAGCATGGATACCAGTTACGCCAAGGCCATTCTGTGCGGTAAGAGCGGTAATAACGCTCATGCCGAAACTACCCAGCACGGTCATGGTCTTCAGGTCAGCCTGAATTCCGGCACCGCCGCCGGAGTCTGAACCGGCTATGGTAAGCACACAGGGATTCTCAGTCATGGGTCCTCGCTTCAAAGTTATGCAGATCGCGTGCAGAAAAATCAGACAACAGCGTCCATCAACAGATTGTCCCGATGAATCGCCTCCGGATACTGGTTGTCACCAAGAATGGCTTCCAGTTCAGCCGTTCGATGGCCCATGATACGACGCATATCTGCTGCGGGGTAATTGGTAAGCCCCAAGGCAATAACAGCCCCGCTTGTAGATGTCACACGAACCAGAGCGCCACGTCCGAATCCGCCATCAACGCCGACAATTCCTGCAGGCAGCAGGCTTTTACCCGCTTCCAGCGCTTTTACCGCGCCGTCATCCACAACAACAGCGCCGGAAGGGTCAGCATGGTACGCCAGCCAGAACTTACGGCTCGACACGGTCTTCTTCTCAGGCCGGACCCATGTTCCGGGTTCTTCTCCGGCAAATGCTCTCACCATGGCATCGGGCTTTCTGCCGGGCAGAATCAACGTAGGCACACCCAGTTGCGCAGCCCTGCGGGCGGCAAGAAGCTTGGAATACATACCGCCAGAACCGACCGATGTTTTGCCGCCGCACATAGTGTCCAGATTCAGACTGTGCACATCCTCGATACACTCAAGGATTTTGGCGTCCGGATTCGTATCGGGGTTGTCAGCATACACCCCGCCTGCGGATGTCAGATTGATAAACAGGTCTGCGTCCACCACGTTCAGCAGCAGACTGGCAAGGCTGTCATTATCCCCGAATTCAAGCTCGCGTACGGCTACTGTATCGTTTTCATTTACAATAGGAACAGCATGCCAGTCCATCAATGCGCCAAACGTGTTTCTGGCGTTCAAAAAACGGTGCCTGCTTCGCAGATCGTCCTTGGTAAGCAGAATCTGGGCAGAAATAATACCGTGCTTGCCGAACTCGTCATCGTAATAATGCATAAGGCGGCTCTGCCCGACGGCAGAAGCAGCCTGCTTGTGCGGCATGCCCTTGATTTCGCAACAGCGCCTGAGCACAGCACGACCGGCAGAAACAGCACCGGAAGAAACCAGCACCACATCAGTACCACGTTCATGCAACTGCGCTATCTGCGCCACGAGGTTTTTAACAACGCTGATATCAAGCCCGAGACCTGATGTAAGCACTGCGCTACCGACTTTAACAACAACTCTACGGGCATTATCAAGTATATGCCCGCGCTCTGCCTGCCAATCCATGGCTTTCAGACGCCTCCGCTAAATAGAGAGAAAATGATTATTCGCGAACCCAGACAACTTCCATCTCGAATTCTTCTTCCGGCTCCGGCTCTACGTGCTTCGAAGAATCAAGCGGGGCATTGGTACCAAGGGATTCAAGCATACGCCACATTTCAGTAACAACAGCCTCAAGGCCTTCGCCTTCAAGCGCAGAGATAAAAAACACCTTGCGACCTTCAGCTTCTGCCTTGGCGCGTAGTTCGTCAACTTCTTCAGGAGCGCGAAGGTCAATCTTGTTAATTACCTGAATCTGCTCGCGGCTGCCCAGAGTCTCGTCAAAGCGCTGCAGTTCGTCGTTAATCAGGTCAAAGCCTGCCCACGGATTTTCCAGATCCACGTCTTCAATGCTGAGTATGTGCACCAGAAAACGGGTACGCTCTACGTGTTTGAGGAACCGGTGGCCAAGCCCCTGCCCTTCATGGGCGCCTTCAATCAGGCCGGGGATGTCCGCTATTACCATGCGTCTGTCCGGATCGTACTCATCCATCATAACACCAAGGTTGGGCACCAGCGTGGTAAAGGGATACGCGGCGATCTTCGGCTTGGCAGCAGATACCTGAGAGATAAACGTCGACTTGCCGGCGTTAGGCAGACCCAGCAGACCTGCATCCGCAAGAATCTTCAGTTCAAGGCGCAGGGACTTTTCTTCACCGGGTTCGCCGGGCTGAGCAAATTTAGGTGCCTGATTGGTAGAGGACTTGAAATGCTCGTTCCCCTTACCGCCACGGCCACCGTTAACGACGATGATCTCTTTTTCAGGGTCAGACAAGTCGGCTATCAGAACCTCAGAGCCGTTTTCGTCACGCTCAAAAACCAGCGTGCCAACGGGCAGTTCGACGAGAAGATCCTTACCACCTCTGCCGTGCATCTGGCTGCCCTGACCGGGGCGTCCGTTTTCGGCCTGATATACCCGTTTCAAACGGAAGTCGTACAAGCTGAGCAGGCGGGTCGTACCTTTGAAAACAACATTACCGCCGTTTCCACCGTCACCGCCGTCCGGGCCGCCTCTAGGGATAAATTTTTCACGGCGAAACGATACACAGCCGTGTCCGCCATTGCCCGAAACTGCTTTGATTACTGCTTCGTCTACAAAACGCATGGTACTTGCCTGCCAGAAATTGTATTAAAAAATGAGCCACCGGAATCCGGTAGCAAAAGCCCGCAGCACTGGTGCTGCGTTCCTATTATCCGGTCACACTTATGGCATAATCATCTGCCTGTGTATGCCGGACAGCCTGCCCTGCAGTATAAATTCGGAGTTATCTCCGCGCTGCTGAGGCGGCGTTAGTTTTTTGCATGATCGCCAAAGGACAAAAAATCCCGTGCGTAGTGTAATTATTTATACGATGAAAAGTTCACCAGTGCACCAACGAAAAACAGGGCGAAAGACGCATTGCGACTTTCGCCCTTAGACATTTCGTCGGGAAAGATTCGGGCTTACTGCTCCGTGGGCACGATGTGCACGCGGGTAAGGGTCCGTCTCTTACGGGTAAATTTTTCGTAGGCCACCACGCCGTCGCATTTTGCGAACAGAGTGAAGTCTTTACCCAGACCCACGTTGTTGCCGGGGTGAATCTTGGTGCCTACCTGACGAACAAGGATGTTGCCAGCCAGAACTTCCTGACCACCAAAGCGCTTTACGCCGCGCCGTTGGGCGTTTGAGTCGCGACCGTTCTTGGAACTGCCGCCTGCCTTTTTATGTGCCATGACTCGGACTCCTTAACTTAATTAGGCCGTAATAGCTTTGATCTTCAGGGCGGTGTAATCCTGACGATGGCCCTGCTTCTTGCGGGAGTCGTTACGACGCCACTTACGGAAGGTGATGACCTTTTCACCACGGCCATGCTCGATAACTTCGGCAGTCACTTTAGCGTTGTCCACGTAAGGAGCGCCAACAGCGAACTTGTCGCCGCCGAGCATAAGAACTTTATCAATAGCAATTTCGCTACCGGCATCGGCGGCCAACTTCTCGACGAAGATCTTGCTGCCTTCCTCGACGCGGAACTGCTTGCCACCCGTTTCGATAATCGCGTACATTTCAAAACCTCCAATGAAATGGGGAGAGGCAGAGTTATCCTCTTTTCCAGCGGGAGTCAACAACAAATTCCACAGCCGATCTCGCCGCCAACCAACCCCCCTTTCTACTCATCACGAAATGCTTTTGCAACCACTTTTTTTGCAGACACTGCAAACAACTTTCTGCTTACGCACTACAAAAAAACACCAGTAACTATCTATTTTAACAAAATATACACAAAGCAACAATCAGACATCACTCGGAAAAGTTATTTTATAACTGACACAAGATGCAAGACTCTATATTCCTACACCTGAGTGTGTCTCATCTCGTGTCCGGGGAGAAGCACCGCACCAAGGCCCTCCCCCAAGGCTTGTTCTCCCCGGACCCCTTTTCCTTCTCCTCCTCTCAGAAATATCTACTTTATTCCAAACGATGTTTTGCGTATGTTGTTTCTTTAAAAACAGCTTCCAAATCACGTGAGGACAAAGAGTGAAGGGCATCATTCTAGCCGGCGGTTCCGGCACACGCCTTTATCCGATAACACGCGGCGCATGTAAACAGCTGCTGCCTGTCTATGATAAACCCATGATCTACTACCCGCTTTCTGTGCTTATGCTGGCAGGAATACGGGAAATATGCATAATTTCAACGCCGTCCGACCGTCCGCGCTTTCAGGATATTCTGGGAGATGGGGCCGCACTGGGATTAACACTATCCTATATAGAGCAACCAAGCCCTGATGGCCTTGCACAGGCATTTGTGCTTGCGCGGGAGTTCATCGACAGCAAGCCGGTGTGCCTGATTCTTGGCGACAACCTTTTTTATGGTACCGGCCTTGCCGACCTGCTGGAGCGTTCTGCCGACCTTACTGAAGGCGGAATTGTATTTGGCTACAAAGTGCGCGACCCGGAACGATATGGCGTGGTTGAGTTTGACCACAATGCTAGGGTTATCAGCATTGAAGAAAAACCAGCCGTTCCCAAATCCCGTTATGCCGTGACAGGTCTTTATTTTTATGACGGCAGGGTTGCAGATATTGCTGCCAGCCTGAAACCCTCTGCACGAGGCGAACTGGAAATAACAGACCTGAACAACCGCTACCTGCAGGAAGGAAAACTACAGGTTGAATTTTTCGGTCGCGGCATTGCATGGCTCGACACAGGCACCTTCGAATCCCTCCATCAGGCTTCGTCATTTGTAAGAGCCGTACAAGACAGGCAGGGATTAAAAATTGCCTGCATCGAGGAAATCGCCTTCCGCAAGGGCTATATCAGCGCCGACCAGTTGCGGTCACTGGCACAGCCGATGCTTAAAAATGAATACGGCAAATATCTTATGGAAATTGCTGACGACACAACGCCGTAATCTGCCTGCAACAACCTGAATTTACAACAAGCCGGTACGCAAACTCACAGCGTACCGGCTTGTTCGCTTTGCAGGCACAATTCCGCAGCCCCCTTGCACCACCTACATCAGCAAGGGTTACAGCAAAGCTGACTCAAAAAGCATGTCCATCTTTATTCCGGCTTGCGATGTAGCCGTGACACCACCCTGCACTAATCCACAACAACGACTTAAGGTATGCGGCATGAGCACATTCCCTTAGGTGGCTCTCTGAAAAACCTATAGCACACCGACTTGCACACATTCTCGCGCACAGGCCAATCCTGCCGCGTATCTACAACGCCTCCATTCTTTTTTGACCACAAAAAAACCGGCCTTCTGAAATACAGAAGACCGGCATACAAACACCACGAACTCAGGATAACCTGATAAAAATTCGTTCTCTTGCTTCACACAGCAGCACGTTTGTGCCTTCTTTAAAGACACTGCAACCACAGAGCCCACACAATGCAGTTGCGCCACCGCGCAAGCAGATCATGCCCGAAGCAGTACCCCTTTTGCTGGTGACCTACGCAGAAAAAACGCGTATACCGCCCCAACAAAAGCCGATACGGTTACTCCTAGTGATGATCGAGGTGTTCGCCTTTACGGATGCGGTAAAACGCAGTGTACAGGATGATTGCAAAGTAGATGAAGATCAGACTTACACCCACAAAGCCCTGCGGCGTGGAATGCATCATGTTGTTGAACAGCTCGGTAACCATGTCACAGCTCCTTGTTACTCGGCATTGCCGAAATCAGACGACTGATGAATACTTGCCGGAAAACAAGCCGAAAAGTCAAGGTCAGATTTGTGATTTCAGGCACAATGCTTTTCTATTTACTATAAATTGCTGACCTTTCCAGGTCGAGCAACCACACCAGATTCTTAGAGCGCCCATCATGAACAAAGACACATTGCAAAAAGGCGACATTGTCGAACTGGAAATAACCACGCTTACGGCAGGAGGCCGCGCACTCGGGCGCATAGAAAATCTCGCAGTATTCATCGACGGTGCGCTGCCGGAGCAACGAGCCTCCGCTCGCATCACGAAACGCAAAAAGAATTTTGCGGAAGCAGAACTGCTCTCGGTTTTGCGCAAGGCCCCGTACGAAATCCAACCGTTCTGCAAGCATTTTACGGAATGCGGCGGCTGCAGCTGGCAACACATGCCTTATGACATCCAGCTGAAATGGAAAAAACAGATTGTACATGATGCGCTTGCACGGATCGGACGCTTTGAAAACCCTCCTGTTAATGATCCGCTAGCTTCACCGCGGCAGACGTTTTACAGAAACAAGATGGAATTCGCCTTTGAAGCGGATTTTACAGGAAACATCAAACTAGGTCTGCGCGCCAAAGGCTCGCACAGCGTCATTGACATCTGCGAATGCCACCTTCAGTCCGAACGCTCAGTCCGCATTGTAGATGCGGCCCGGCAATGGGCAAATGAAGCACCGCAAAATGCATGGGACCCGGCAACCGGAACAGGATTCTTCCGCTACCTTGTTGTACGTGAAACGCTTTATACCGATCAGTGCATGGTTCAGCTTATCACCGGTCCGGACAACTCAAGACATAAAACAGGCCTCGCCCTCGGAAAGGAACTCGGCGAAATCTTGCGTGACACCATTGAAGGCATCACCACATATATCCATGCAGAACGCAGCAGCAAGACACAGGTAGCATACGCAGAAAAGACCCTGCACATTTCCGGAGAACGATTTCTGACAGAACGCCTTGGCGAGCGGTTCTTCAAACTTGCCCCCGATGCTTTTTTTCAGACAAACACTGCCGCGACAGAAGTGCTGACCAAAGTGGCAGCAGACTTTGCACAACCGGAAGGCATAATATGGGATTTATACTGCGGTGTAGGCACAATGGGGCTGCCGATGGCCTCAAGAGCTGATCACGTTACCGGCATTGAAATCTCACAGGATGGAATCGCGTTTGCCACCGAAAACGCCAACCTGCAGGATATTCATAACATTTCGTTTATAGCCGGAGACGTACGCAAGTTACTTGCCAAACAAAAGGATGATCCCGACATCATCATTGTCGACCCCCCGCGGGCAGGCATGCACCCCGATGTTGTCGCTGCCATTGCAGATAGAAATCCGCGCCGCATTGTGTATGTTTCATGCGATCCGGTCACTCAAGCCCGCGATCTGTCTTTATTAAAAGATACGTACCAGTTGCAGTGTGTACAGCCCGTGGACATGTTTCCGCACTCTGCCCATATAGAGTCGGTGGCCTTGCTGATCCGCCGGTAGCCGGTAACGACAGCATTGCCGTAACGGGCTTTTCTGCGTAAACTGCGCCTGCTCTTCAGCACTTTTTGTAGAGCTTGATGTTCTAAAAATGCAAAAAACACGGCAAGCTAAGGCTTTGCAGGGGAGCTTGTGAAAAATTTCAAAAAAGGGCCGTCACAACCAAGCTAATTCGTTGACTTGGCCTATGAGCCGTGATAAATCGGTTTCCACTTGTGAAGGAATGCACGAACTTCCATCTCACTAAGTGGGCCTTGATGAGTGGGAGGACTGCATTCGCAATGCTCTTTAAGAATCTATTCAAGGTCAAAGACAGATCGTACTTTGATGCGCTGTCCATCGCAGGCTCTATGGGACTGCATATGGTCACGCACACTCTCGTGGGGGGAGTAGCAGGGTACTATCTTGATGAATGGTTAGGGACCAAACCTTGGCTGCTTATAACATTTTTGATTCTCGGTATTATAGCCGGCTTCAGAAGTGTGTTTCAGGACACGAGGAGACTGACAAGAAATCAGGCGAAGAGCGATGCTGAAAAGTTTAAAACAAAGGATTGATGCACACCTTTGGGCCAAAGGGTTCAAAGCGCATGAAGTCCGGACGATTGCTCGAAACCAGATTCTTCTCACGCTTTTTGTGGCACTGGCAGCAGCAGTGCTGGGGTGGAAATTTCAATGGCTGTACTGGGTTGCCATCAGCACCGGTTTAGCACTCTGGAACTTCTACTCTCTGGCGCAGTTCATTCAGCACCTTGTTCTACGTACTTTCACGAAGGACATGGTTCTGGGAATGCTGCTCAGATTTTACGGCAGGCTCGGGGTGACCGGCTTAGTAATCGCCGGTCTGATTGTTTGGCTCGAAGTGTCGCCTATCCCGTTGATTGCAGGTTTTTCAACGATGGTGGCTACGATGCTGGTATGGGGTCTCTCCAAACTGGCCGGGCATAAAGTCAAGGAGGCATGAGAGAATGGCAGGTGGGTTGCCGCATCCGGTACTCCTCAGTGACCTGGTTGGACTAGGTTACATCAACGTCGGCGGACAGACCGTCGAGTTTAAACACGTTTTTTACACATGGGTAATCATGGCGCTCATGTTCGCGGTCGCCTACATCGTCCGCGGCAAGATCAAAATGGTACCCGGCAAACTACAAAACGTCTTTGAAGTCATTATCGGCGGACTTGAGGATTTTGTAGTGGGCATTACGGGCGAAGACGGGCGCAAAGTTTACCCCATGCTCATCGTCTTCTTCCTTTTCATTCTCTGCTTGAACCTGAGCGGCCTTGTGCCCGGTTTCGACGCGCCGACCGCGAACATCAACACGACCGCCGCTCTGGCACTGGTCTGTTTCATTTACTACAACTACATCGGTATTCAGCGATGGGGCGCGGGCTACATCAAGCACTTCATGGGTCCCATGTGGTGGTTGTCTCCGCTTATGCTGCCGCTGGAACTGATCAGCCACACCGCACGTCCGCTTTCGCTTACTCTGCGTCTGTTCGGTAACATCCGCGGTGAAGAAATCGTGCTGGTTCTCTTCTTTATGCTGGCACCGCTGGTTGGTACGATTCCGATTTACTTCCTGTTCTCTCTTGCCAAGGTACTGCAGGCGTTCATCTTCTTTATGCTCGCCACTATCTACCTAAAAGGCTCGCTGGAACACGCCCACTAATAGGGGAAATGGTCTTAGACCAACAACATAACCTAACTTACACGTAGGAAGGAGTTATCATGCGCAAGTTTCTTATGATCGCCCTGAACACCCTGGCAATTCTGTCTGTTGCCAGCCTGGCATTCGCTGCTGACGGCGCCGCTGCCGGCGACGGCCTCGTACTCTTCGGTGCTGCTATCGGCATGGCTATTGCCGCTGCAGGTTGCGGTATCGGTCAGGGCATGGGTCTGAAGGCTGCTTGTGAAGGCACCGCCCGCAACCCCGAAGCCGGTGGTAAAATCATGGTTACCCTGATTCTGGGCCTTGCCTTTGTTGAATCTCTGGCAATTTACGCCCTGGTTGTTAACCTGATGCTGCTTTTCCGCTAATCAGGATACCTCAGGTAATTTCGAGGAGGCCGGGTTTTCCCCGGCCTCCTTTTGTAGTTTTTGATCGTTATTTATTTCACATTCACCTCAACTTGTAGTATCGTCACAATTATGAGCGTAAAAAGCGAACACATACCCCGTGCGACTATCCAGCGTCTGGCTGTATACGTACAGGTGCTGGAAAGCCTGCAGCGGGAAGGAACCGAGGTCATCTCGTCTGAACCTTTGGCAAAGGCATGTAATGTCAATGCATCTCAAATCCGGAAAGATCTAGCGTATTTCGGTGAATTTGGGGTTCGCGGTGTCGGGTACTACGTCAAAAGCCTCATCGCTTCCATTACAAGCGCCCTTGGCGTGGACAGAGAATGGAAAACAGTGTTGATCGGCGTTGGCAACCTTGGCCGTGCGCTTCTGAACCACAAGGAATTCAAGCTTCGTGGCTTTCACATTGTAGGAGCCTTCGACTGCGATCCATTTAAAATCGGTGAAGAAATATCCGGACTTGAAGTGGTCTGCACCAAGCGCCTGAAAGAAAGAGTCGGTGATCTTGGCGTAGAAATCGGCATTATCACAACTCCGCCTGAACGTGCTCAACGTGCTGCAAATCACTTGATCGAAGCTGGTATCAAAGGCATTTTAAACTATGCTCCGGCCAGAATTACCGTGCCGGACGATGTTTCAGTAGAGTATGTGGATTTCTTCCACCATCTCTACGCTTTGTCGTTCAATATCACCTTCAATAAAAACAAGTAGCACCAATACTGGCAGACAAGTCATAACACAGCCATTACACATGGCGGGTAGCGCCGGTACAAAGCTTTTGTTTTGTGCCAAGAACCGGCGGCTCTGGACAGTGTATCAGGCGGGCGACTTTGCTGGCAGTAAACGGCTCAATCAGGTCGGTGTGTCTTTGTGCTGAAAACAGCACCAGATACGGGCGGCCTTTTTGTATTTTTCTACAGGTACAATCTGATGCCCGCATCTTCACCCATAACGTTGCTCACTGACTTTGGCACTCAGGATGCATATGTAGCGCAGATGAAGGCTGTTATCGCTACATTGGCACCACAAGCCAAAGCCATGGACATAACGCACGAAATTACACCGCAAAACATCCGGCAGGCGGGCTTTTTTCTTGCCTCCAGTGCCGGCTACTTTCCTGCGGGTACCATCTTTGTTGCAGTTGTCGACCCCGGCGTCGGGACTGAGCGGAATATCCTTTATGCTGAGCTGAACGGATACCGGTTTCTGGCCCCTGACAACGGCCTTCTGGGAGCTCTTCCCCTTGATAAGGCCAGCATCAGACGCATCAGTCCCGCTGCAACTCAGACAGCCTTTGCTTGTGTTCGCGCAAAAAATCTCTGTCCGGCAGCAAAATTCTTTACGTCAACCGCTACTGTTCCGAATCCTGAGTGCGGGGATGAAATCCCTCTAACCCTATCGCACCGACCTTCTGGCACGTCATCATCCCGGAATTCCATCGATTCCGCAGGTCCCGCTTATCCAACAGATCACAGAAAACCTGATCAAGCTGTCGATGCACCTTGCCTACAGCACAGGCTGCCCTTTGCCTGCCCGTCTGACGGGTTGAGCACCGCAGGGTTAACCAGCCAAAATCAGCAGGCTCTAACAACTAGCGCCACATTTCATGGCAGAGATATTTTTGCCCCTCTTGCGGCAATGATATGGGCCGGAGCTTCTCCTGATCTTTTGGGAGCGCCAGCGACTGCCGCGTCCATTTGTCAATCAGACTGGAGCTACGCCACCGGCGACAACAGCAAGATTTGCGCGCAGGTGCTCCATATAGACCGCTTCGGCAACATTATCCTCAATGCCCCGACAGCCGAATGGCAGGCCACTCTATCATTATGTGACGGCGCGAGCCTTCAATGTGCAAGCTCAACCTGCTCTGTAGCACTGGTAAGCACCTATGAGCAAATTCCTGCTATCCCAGCTTCTTGCGCGGCAAGAGATATTACCTGCAACGGAGCTGCCGTAGCGTCAGATGCTTCAACATCTCAAAACCAGAAAAAGCAATCTCCTGCTTCCGCTACGCAAGCAAGTAGCAGCCACTTCGGACTACTCGCTTCTAGTCAGGGCTACCTTGAAATCGCCTGCAACTGTTCTTCCGCTGCGGCAGCATTATCGCTCAGCATTGGTGATACCATCACCATCACCTTTCATCACAACTGATCATGAGCAAACTTTTTCGCATAACAGGTTTATTAAAAACTGAAGCCAGCGTCTTTCTTGACGGTATGGCTTTTATGACCCGCCTATGCCCTGCCCGCATGATTGCGGCGGGAGCACTTGCTGCAACCATGCGCCAGATGCCCCTATACGGCTTTGTCATAGGGCTGCTGGCAACCCTTCCTCTTGTTGCGGGCCTTACAGAGGGGCATCCCTTTGTTCAAAGCTGGATTTATGTTGGCCTTTGCGTTTGGCTGACTCGGGCTCTGCACTGGGACGGCTGGGCGGACCTATGGGATGCATGGGGCAGTTGTGCACAAGGTGAACGCTTCTGGCAGATCATGAAGGACAGCCACATCGGGGCCTTTGGTGTGATAGGTCTTGTGATGGGAATGGGCGGCCAAATTGTATGTGCTGCTGCCGTCCTCTCCAGCATGCCCGTACATCAGGCCGTTGCTGTGCTCGTCTGGGCTCCGGCACTTGGCAGAACAGCCTGCGTGCTTCTTTCATTTTTCGGCACCAAGGCATCCTGTTCGTCACTTGGCAAACAATTTCTGGAAGGCGCCACCCCTGCCGCTCTTGCTGTCAGCATGACTATCTGCATCGGCACGGGGATATGGCTTGCAGGTGTCAGAATTCTGATACTTTCGTTTGTGGTACTTATCCCCGCCATCATAGCTCTTGTACGCCTTGCGCGTAGGCAAAACGGCCTTAATGGCGACTTTATGGGGGCAATTATCATCTGGGGCGAAATTGCCGCACTCCTTGGAGCAATACTGGCCTGATCTTTGCTTTACTCGTTACAGCGCACGGTCCGGCACTTTGCCGACACATGCGCGCAAAGGCAGGCTAAAAAATCATCATTGCCGTCAGGAGAAATACATGGCAGGGCCGTTTAAATTCAAATTGCAGCAGGTTCTGGACTACAGAGCGCAGCTGGAAGAACAAACCAAAATGGTCTTTGCCAAAGCGCAACAGCAGTACAAACAACAGGTGCAACTGGTTGAGGCGTTGCGGCGCAGACTTGAGATGCAACTGCAGCAGCTGTATGCTACTCCGACAATGACACAGGCAGACCGCTGGCTGGCACATAATTATATCCAGGCGCTCAAGCAAGATATACAAAATGCCGAACAGCGACTGCTCACCTACGCGCAGGAACTGACCCGCGCAAGGCAACAACTCATCCAACGGGCTCAGGACAGAAAACTGCTGGATAAGTTGAAAGAAAAACAGGCACAGCGGTACGACCACGAAGAAAAGCTCAAGGAACAGCATATCAATGACGAAACAGCCACACTTCGCTACCAGCCTCCGTCTTTCTAAGCTTTGCAAATGGCTTTTTCTTGTCCTTTGCATGAAGCTGACCGTTCTGGGAACGCTGATGTGGGACGGAACGCTGACCGGATTCACGTTGTCGCAGCCCGTTGCGGTTTCGACTCCCGCAACTTTGCCTGCCGCATCCAAAAGTGAAGCGCTTTCTACCGGCGGTGGAGCAGCCGGATTTGTAGCTTCCGGCGAAGGTATTTCACAGGGCAGATCAATTGCTGCACCAGTAGCTGCTTCGTTGCCACTGCTTTCAACCTCTCAGGCCGTTGCGGCTGAAGACCCTGCAGCATCGGATACGGCAGCAGAAAGCGCCGGTACCGACATGCAGCGGGAAGCGCTGCTGCGCAAAGAAGAAGAACTAAACCGCCGCGAGACAGACCTGCGCAAGCTGGAGCGAGAGCTGGATACAAAAATCCAGAATCTGCAAGCACTGGAAGACCGCCTTGCAAAAATGCTGGAAGAAGCAGGCGAAGTGAAAGACAAAAAGCTGCGGCACCTTGTGGATGTATATTCAAACATGAAAGCGAAACAGGCCGCTGCCGTGCTTGAAACACTGGACGAAAAAATTGCTGTCAGGATTCTGGCAGGCATGCGAGGCAGACAGGCAGGCGAAATACTGTCCTTTGTTAATGCACAAAAGGCAGCCCGCCTTTCTGAAGCTCTTACCAAAATGCAATTGCCTTTCGAATAGTATGGCGCGTCTGAAACTGCTTATCGCGTACGTAGGAACCCGCTTTGCGGGCTGGCAGATTCAATGTCTGCCCAGCGGCAGCACAGCCCGCAGCCCGCAGCCGACTGTTCAGCTTGCGGTAGAAGAAGCCGCAGCAGCCATACTGGGCCACCATGTGCGTGTTCACGGTGCGGGGCGCACTGACTCAGGCGTTCACGCCGAAGGTCAGGTAGCTCATCTGGATATTCCGGACGATAAAGCTGGGATAGACTGGCGGCGTGCGTTGAATGCCAAGCTGCCGGAAGATGTGGCAGTACTGGATGCACGCATAGTTGCAGACGATTTCCACTCCCGTTTTGATGCCACCAACAAGCGCTACACTTATCGCCTGTGGCTTTCACGGGCTTTCGTCATGCCCCAGCGCCGTCCTTTTGTGCACGTTACAGGTCCTCTGGACATCGCCGCTATGGATGCGGCTGCTAAGCTGATGACCGGCACACACGATTTTGCCTCGTTCCAGAATACCGGCACCGAGCTTGCCACCACCGTGCGCACAGTTCACAGCATAACCCGCACTCCTGCACTACCTCCGCACGTGTTTCCTGCCGATCATAATGCCCGACCGGATGCCCCGCTTGAACTGGCATGGCATTTTGAAGCTGACGGATTTTTAAAGCAGATGGTGCGCAACATGATGGGGCTGCTCCTTTGGGTCGGTTCCGGCAAGTGCACACCGAAACAGGTTCCCGCAATCATCGCAGCATGTGACCGCAATCTGTCCGCGCCAACAGCCCCCGCGTGCGGCCTGACCATGGAACGCGTATTCTATGATGACAAGGTAGCCAACTAGCTCCGGCGCCCTGCAAACGCCAGTCCTCGCCTTTGTTTCTCTGCAAGTCATCGAATCCTGATGTCCGTTTGGTATGTATCCTTGGTGCCCTGCAAGTAGTCCATACAGTTTGCACTTCTCAGGGATTCCCCCTTATAGCCCCCAACCGGATCATAGCAAATTTACCCGAACCACTCAGGCTGGTGCTGTAAAAGTTGTTATAATGCACCAGCTACCAAGGCTCGTCTTCCACATGGCCATAAAGCACGGCTAACACAATCTCAACGGCAAAGGCACCTTAAAGTGCCTCTCTTCAGAGGCAGACATAAGACCAGCGGTTCAAAGCACTTTCCGGCAATACCATAAAAAAAGAGCGACTCGCGCCGCTCTTTCGTTACTATCTGTCGTATTAACATCTTACGTGTACTTAGGTTCTTCTTCACGAATAACCTGAAACGCCTTGTTTGCTTTCACAATACCGCTGATACCCCAGAATTTACGAACACCTTCCACTGTTCCTTCCAGAAGATCGTCAGTGTCGGTATCCAGCAAGAGCACATCACCGACTTTAAGGCGAAGCAACTGGTTACCGGTAATTTTTGTCTCACCGAAGCGTATTTTCATTTCAACAGGCGTTTCGAGCAAACGTTCTTTCAAACGGGCAACCCATGCATGGTCAACTTCCAGTCGTTCTGTCTGAAAGCTGGCATGCAGCTTTGAACGGATAGGTTCAATAGTCGCATACGGCAGGCACATGGTCAGAGAGCCGATAGCAGACTCCAGTTCAACCTCAAATGTGATCACCACAACAACATCGCTGGGGGGAACAATGGCTGCAAACTGCGGGTTGATTTCAGAGCGTACCAGTTCAAGATTCACCTCATGCACCGGACGCCACGATTCTTCCATGTTGTCCAATGCAATCTTGATGACTCTGTCTACAATAGCCTGCTCAATCCGCGTAAACTCACGGCCCTCGATTTTCGGCTGACTTCCGGCGCCGCCAAAGAAATTTTCGACCAAAGCAAAGACCAGACGCGAATCTACAACCACAATTGCATTACCGCGCAGGGGTTCCATCTTGAAAATATTGATACTGGTGGGAACCGGTAACGAACGCATAAAATCGCCGAACTTGGTCATATCAATTGATATGGGGTTCAGTTCCACACGTTTACGTACGGCGTTGCTAAGCGCATTGGTACACAGACGGGCAAAGCGGTCGTTGACGATTTCCAGAACAGGCATACGACCACGGATGATTCTGTCCTGATTGGCAAGGTCAAAGGACACTATGCCGGAATCATCTTCAGGAATCTCTGATTCGGTCTCTATTTCACCGCCGGAAAGCCCTCGTAACAGGGCATCCACTTCATCCTGTGCCAGTATTTTGTTCATACTGTATCTACGGCTCCGCTCAGTATTCAGGCATTTGGCCCGTCACAAGTCAAGATATACGGCAGGTTGCCAAAAAAACGGCAAAACACGCCGTCACGGTGTAGAAATGCATAATCAATGCCATGCCACCGCACACATTAGATTATGCACCAAAGCGTCGCTTGGCAACCTCCACGTCTTCCTGCCGCAGATAACCCAACATGACAAGAATATCTTCAAGGGAGTATTCAGATCCGGTCTGCGTTTTGTAGTCTCTGGCCTTTTGCAACTGAGCGGGAGTAATACGCTTTTCGCGTACAAAGCTTTCTAGAACGGCATTTTCACCGCGGGCAACTTTTTTGGGCTTTGCAAGCATCCCGGAATAGTCAGCAGGTTGTTCACCATTCTGACCTTCTGCGGGCGCTGCGTCTGTAAAACTCAGGTCAATGGGCGGCAACCCCCTTTCAATATCATCAAGCTGTACACGCAGCATCTTTTCGTGCTGCCGCAGACCTGTTACCCGTTCCATAGCTTCTTCTTTGCGGATGCCAAGCTGCTGTATCTCACCACGCAACCTTCTGATGGAATCAAGATTTTTAGTCGTGATGGAATAGTTCACAACAAGTCCAACAAGAGTCAGCGCAAAAATAATCAGAACGGTAATAAACAAGGTCATTGTTCTATCCCGAAGCCTACATCCAGAAAGTGCCTTACCAAAACACCAGAGCAACACCTGCAATTTCTGTTTTATTAACCCATTACACATATTCAGGCAATCTGTGTTACATAGTGTAGTCGCACAGCATGAAACAACACTCAAAATGCAGCTGAAACTTCATGCCTCATAACGTCTGCCCTTATTACTCATATTGCTTACGGGAAGAAATTTTGTCAGTTATTTCCATCAGGTTTTATTTCATACAAAAAAATGAATACAAGCCGCTGTACGGGCACCTGCACAGTGAGTATGTTGTCCAGACGCAGAAACACAATGTAACAGTACACAGAAACAGTACGCAGCCTGTAAACAAAACATACAGCCACTGCAGCCTGACCTTTTTCAGATGATTACATTCACTTTTTTTACACAAGGTAAAAGCACAGCCGCTACAGCTCCCGCCGGTTCTTCACTGGCGCAAGCTGTGTATACAAGCGGTCAGGCAGACGCCCCCGCACTCTGCTCCGGCATAGGACGCTGCGGGCAATGCCGTATGCGGCTGGACCATGCCCCGTCGCCATCCGGCGATGATCTTGCTTATTTTTCAGATACGGAAATAGCAGAAGGCTGGCGGCTGGGCTGTCGCCACGTCGTGCAGGAAGGCATGCAAGTGCACCTGCCGGATATCACGCCTGTCCGCAGGCGGTCGCCCGCAGGCAAAGCTGACGGCCAGATGATGCTTGCCGTCGATCTGGGAACAACAAGTCTGCACTGGGCCGCAGTGGGGCAGGAGCAAGACAGTGTCCGCATTGTTACCGAAGGCAGCGAAACCAACCCGCAGATGGGGGCAGGCAGTGAGGTAATGTCTCGTCTGGCATCAGCCCGCGAGCCAGCCATGAGGGCCCGTCTGGCAATGCTGGTAAAAAAGCGTATTGCAAGCATTATCGAAGAATTAGAGGTAGAAACAGGCCAGCAAATTGCCTCCTGTGCCATTGCCGGTAACGCGGCAATGACCAACATCCTGCTGGACCTGCCCGTGGAAGGTCTCTCCCGTGCGCCATACAGCCTGAATTACCATGGTGACGACGTTGTCGAGCTGGATATTGCATCGGCCGGAACCAGCAGGGCGACAGGCAGCCCAAAGCACAACACGCTTCCTCCGGCTTATATCCCGCCGCAACCTGCGCCTTTTGTAGGTGGCGACATCAGCGCGGGAATGGCCCATTTATGCTGCACTGAAACAGCCCCCGAGTTCCCGTTCATACTGGCGGACCTTGGCACCAACGGAGAATTTGTACTGGCTCTGTCGCCACAAAAATCACTGATTACCAGCGTTGCCATGGGACCTGCGCTGGAAGGCATAGGCCTGACACATGGCAGCATGGCTCAGGAAGGTGCGGCAACGGCCTTTGCCGTGACACCAATTGGCCTTACTCCCGCAGTTCTCAACGCAGAAGGTAATGCGGTAGCCGCAGCACCGGCATCCATGCGCCCTGCCGACGTAAAAGCTGGCAGCTTGCAAAACGCCGGAGCCATGCGAAGCATCAGCGGAACCGGATATTTATCACTCATTCATGCTTTGCTGCGTACAGGAGTATTGACCAGAGAAGGACAGTTCAACTTAACCTCCACATCTCCCATCGGCCAGCGCCTTGCCCGCAACATTATACAGCCGGAAAACAGTGCAGATCGTGACGGGCCAAAACTTGTATTGGCGCAAGGTGTTACGCTTTCTGCCCATGACGTGGAAGAGATTCTAAAGGTAAAAGCCGCTTTCTCGCTTGCCTTTGAGCGCTTGCTGTGCGAAGCCTCGCTCTCACCTTCGGACGTAAGCCATATTTTTCTGGCCGGAACGCTGGGGCAGCACGTTGCTGTAGCAGACCTCGAAGCGCTGGGTTTTATACCGGCAGAGCTGGGCCCGCGTACGAAGGCAGTAGGCAATTCATCACTGCAGGGTGCCATCCGTTTGTTGACCCGTCCGGAATGCCGCCAGTGGGCGGCTGACTGGAGCGCTTCCACCACTTCTGTAGACCTTACAGCTGCACCCGATTTCACCATCAACTACATGCGCCATATGCGCTTTTCATAATTATATGCATCAGGGAATTCTGACACCACCTTCGCGCCAGATACTGCAACAGCTGGCCGACTATCAAAAAATACTACTCAAGGCTTTGCCCATGAAGGCTGCGCACAGACGCGAGCTGCCGTACGCCATCCGCGATCTTTCACGCGTGCTTACCAGTGACCGCTCTGACATGCGCAAGGGCTATTGGACAGCGCCGCGCCAGATCAGTGCCTACGTGCACTATTTTCTGCCGTGGAACCTGTACCGGCTGGCATGGCTGCTGCCCTCACTTGATCTGGGGCTGGAAAATACCGACAATCCGCTGCTGCTTGATGTAGGCAGCGGACCGCTGACCATGGCTCAGGCTCTTTGGATCAGCCGCCCAGAACTGCGTACAAAAGAACTGACATTTATCTGTGCCGACATGTCCAGCAAGCCCATGGAGGCCGGACTTGCCGTGCTGCAAACCATGGCCGAAGCGGCAGGCACGCCGCTGCCCTGGCGCATGAAGCTGTTACGCGTACCTCTGGAAGCGGTACTGCGCGAAAACCGGGGTCGCGTTGCCCTGCTGCTGGGAGCCAACGTGCTTAACGAACTGAAACCCGGCAAGCGCCAGCAGCCCGGTGAACGCATGGAAACCGTCATCCGCAACATGGCTTCCTGCCTGCGCCCCGAAGGCCGCATGCTGATGATGGAGCCGGGAACCCGCCACGGCGGCCAGACGCTTTCCCGCGCCCGTCAGGGTTTTATGGAGTGCGGTTGCGCACCGCTGGCTCCGTGTCCGCACTATGGTCAATGCCCCATGAACGGGGAAAATGACGGCGCATGGTGTCATTTCAACCTGCCTTCCCACCTTGCGCCGGACTGGCTTGTCTCACTTTCCGGTGAGGCACGTTTTGAAAAACGCAATGTAAGCCTCAGCTATATTTTCGCACAACGCATTCCAGCACAAAGTGCCGATGAACGCGGTCTTGATCACATCACGCCGCAACACTTCGATGCAAACGACCTGCCGCAGTGGGACGACGAAGAAGGCATGGATGCCACCGAAGAGTGGGACGACTGGGACGAACTGGACGACAGTTCAATCGCCGCCCGTTTCCCCGAAAAAGACAGCGACCTCGTCCGTGTCATTTCCGAGCCTTTTTCCGTATATGATCAGTTCGGCAAAGCCCGTTACGGTTGTTCCGGAAACGGACTTGTCCTGCTGCTTAATGCGGAACAGATTCATTCCGGCGCACTGGCTCCCGTACGCTGGCCTCTTGATATTACAGATAAAAAGTGGCGGGATATCAAATCAGGCGCACTCATTGTGGAAGCCCGAAACAAAATTACCGCCACAGACAAATCAGCCCGCTGGCAGGAATCAGACAGGGACTATACTGAAACATCAAGCAGAGGTGCCGGATTCAGTCGCGACAAGGCGCAAACAAATAAAGGACGGACTGCGAAAGACGGTTACAGCGCTTACGAGCAACGGCCTTCGCGAAGTGATGACCGGCGCCCGAATCGCGATAATGACCGGAATGACAGATACCCGCGTGAAGACCGTTACGATAGCAGAGAGCGCCGGCAGGACCGCCGCGGCGCAGATGACAGCCGCAACCGTGACGGTAACCGCAGGGCGTACGGTGAAGCTGCAGATGGCAGCCCGAACTCCCGCCCGCAGCGCGACCGGAGCGACGGGCGGGACAAGCGGGAAGACCGCGGTTACAGGCAGGACGGTCGTGATGGCCGCCAGCGCTGGTCTGACGACAGCGGAAAAAAATCTGACAGATATTCTGATGAAGCCTCCGGCAATTCCTGCGACAGAAAGTCGGAGCGCGGCCGGAACGACGGCAAATACGGCGATCGTCGTGACGAAGGTTCCGGTAAACAGCAGGACAGTCGTCGGAACGGACGTAATGGCCGTGCCGATAAATACGGACGCAAGAACCAGACTGATCGCGAAAACCGAAAAGAGCGCTCTGAATATCCTGAGCGTTCGGACCGCCCTGAACGTTCGGACCGCAGGAAGCTCCACGATCATGATGATCGTTCCAGCCGTTCGGATAATCAAAACCGCAGAGAAAAGCGTTCTTCCGGCAAGCCTGACGGCGGATACCGTTCTGACTATGACAATGGTCGGGGCAAGGACACCACCGGCAGACGTTCCGGCAAAGGACGCCCTTCGGGCAAGTCCGCCCGTAATGACAACGGTAAAAAACGTAACCGGTAAGTTATACCAAAATATCAAGCGGGGCATTATGCCCCGCTCATCGTACGTGCCATGCAAATAATCGATCTCGGACTCATCTCTTACACTCAGGCGGAAGAGCTGCAGAAGGCACGGGTGGAAGACGTTGCCCAAGGGGCTGAAAACACCCTCTATCTGCTGGAGCACCCCAAGGTTATCACATTCGGCCGCAACGGCGGCAGGGAACACCTGCACGTCAGCGACAATATGCTGGAACAGATGGGCATAGAAACAGCCCGGACAGCCCGTGGCGGCAACATTACCTGCCACTTTCCCGGGCAGCTTGTGGCCTATCCGGTCTTCCGCATTGCCAGCCGCCCCGGAGGAATGCGGTCCCTTTTTTACGACCTTGAAGAAGTTGTCATCCGCACTCTGGCCCACTTCGGCCTGCAGACACAACGCTGCGAGGGGCGCCCCGGTGTATGGATTGAAAACCGCAAAATCTGCTCCATCGGCATTGCAATGCGTCGCTGGACCTCGTACCACGGGTTGGCGCTCAACGTCTGCCGCGACGTGAGCCTGTTTGAAATGATAACGCTGTGCGGACTGGCCGATGCAAAAGCCACTTCGCTACAGGCAGAACTGAACGACGAGAGCGTGACCGTGCAGGAGGTAAAAAATGTCTGCGCCAGAGAATTCCGTACCATTTTTACGGATTCCGCCGTGGCTTCGCACAAAGATTCCGTGTAACCAAACGTACACGGCAACCCGCGAACTGGTGGGCGACCTGAACCTGCACACGGTCTGTCAGTCTGCCAAATGCCCTAACATGTTCGAGTGCTTTTCCAGCCGCACGGCAACGTTTCTCATCCTTGGCGGCACCTGCACACGCAACTGCGCTTTTTGTAATATCGAGCCGGGTGACGTGCTGCCGCCCGAACCGGATGAACCCGCACGGGTGGCACTGGCAGCTCAACGGCTGGAACTGAAGCATGTGGTTGTCACTTCCGTCACCCGCGATGATCTGCCGGACGGAGGCTCTGCCCATTTCGCGGCTACCATTCGTGCCATTCGAAAAATTCTGCCGGACTGCACCATAGAAGTGCTCATTCCGGATTTTCAGGGCGATGCAGCAGCATTGCAGACCGTCATCAACGCAGGGCCGAATATTATCAACCACAATGTGGAAACACCGCCTGTGCATTACAGCCGCATTCGCCCGCAAGCTGATTATGAGCAAAGCCTTGAACTGCTGCGCCGTGTAAAAACGCAGGACGGCATCAGCAAAAGCGGCCTGATGGTGGGGCTTGGTGAAACAGATGATGAAGTGCGAGGCGTGATTGACGACCTTGCCGCCATTGATTGCGACATAGTCACCATCGGGCAATACATGCGCCCCTCAAAAGGGCACCCCGCCGTGCAACGGTACGTCCATCCCGATATTTTTGAAGAATATGCCGCATATGGTCGCAGCAAAGGCATTACGCATATGTTCAGCGCGCCGCTGGTCCGCAGCAGCTATAACGCATCAATGTTTGTGCAGGAAAAGCAAAAGGCAGAGCAGGCGTAAACACACTAAGGATATAGCTGCTCTCTTTGGCCGCAGAACTTGATTTAAAAGCCTGCAACCACTGCAGGGCGTTCTCGAAGTCCAGCTTTCCCGCGTAGCTGTGTTGGTTGTGACCCTAAAAAACTGATGTAGGCCTAGCCCTCTATGCTTTTTTCCGGCATAGCCACAGCATACTGAACATGCAGGTCAACATCTGGCGGCACCCATGCAGCATCCTCGCCTCTGTAAAATAATCCTTCAGACAACTTGCCCCCGCAGTTTTCTCTTTCCCCCAAAAAACATGCCCGCCGGAGATTTTCCTCCGGCGGGCATGTTTACAATATTTAGCCAGTTATCTGCCAACTCAGCTTAATGCAGCTCCCAGTCCTTGATACGCAAATCCACGGAGGCCAGCCCATTGTAGCGGTCAATACGCGGAGTGTAGGCCAGACGCATTTTTCTGCCTTTCATATCGCGGGGCATGTTGTCAGCCTGACGCCATGCTTTTGCGCGCAGCGTAACCCCGCATACGGGGTCGAGCAATTCCAGCTGCATATGATTTTTGCCGAACTTACGGTTACCCCGTACCTCCAGCAAAGGAGATGAAAAAGTCGGCTCCGCATTGCCCATACCGAATGGTTGCAGCAGCTCAAGTTCCTTCAGCAGCGAAAAGTCTGACGCTTTTTCGAAACCCAGCTCGGCGTCCACCTTCAGCCGGGCAGTCAGAGGCTTTGCCCCGCACGCCTCAACAACAACGTCATTAAAACGTTTGCGCAACTCTTTCAGGTTATCGTGCGGCAGACTCATACCTGCAGCCTGCTTGTGCCCGCCAAAGCCAAGCAGCAAATCTGCGCAGCGGGTCAGTCCTTCATGCAGATGAAATTCGCTTGTGCTGCGGCCGGAGCCTTTAATCACACCGCCCTCATCGCATAGAATAAGCGTAGGTCGGTAAAACTCTTCCACAATGCGTGAGGCAACAATACCGATAACTCCGGCATGCCAGTCCGGTGCATACAAAACCAGCCCCATCTGCTCCAGCTGACCTTCGGCTTGCACTTTTGCTTCACCCAGAATGCGGTCTTCTTCGTCTTTGCGCTCCTGATTCATGGCATCCAGTTTTGCCGCCAAAGGAGCCGCAGAGTCATAATCAGGCGCCATCAGCAACGCCAGTGCAACATCCGCCTGCCCTAACCGGCCTGCAGCGTTGATGCGCGGAGCAAGGCCAAAGGCAACCTGTCCTGCTCCCAACGAGGCAGAAACACTGTACCCGCTGACTTCCTTAAGAACTGCAATACCGGGACGCTGGGCATCCGTCATAAACAACAGACCGTTTTTCACCAGTATCCTGTTCTGCCCTGAAAGATCGACAACATCTGCAATGGTTCCAAGCGCTACCAGATCAAGCAGCGGGCGGATATCAGCTTTTTTGCCTGTCCGCTGTGCAAGCTTGCCGTTAAGAGCCGCCATCAAAAAAAACGCCACACCCACACCCGCCAATGCAGGGCACGGGCAGTCAGCAAGACGCGGATTACAAATAGCATTGGCCTGCGGCAATGTTTCTGCGGGCAGATGGTGGTCAGATACCACCACAGTCATGCCCAGTTCGCGGGCTCTGGCAATGGGGGCGTGGTCGGAAATACCGCAGTCGACAGTCAGCAACAGGCGGATTCCCTGTTCTGCCAGCTTTTCCACCCACTCAACATTCATGCCGTAGCCTTCTTCAAAGCGGTTGGGAATATGATGCTGCACAGCTATATCATGGGCCGCCAGAAAGCTTTTGACCAGCGCGACAGAAGTCACGCCATCAACGTCGTAGTCACCCCACACGGCAAAAGGCAGTCCTTGCGACAGTCCTTCTGCCAGTACCTGCGCGGCGTCATCAAGCCCCGGCCAGCAGGCAGGCGGTGCAAGATGCCGTAACCCCGGACTCAGGTAGACATCCATCTCTTCGACGGTGCGCAACCCTCGTGCCCACAACAGGTCTATCAGCAGGTCGGATACACCGAGCTGTTCTGCCCAGCCGCCCGCCGTTGCAGGCAACTGTTCACCATCACGTCGAATCCATTGTTTCGCCACAAAAAACCTCGTTATACTCAAACAAAAATCAGCAATAAAAAAACGCAGCAGGCTCTTTCCGCTGCGGACTGTGTAGTAAAACTATATAAAAATTCAGACCAATAACGCAGCAAGCTGTCCTATACGTTCTCCGGCAAACTGCGTTTCCAGAGAAGCTCTCAGCGCTTCGGGTGTTGCAACAAACTCACTCAGAATATGCGCAGTCTCATCCGGCAATTCTTTACGATGCTCAAAGGCGATCAGCGCTATATCGGCAAGATGCAACACTTTGGCGGATCTTGCAAAATCGCCCTCTGCCAGCAGCGGAGAATGATGCCAGCTGATGGTCTCTGTCAGTTCCGTCGGCAGTTGCCAGTATTCCAGAACACGCGCACCTGCAAGGGCATGATCCAGTCCCCACCACAAATCCTCGGCCTGATGATCCGCAAGATCACTTTTCACAGCCAAGGTTCGTATGGCAGTCCAGTCTGCCGGTGCCAGCGCCGCCATAAACAGCTTGCCGATATCGTGCAACAGGCCCGCGGTGTACATCATTTCCGGGTCCAGATCGTCCGTATGCGCCGCAATGGTCTTTGCAAACGCCGCCACCCGCAACTGGTGCAGCCAGTAATCCCGTAACGAAAAAACGTCGGGAACAGGATGACTGTTTGTGACAGCAGAAAGCCCGATGATCAGTACCAGATTACGCACTTCACGCAGTCCCAGCACTGTCACAGCCCTGCCGACAGAAGAAACTTGTGATTGCAGCCCGTAGTAAACAGAGTTGGCAAGAGAGAGCACACGGGCAGAAAGCGCCGGATCGCGGCTGATCATTTCGCCCACTTCAGGCAAGGACAACGCAGATGTTTCCGCTGTACCTGCAAAAAGGTCACGGATAAGCCCCTGCTCCATAGGCAGGTCTGCCTGCGCTTCCAACGCACGCTGCAAAAACTGATTTGCGCTGTCCTGTCTGCTCATATGCATTCCGGTAGCGCCGTCATGCCGCGCCACAGTTACCAGACAAGGCGGTTACAGGGGCTAACACCCTGCTCAGTCATGTACACCGGCTACAGTTCGATAGGGGTAGCCGTACCCTCATCTTCCGCGGACTCTTCCGGCTTTGGTGCTGCACCGCCGGCTGCGCTGTTTTCAGCCGCTTTCTGGATTCCGGCTTTCGGGTCAGCAGCAGCGGGCTTTTCAGCACCGGAAGCGGGAGCTGTCCCGTCCTGTGCAGCTTTGACCACCTTCAGCATATCCACTGCAGCCCCGCGCATCTCCTGCGGAATAAGATCTTTTGCCTTCATCCACACCAAAAACTTAACGGCAGCCTCAAGCGTGGGGTTCGCTTCAAGGCATTTCAGCAGATGCTCCATGGTTTTGGCATAATCTTTCTTTTCAAGGCATGCGCGGGCCATGTTGTACTGAAGGTTCTCATCGCTGCCGGAAAGCTCCACGGCACGCTCGTAGTATTCCATAGCTTGATCGAACATCTTGTTTTTACGCAGGCTGATGCCGAATTCGTTAAACAGGTGCTTGTGTTCAGGCTCAAAGGCTGCTTCCAGCTTAACAAGGCGCTCGAAAATATTGTCTGCCTTGGCGGATTCCCCCCGCTCAAGATACGTCAGCCCGAGACCGAAGTTTGCGCGAACGTTTTCTTCGTCTACCTGCAGTGCATTGCCATATTCATACTCTGCGCTGAAGTGTTCACCACGTGTACGGTGTCTGTCTGCGCGGGCAACGGTCTTGGTCAGTTCCTGCATTTTAGGAAAAACCGTCTGCACATAAAATTCCGGCTCGGGCTGAAACGTATTTATCACGTCATCAACATTGACCTTTCGCTTCGGGCCTGAGGGAATGTAATTGCTGTTCAGCGGCTGAACTTCTACCACGCCGTTATCCAGCTCTTCCACCATCCAGAATGCTTTCTGAATGGTCTTACGGGTGGTGGTTCCTGTGCCGACCTTACGGACTTCCTGTGTGGAAAAAACACCTTTAATCCGTTTTCTATCAGGATGTGCAGCCGAAGCTTCCTGTTTATCCTGCGACATTTTTCCCTCCTTATTACACCAAGCAAGCTGTCACTATGCTTCTTGCATAGACAACAGGATCGCGGCAGCCGCTGCTGCAGGGTCCTCTGCTCCTGTAACGGGCCTGCCCACTACCAGATAGTCAGCACCTGCACGTACTGCTTCCTGCGGAGTCATTGTTCTGCGCTGGTCATCATCTGCCGCCGCAGGTCTGATACCGGGCGTAAGGCAGATATAGCTTTTACCACAACGGGCTTTTATGCTTTCCACCTCATAACCTGAACAAACAACCCCGTTCAAGCCCCACTCGCTTCCGGATGCAGCCAGCATAGTAACCAGTTCAGGCAGTTCCACATTCATGGAGGGCGGTAAATCTTCCTGCGACATGCTGGTAAGCACGGTAACACCCAACAAGACAGGAGTATGAGGCGAAGCTGGACCTTCGTACCCTTCGCGCAGTCCCTGCACAGCAGCCTGAGCCATACGCCCGCCGCCCAACAGATGGATATTCACCATATCGGCACCGGCACGCACAGAGGAACGTACAGCACCACGCACGGTATTGGGGATGTCAAAAAACTTCAGGTCAAGAAACACCATGAAGCCCATATCTTTCAGGCGCTGCAGAATAGACGGGCCGGTGGCAGTGTACAGTTCGAGGCCGACCTTAACCCAGCGAACAGTGCCTTTCAGCTTTTCAGCCATAGCCAGTGCGCTTTCACTTTCAGGGTAATCAAGTGCAACTACAAGTTCAGCCATGACTAACTCCACTCCGCAAGTAATTCATCCACAAGATCAGGACGGCACATGGGAGAAAGCGTTGCAGCCAGATACGCCGCACGCAGTTCGTCATATGCCTGATCAAGGTTATCATTCACAATCCATGCATTGAACCAGTGTGCCTGCTGCAACTCACGGCGCGCATTCGCCAGACGACGGGTAATGGTGTCTTCCGGATCAGTGCCGCGCGCACGCAGACGGCGTTCCAGCTCTTCGCCGGAAGGCGGCAGAATGAACACATAGCACCCCTGCTTGAGGCTGCCCTTCAACTGGGCAGCACCCTGCACGTCTATGTCAAAAAGCACATCACGACCTTCTGCCAGCAGCTCACGGGTATCTTCCAGCGGGGTACCGTAGAAATTACCGTGCACCTCTGCCCATTCGGCAAAAAAACCTTCGTCACGCAGCCTGATAAATTTTTCTTCAGTCACAAATTTGTATTCGCGACCATCCTGCTCGCCCTCTCTGGGCTGGCGGGTAGTATAGGAAACAGAAAAGGCAAAGCGGGGAAATTCCTTAAGCAGGCGTTGCGTAAGGGTTGTTTTTCCCGTGCCGGAAGGCGCGCATAATACAAGCACAATGCCGGAGCGGCTGCGGACCATCAGTTGTTGTCCTCCTGAGTGAAGCGTTGACCTATAGTTTCTGCCTGTATGGCAGAGAGAATAACATGATTTGAATCGGTAATAATGATCGAACGTGTTTTACGCCCCTGCGTAGCATCCACAAGGCGTCCTTGCTCTCGTGCGTCTTCACGCAGGCGGCGCATGGGTGAAGACGCAGGGTTCACAATCGTAATCACTCTGTCTGCAACGATAAAGTTGCCGAAACCGATGTTGAGCAATCTCTGTTTCTGCATGGCTACTCGATATTCTGAACCTGTTCGCGGCACTTTTCGAGTTCGTTTTTAAAGTCCACAACCACCCGTGAAATGGAAGGGTCCTGCACTTTATTACCGCAGGTATTAATCTCGCGGAAGCATTCCTGCAGGGTAAAATCAAGCCGTTTACCCGCGTCCGTTCCTGCTTTGAGCAGTTCAAGCAGGCGTTCAAGGTGGGCATTCATACGGGTCAGCTCTTCGCTGATGTCCAGCTTGTCCGACTGGATTGTGATTTCCTGCAAAAATCTGTTGGGATCAAGCTCAAGCCCGTCACGTTCCAGAATTTCGGCAATACGCTCGCGCAGGTTGGTAAACTTATCTTCTTTGATGGAAGGTGCTTTTTCGCCGATCACAGCAGCCCAGTCCTTCATGCGGCCGATGCGCTCTTCAAGGTCGGCCAGCAGAGCTGCCGCTTCTGCTTCACGTGCAAGGTTCCAGTCTGCAAGCGCTGCAGCAAGGCCTTCTTCAAGACTGGTGAGCAAACCCTCATCCAGTTCATCAGAAGCATCTTCCCATAGATAAGAAAGGTTCAACAGACGGTTATAATCAGGGGTAAAGGTATCGCCGCGCTGAGCCGCAAAGCCGGTCAACTGCTGCAGCATGGACTCTGCCTGACGGGTATTGAAGCTGACACCGTCCAGCCCTTGGCGCCGCACGTCCAGAGAAAGCGACACATCTACGCGACCACGGGAGCCGAATTTGCGGACAACTTTTTCCAAACGCGATTCATACCCGCGCAAAAAGCCGGGCATACGCCATTTAAGGTCAAGGTGACGGCTGTTCACGCTACGAATTTCCCATGTCTGAGTCCAGTCAGGGCTTTCCTTGGTGCATCGGCCAAAGCCGGTCATACTGCGAAGCATAGCAATCTCCATGCAAAACCGCCCTGCTGAGCAGGGCGGAAAATTATTATTGAAAGGCTTCATCGCGCACTGCACTGGTATACACAGCGTTATTTACGCCGACCATGCACATTGCAAATTGATGAAACCACATAAATACAGTCATTATTTTCTCCGGCACTTGTCTGCCGGTTTACAGGTGCCAAGGGTTGCCCCGCAACGATGTGGCGTTCCATACGCCATAAGAAAGAGAGGTGCAACAGCAACCAGTCTGGATAACTGTTTGCAAGGCCTTAGCTGGCAGTGTCGTAACTACGCTTTACAGCAATGCCCAACGACAGGGCAGGAACGTAAGACCCTTAACAGACAAACAGTTGCAGCAAGACAATTGCAAGGGCCGCCCCTCTTTGGCAGTTTGCTGCAGGCATCTGCCTGTTGCCATGATACTTCGAACGCCGCAGTAAGCCGTTTGCAGTCTCGTCAATATTTTAAAATCAACTCGTTCGAATCAGGGCACTTGCTGTAACCACTTGCGATTGATTGCAGTTACGGCACTTTCGTTGTTTCCTGTAGCCAGCGGTCCAAAATACAAAACGTTAACTGCACGGGGTAACTATTAAAGTCCCTTTGCGTACCGACACGGGACGAGCCCCAACTATTTCTCTGAGTGTAGCATTTTCCGGCTGTGAATCAAATCGGCAGTCTGTATAAAACTCACTTACACCCTTTGCCGGAGAAGAGCTTTGCAGCACCACATGCACGGTGTCATGCGTCAGAAGAGACTGCAGAAAGGCTTCTTTTTTCTCCGCCGCTACAGCGCGGATTGCGGCTGCACGGGCTTTTTTCACCGCCACCGACAACTGGTCCTTCATATCGGCAGCAGCGGTTCCCGGTCTGCGAGAGTACGGAAACACGTGCGCATAGGTAAGCGGCAATTCCTTACAAAAGGCCAGCGTTTCCTCAAATTCCTGCTCCGTTTCACCGGGAAAACCCATCAGAATATCTGCACCCAGACCATACACAGGCCAGATATCACGAAGTTGTTGCAAAAATCCGAGAAGCGGCTGCGGCTTGTAATGTCCGCGCCCCATACGTTTAAGAACCGTAGGGCTGCCGCTTTGCAAAGAAAGGTGCAGCTGCGGGCTGAGCAGCGGATTTGCAGCAAGCGTTTCAAGCGCCTTATCGCCCAGCTGCCCCGGCTCAAGCGAGCTGATGCGCAGACGGGCTTTGCCGGCCCAGCGGGGAGCAAGCTCTTTGCCCAGACGGGCAACCACATCCCAGAAGTCCAGCGGCATGGCAAGATCACGCCCATACTGCCGCAGGTTGACCCCGCTTAAAATAAGTTCGCGGAAACCGCCTTCCAGCAGCCTTTCTGCCTCCGCCACAATATCATGCGGGGCACGGCTGCGTGACGGGCCGCGGGTAAGCGGCACAATACAATAGGTACAACGATGCGAGCAGCCATCCTGAACCTTTACCACGGCGCGGGCACGCGTGTAGTCGCTGACCTGCATATCAGGAAACGACACATCTTCCTGCGCTCCGGTTCTCTGTCCGTCTCCGTCATCCGGTGCTTCCGTTGCCAGGGCAGACTCCTGTTCATCGGCTACAGGCTCGCCGGAAAGGTCGGGCCAACGCTTTAAGCTGGCTTTTGCTTCCTGCGGAACCACTCTGGCAACACCGGGCAGGGCAGAAAGCTCTTCCGCCATCACCTGTGCCGCGCAACCGGTCACCACAATGAGGGCATCAGGGTTGGCACGATTGGCCTGCCGCACGGTGCTGCGCACGTCGCTGACGGCTTTTGCCGTAACGGCGCAGGAATTCACCAGAATAATGTCTGCGGCCTCGGCACTATCTACCTCTGTAAAGCCGCGTTCCAGCCATACCTCACGCAACGCCTGCGTTTCGTACTGGTTAATTTTGCAACCCAGAGTTGCCGCGTAAAAACGGATATTGTTATCTGTCATATTTACTTTCTATACATAACCGCACTGCTGGCGGCATAAAAAATCGTGTTCAGGTGTCGGGGGTGTATAGCCGGAATGTCCGCAAAAAGGTAGTGCCGCTGTAACACGCTGTTTACAATATAAATTCTGTATTCAGCCTGCACAAATGAGTTTTGGTCAGGCAGCATGAACAGCGTCCAGCAAAATTAAAAGGGCCGGAAAGCCGGAAGCAACCCGCAGCCTGAAGCAGAACTGTCCGCACATTCCGCTACTGCACAACAGGCGGTAGCAGAGTCAATCCGCGGATTCGCTCCAGCATCCAGTTTTCCTGCACATCCGGATATTCTTCGCCCACGTGCAGAGACGACACCACAGCCCGCCCGACGATAAGCCGCCCTTCGGGCGTGCGTCCTTTGCCGCCTGTCCGCACCCCCCAGACATTGTGGAACATCAAAGGGACAGAATGTCCTTCCCCGTCATCCATCGCCCCCAGATACAGCCCTATATGCCCACGCATCCAGATAAAGCTGAAGAACGGCCTTCCCTGTTGCAGGATAACGGCCTCGCGCTTTTCCGGCTTGTACGGCATCAGATCAACAAGCTGACCCGCCCGTGCCTGGACTGATGAGTTACGGGGCAACCAGATGCCGAACGGCGTAAAAAGATCGCGTAACGTTGCAGAGCAGTCGCGGTTTTCCAGAAAGCCGCCCCAACCATAGGGCTGTTGCAACATTGTATTGCCCACCATAGCTATGGCAGCGGCGGAAACGGGCAGCGGCATACGCGCAGCATGGGCATACTCCACTGTAACTTCACGGATGCCGGCGCCGCCGTCTGCACCGCGCACCGGCACACGCAGCACAAGCCCCTGCTGCGTGGCTTCACTCACAGGAAAAACAGCTCCGATATGGCCTTTGCCGTACCATGTGCCGTCACCGCCGCGCAGCGGAGTATTATCCTGCAGAATTGCCGCATAGTCGTCTGTTTTATAGGCTTTCATAAATTTATCATTCACAAAAGCCACATCGCGCGTGCGCACCCAGCCAAGCGCCACAGGCGATTCGCACAGCACCCACTCACCGTCTGACGAAGTATGCACAACCAGAACGGGCATACCTGCCCACAACGCACTGTACTGGAAATAGTCAAAGGGATAGCCTTCGCCTGCCTTGTCAGGATCGCGGAAGAACGGTTGTTCGTCCGGTGCCATCCTGAGTGATGTATTCGCTGTGATTATGGCTGGCTGCGCCATAGATGGGTAGGCATTCATATTGCTCAGGCTGCGCACCCTGCTCCACCTTTTATCAGGAACCGGCAGCAGGTTTGCCCCCCATCCGCCCCGCTTCAGGTGCGCGTTAAGATCAGCAAAGGCCTCCGCACGGGGCACGCTTGCCTTTCGCATGTCCCAGGCTGCAAAAAAACGCTGCAGATAACGTTTTGTCTGCGCTTTCTGTTCTGCCTCTGTCAGCAGCGGTGCTTCCGGCAGGGCAAGACGGCTGGCGTAATCCATAAGATTCTGCGGATACCGGCTGAAGTCTTCCACCACAGGCGGAGCAGGAAACGGGGGCTGCTCAATACGTTTGCCACAGCCCGTAAGCAACATGCTAACAACAAGCATACAGAACAGAATACGAATGCGTGCCATAAATACACTCCTGCCGACAGTACCCCCCCCGGTGCACCGCCGTAATAATCATAAAAAAAGGCCGCCCACCAGCGGACGGCCTTGCAGTACATTATAATGCCTGACGAAGACGCTGGGCCAGATAGGTATAGCGTTTTTGCATCTTATTATTCTTCACGGCAATGGCCATTGCTTTTGCCGATCCGACAAGAACAACCAGCTTTTTGCCGCGGGTGACCCCTGTATACAGTAAATTGCGCTGAAGCAGTACAAAATGCTGTGTCAGTACAGGCATAACCACTGCCGGATACTCCGACCCCTGCGACTTGTGCACTGAAATGGCATAGGCGGGCACAATTTCATCCAGCTCCGAAAATTCATACACCACATTACGCTCATCGTCGAACCGGATCGTCAGTTCCCGCTCTTCCTTATCAAGGCGGCAGATGCGACCGATGTCACCGTTGAACACATCTTTTTCGTAGTTATTCCGTATCTGCATGACCTTGTCATCCAGCCGGAATTGCTTCTCGCCGCGTTGCAGCACCAGCGACTGCGGGTTCAATGCATCCTGCAGGCGTGTATTCAGGTTGGCCGCGCCTGCCGTGCCTTTGTGCATCGGCGTGAGCACCTGAATCTCATTAATCGAATCCAGTTTAAACCGTCTCGGGATATGATTTTTCACCAGATCGACAACCATATCCACAGCCCGTTCCGGATCATCGGCACGGATAAAATAAAAATCTGTCAGCCTGTCTTTGGACGATTCCAGCGAAGGGCTTTGCCCCTGATTGATCAGGTGAGCGTTGCAGATAATTTCGCTTTCCTGCGCCTGGCGGAACACTTCTACAAGCTCGACCACGTCGACCACGCCGGATTTAATGACGTCATGCAGCACGTTGCCCGGCCCGACAGAAGGCAACTGATTGACATCACCCACAAAGACCACAGTTGCACCCAGAGGAACGGCTTTCAGCAGATGGTACATAAGCATGGTGTCCATCATGGATGCTTCGTCCACCACCAGCAGACTGCACGCCAGCGGATTATTTTCATTGCGGGAAAAACCGTCTTCGCGGGGACTGTATTCCAGCAGGCGGTGGATTGTTTTCGCCTCGCGCTTGCTGGTTTCGCTCATACGCTTGGCAGCGCGCCCCGTGGGAGCAGCCAGCAGGATGCGGGCCTTCATGGCTGCAAAAACTTTGATAATGGCATTAATGATGGTGGTCTTACCGGTACCGGGACCACCTGTCAGCACCATCACCTTGCTGCGGGCAGCCGTGCGCACCGCCTGTTCCTGCTCTTCCGCAAGGGTTATTTTCAGCTTGCTGATTACTTCGTCCACCAGCGCATCTTCATTATCTGCGCTGACAGCCTTCGGCGAGCGCAGGATTCGTTGCAGGTAGTGGGAAATACCGGATTCGTAGCGATGATACCGCGACAGATAGACCGCTTCGCCCTCTTCCAGCTCTTCCAGAATCACCCGCTCTTCCAACTGTAACGTATCAATGGCCTGATCAACCAGCGGTGCGGCTATTTCCAGCTTATCTGAAGTCTGGATAACCAGTGAATCGCGTGGATAGTATACGTGGCCTTCTTCAGTCAGCCGCATCAGCATGTACAAAAGGCCCGCTTCCGCACGCAGGTCACAATCCCGTGCAAAGCCGAGCTTCTGCGCTACAGCGTCGGCCGTAAGAAAGCCGATACCCCGTATATCCATGGCAAGGCGGTAGGGATTTTCGCGTACTACGGCCAGAGCCTGCTGACCGTAATGGCGATAGATGCGCACCGCATACGATGTGCTTACTCCATGCGGCTGCAAAAACATGATAAGATCGCGGATACCCCTGTGCTCTGCCCAGCCGTCGCGGATGCGCTCCATCAGCTTCTGGCCCACGCCTTCCACTTCCAGCATACGCTCAGGCTGTTCATCCAGCACTGTAAACGTATCTGTGCCAAAGCTTTCCACTATGCGGGCGGCCATCTTTTCGCCCACGCCTTTGATAAGGCCGGAGGAAAGATAATGCCGGATACCTTCAATCGTTGCAGGCAGCACCTGATCGAAGGTTTCCATCTGAAACTGCCTGCCGAATTTGGGATTTTCCGTCCAGTTGCCTTTCAGCACCAGTGCCACACCGGCCTGAGGGTCCACCATATGGCCCACCACGGTTACCTGATCCCGGTTGCCCTGCACCTTCAACCGGAACACCGTGTAGCCGTTTTCCTCATTATGAAAGACTACACGTTCCAGCGTGCCTACAAGTTCAATCCGTGTATCCTGTTCTTCCTGTGCGGTGGGTTGCTGCATCTCAATTCCGGTTTCGTATTACATCGGCAAAGGCCGTAGATTATAAGTTTCTGGTGGTATGGGCGGCGGGGCACATCACGTCAAGCAGAATCAGCGCTTTCGCATCAGGGGCTACCTGACAATGCCCCTGCTCGCCTGTACAAGCTCTTGCAGACCAAGCTGCACCTGAACGGTTCAGGCAGGGTAGAATATGGCCAAGGTGCTCCAGCCTGCCGTTATGGCAGCTGCATTCTCTTCTGCATCAGCAACATGTCGGCCAGTGTCAACGCCATCATGGCTTTAAGTACAGGCACCACACGCGGAATAGCGCTGATGTCGTGTCTGCCGCCCACCCGCAGGGTAACTTCTTCACCCAGTGCATTCATGGTGTGCTGTTCTTTTGCTATGGACGGAATAGGTTTGACGGCCGCGCGCGCCACCACAGTCTGGCCGGAAGAAATGCCGCCCAGAACGCCGCCGGCATGATTGCTGGCGTAGCCCTGCTGCGTCATGCTGTCATTATTAGCGCTGCCGTGCATCCGCGCAGCCTCAAAGCCGGAGCCGATTTCCACGCCTTTAACCGCGCCCACGGACATCAGGGCATATGCTATACGTGCATCAAGCTTGTCGAACACAGGCTCACCCAGACCGGCTGGTACGCCATGGGCCTCTACCTGAACAATGCCGCCCAGAGTATCACCCTGCCCTTTAATGGCACGAACCATCTCGTCCCATTGCGGAACAATGGCTTCGTCAGGTGCAAAGTATGGTCTGTGCTGCGCACCGTCCACATCTGTAAGCGGTGCAGCCATGCCGCCCAGTTCAACCGTAAATGCGTTAACATGTATGTCGTACTGTGCAAGCAAGGCAGAAGCAACAGCGCCGCCAGCCACACGCGAAAGCGTTTCCCGACCGGATGATCGTCCTCCGCCGCGGTAATCGCGTATGCCGTACTTGGCGTCATAGGCGGCATCGGCATGACCGGGACGGTACACATGCATTATATCGCCATAATCGCGGGAGCGCTGGTCAGTGTTATCCACATGAAAGGCAATGGGAGTGCCCGTTGTTTTACCTTCAAACACACCGGAAAGTAGCCTTACGGCATCCGGCTCCTTGCGGGCAGTGGCAGCCGGTCCGCCCTGCCCCGGCTTTCTGCGGTCAAGCTCTGCCTGAATCATGGCTTCGGTCAGGGCAACACCGGCCGGACAACCGTCCACCACGCCGCCAAGTCCCGCGCCGTGGGATTCTCCATAGGTAATCAGTTTGAAAAGTCGGCCAAAGGTACTGCCGCTCATGTCGCTTCTTCCTCCGAAATTTTTTCAGGCTGCCTGCTGAATCTGATGACATCCGTGCCGCAGAAAAAAGTACAGCGCCTTTTCAGCGCAGATACACCATGCAGCCTGAACACATACCTGCAAACAATGAGGTTAGGCAACAGGCTACACAACCTGACGGAGGATATATTTCCGGCAGGTACATGCCTTTACTGTGCAACACTGCAAACAACTATGACCGGAATTTGGAATACAGCCGAAAAAACGTACATCGAACAGCCGGAAACCGGCGTATCAAAAAACACTTTGGAGTAGCCGGTTCCAGCAGAAAACAGCCAAGGTAAACAAACAGGCTGGTACACAGTATACTCTGCGCACCAGCCTGCAAAATGCATAACCAAATGATTCTGGAATAACGGCTTCACACTGCACGAAAAAGCACCATGCAGTGACTCTCCGCGCATCGCTTCCGCTGCGATGTACTGCACCACGTTCCGGTAACGTCGCTTAACAGGTCTTATACAGTTTTCTACGGGCTTAACCTGAACAGCCTGATACTGTTTAACGGATGACTGTCACCGGACATTCTGCCAGTTGCAATACCCTGTGCGTCACACTGCCCAAAAGTAGGCCTTCCAGCTCGGAATGACCACGAGAGCCCATTACAATGAGGTCGCAATGGTCCATGTCTGCAGTCTCTGCAATAGCTTTATCCACGGCACCTTCCAAAACAACACAACGGGATTCTATGCCTTCGTCTTTGGCTCTGTCGCAATACGAGTGCAAAAGCACCTCTGAACGCTTCACCAAAGCCTCACGGGCCTGATCCCAGCTATCCCGCCCCAGCATAGGCGGCAGTGCCATGCGGCAATTCACAAAAAGCAAGCTGGCTCCAACCATCCGTGCAAGATCAATAGCATAGTCCACCGCTTTTTCCGAGCAGGCAGAACCGTCAACAGGAACTAAGATTTTGCGTATTTCCATAATCAGCACTCCTGCGTATATAACCGCAACCGCGTCTCACGGGTACATGTCTGCAATAGCGCTCTGACGGGGTCAGCCTACGCAGTTTTTCTGCATAGCCTGCTGCAGACAAAAAAAGGCTGACAGAAGTCCACCACTTATTTCGGCGACAATAAAACGAGCCGACACGGTGGAATCAGACCTGACAGCCATAATAGCGCAGTACGTATATTGAGTACAGCATTTCTCCCGCATCGCCCTTATTTTCCAGAAGAACCATAATAAACAAAATCGTTCGGACGAAACGAAACAACGCGTTACGGGCGATGATTGCGGGCAATTTCAACAATCGTAGAAGCAACGTTTTCCGGAGAGTGCGTAGCATTTACAATATGGTGTGCCGCGTCGCGGTACAAAGGCTCACGCTGCGCCAACACAGCTTCCACTTCATCTACGGGAGAGTCTCCTGTCAGTGAGGGACGCTGTGAAGCGATAAGCTCTTTTGAAAGTCGCTCTGCAAGTATGGAGGCTGGTACATACAAATATACAACAAGACCGCTGGAACGCATCAGTATGCGGTTCACGGAACGCAGCACCATTCCCCCTCCGGTGGCTATGACGGCTTTTTCAGCCCCACAGCTCTCTGCCAGCGCGCCGGATTCAACATCTCTGAAAGCTTCCCAGCCTTCCTGTTCCACCATGTCTGCTATGGACTTTCCGGTTTTGCTTTGAATGGCCTCATCCACATCCACAACGGACCAGCCCAGTTTTTCAGCCAGAATGCGCGCCACTGTTGTTTTGCCGCATGCGCGTGCTCCGACCAGAAAAATCCGTTTCATTTGTCCTCCCCACAAGACGCATTTGAAACAATTGTAAAAAAATTTTCCCCAAGGCCAGCAAACTCTCCGTTGGCATTGTTAACAAGCTGCCATGCCACATGCACTAGTGACAAAGTCAAAAGAATTTAAGCCCCTTTGCATACACGCAAATCATGCAAAGGCTGAAAACCTAACAGTTACACAAGTTACGTTCAACATTTTTACCCGGCAACAGCAAACAAAGTGTGCGCCTTTCAAAATCAACGAGTAATGCTATCAGCAATTCATGCGTTCCAGAATACAGTAATACTATCATACATTGAAAATTCTGTAACTCAGATGAAAATATTTTTTAATCAGCAAATTGTCCTGTCGTGACAGCACCTAACCATAAAATACTGTAATCTCACGATTGAAAGATTATTGACAATAAATATTCGCACGTTACGCTATACCCTGAGCATGCTGACCTGAAAGAGGCACATCGTAGTCCAACCAATCCGGCGGGAACACATGATGAATTTTTTCCAGACTCCGAAAGCAGGCATTTCTTCCGGATTACCGATACTGTACACGGTTGCCGTCACACAGTTTATCATGCCGTTCATGTTTTCAGCCGTCGCTGTCACATTGCCTGTGATGGGAAGTGAGTTCGGCGCCGGGGCCACCGCACTGGGGCTGGTCGAGTCCATATATCTGGCGGCAACCGGCGCGTTGCTGCTGCCTTTCGGCAGACTGGCCGACATGGCGGGACATGCTCCGATTTTTCGTCTGGGGGTGCTTTTTTACACCATCTCCACACTACTTCTCAGCTTTACCCACGACATGACCACTTTTATTCTGCTGCGCTTTGTTCAGGGAACAGGAGCCGCCATGACCATGGCATCCAATATGGCACTGCTGACCAAGGCCATCCCCCGCAAAGAACGCGGCAGAGCCATGGGCATAGCTGTGGCATGTGTATATCTGGGGTTGTCTGCCGGTCCCTTTATCGGCGGTGCCATTGCAACGCATATAGGATGGCGCTGGCTGTATATTCTGGGCACTCCGCCTCTGGCACTGGCCTATCTGCTGGCACGGCGCACCCTGACCGACGGCTGGCAGCGCATAACCGAAAAATACGACTGGGCAGGAGCCTTTCTGTCTATTCTGGCTGTAGCGCTGGCTGTTTTCGGCGGTCCGCGCCTGCGCGACGGGGTTGAAGGGCAGCTTGCCCTTGCTGCCAGCGTTGTTTGCGGCGCGCTTTTTCTGATGGTGGAGTCCCGCACCCCGAAGCCTCTTCTGGACCTTTCTTTACTGCGCCGTAACCGGACATTCACCTTTGCAACGGCAGCGCAGTTCATCAACTATGCAGCCACATTCGGCATAACCTTTCTGTTCAGCCTGTATTTGCAGAGCAGCCGCGGCATGACACCGCAGGAGGCCGGTACAATTCTTCTGATGCAGCCGCTGGTGCAGACTGTTCTTTCACCCCTGTGCGGACGGCTGGCAGACACCCTGCCGGCGCATCGCATTGCCACTGCCGGTATGGCATGCTGTACGCTGGGCACGTTGCTTGCGGCCATGACGGATGCCGCAACCCCCATATCCGCCATGCTGGTCATGTTTGTGGTACTGGGCATAGGGTTTGCCCTTTTTGCCTCACCCAACATGAGCATCATCATGGGCAGTATGGATAAATCTCACTACGGCATTGCCTCTGCCATGGCTGCCAGCATGCGCACTCTGGGTATGGTGCTCAGCATGGTGCTGGTAACAGCCGCCATGTCTGTACACATGGGAAACGCGGTAGTAACTCTTGCCAATACGGATAATTTTCTGGCAGCCATGCGCTGGTCTTTTGCCATCTTTGCCGCCCTTGGCGGATTCGGAGTGGCGTTATCACTGTTTGCCACCCTTTCTCCTGCATCGGATAATGAGTAATTTCCGCTTTTCATGAGGATCGCGACGCTTTTTTTTTGACAGCGACGTACCCTACCGCATATGGTCTCGTCTTATCGTTTTCACCTTTATTAATTCGGAGGACGCCGAAGGCCATGTACGAATTTCCACGCATGCACAGACTGCCCCCCTACGTTTTTTCCGTAGTGGGCGAACTGAAGATGCAGCTACGTCGTCAGAACGTGGACATAGTGGACATGGGTATGGGAAACCCAGACATGCCCACACCGCAACATATTGTCGACAAGCTGAACGAAGCCGCGGCCAAGGGCGTCAATCACCGTTACTCCGTGTCGAAGGGTATTCCGAACCTGCGTAAAGCCATCTGCGACTGGTACATGCGCAAGTTTGATGTTTACCTCGACCCTGACAAAGAAGCCGTGGTTACCATGGGAGCCAAGGAAGGCCTTTCGCACCTTGCTCTTGCCATGCTGTCGCCCGGCGACGTGGTGTTTGCGCCCGATCCGACGTACCCTATCCACACGTACGCGGCGATCATCGCGGGTGCGGACGTACGTCGTATTCCCATCGGCAAAGGGCGCGACTTTTTTGAAGACCTGCTTGAGGCTACCCGCCAGACATGGCCGCAGCCCAAGCTGCTGATGCTCAGCTATCCCCACAACCCCACCACCGAGCTGGCTACGCTGGAATTTTTCCAGAAGGTTGTGGACTTTGCAAAAGAGCACAAAATGTACGTAGTGCACGACATGGCCTACGCCGACCTTGTCTTTGACGGTTACGAGCCGCCCAGCTTCATGCAGGCGGAAGGAGCCAAAGACGTAGGCGTAGAGTTTTATTCCATGTCCAAAAGCTACTCCATGGCAGGATGGCGTGTGGGCTTCTGCGTGGGTAACAGAGAAATGGTGCACGCACTGACCCGAATCAAGTCATACCTTGATTACGGCATCTTCCAGCCCATCCAGATTGCTGCCACCGTAGGCCTGAACGGCCCCGAGGACTGTGTTAAGGAAATCGTGGATACCTATCGCCAGCGCCGTGACGTGCTGTGCGAGGGGCTGAACCGCGTAGGCTGGGACATCACCCCGCCTAAAGCCACCATGTTTGCATGGGCTGAAATTCCTGAACAGTTCCGTCATATGGGCTCGGTCGAGTTTTCCAAACTGCTGCTGAAAGAAGGCGGCGTAGCAGTATCGCCCGGCCTTGGCTTCGGCCACTTCGGCGACAACCACGTCCGCTTTGCTCTCATTGAAAACCCGCATCGCATCAAACAGGCGATAAAGGGAATTAAACGAGTACTATCAGGGAGTTCCTGTGGCTAGCGATAAACGACTCGTGCTTGGCGTAGCCGGATTCGGCACGGTGGGCACGGGCCTTGCCTCAATACTTGAAGAAAACCGCGACTGGATTATCGAACGTACCGGCCGTGAAATCGTTATCAAAACGATTCTGGTTCGTGATGTATCGAAAAAAAGAACGGCTGATCTGCCTGCGGGCGCCACTCTTACCGCTGATCCGCAAGAGCTGCTGAACGATCCGGATATCGACGTACTGGTTGAGCTGATGGGCGGCATAGAAGCCCCCAAAGAGCTTATCCTTAAGGCTCTGAACGCAAAAATGCACGTTGTAACCGCCAACAAGGCACTGCTGGCGGAAGAAGGGTTCGAGCTGTTCCGCGCCGCGCAGGAAAACAATGTGGGCCTGTACTACGAAGCCAGCGTCTGCGGTGGTATTCCGATCGTGCAGACTCTGCGCGAAAGCCTTGCCGGTAACAAGGTCAACTCACTTGTGGGCATTCTTAACGGTACGGCCAACTACATCCTGTCCGAGATGACCACAAACGGGCTGGACTTTGCCACTGCGCTTTCGCAGGCGCAGGAGCTGGGCTTTGCCGAAGCGGACCCCACGCTGGACATCGAAGGCTTTGACGCCGCGCACAAGCTGTGCCTGCTTATCCGGCTGGCATTCGGTAAGGATTATCCTTTCGCCAAGCTGCCTGTGCAGGGCATTTCCAAAGTCGATCCCATGGACATCGAGTTTGCCCGCGAATTCGGCTACCGCCTGAAATTGCTGGGTGAAGTGCGCAACGTGGACGGAAAGCTGGAGGCCGGTGTGTTCCCCATGCTGGTGCATCACACCTACCTGATAGCCCGCGTCGGCGGTGCCTATAACGCGGTACGCATGGAAGGCAACGCAGTGGGCCCTGTGTTCCTGCATGGTCTTGGCGCAGGTGCAAAGCCCACCGGCAGCGCTGTTCTTGGCGACATCATGGCTGTTGCGCGTGACTGTGCGCCCAACAACACCGGTTTTGTGGCACAGGTGCCTGATGCGGCGGAAATCATGCCGCCTCAGGATTCTGAATCATGCTACTACTTCCGTGTCATGGTGCCCGACCAGCCCGGCGTGCTGCGTGATCTTGCAGGAGCCATGGCGAAGCAAGGTATATCCATTGCTCAGGCAACCCAGAAGGGGCAAGACCCCATCGGCGTGCCCATTGTGTTTATGACGCATGAAGCAAAAGCAAGCGATGTGCAGGCTGCACTGGATGATCTGCAAAAGGCCGGTCTGTTGCTGGCAGAGCCCGTACACTACCGGATCCTGTAATGCGTAAAGTTATCGTGGCCATAGCCGACGGCATGGGCGACCTACCATGCCCGTCCGGCGGGAATAGCCCGCTGCAACAGGCTGCCACTCCGACACTAGACTCTATGGCCCGTCACGCAGTGACGGGCCTTTGTCACACTATTCCCCCCATGCAGCCCGCCGGAACAGAAACCGGCCTGCCTGCCCTGATGGGGTATTCTCCCGAAAAATACAAACTGCCGCGCGGCCCGCTGGAGGCTTTGGGGTACGGCATTTCGCTGGATGCCGACAGCGTCGTCTGGCGGCTTAATATCGTTTCTATTGATGAACACAGCCTGTTGCATGATTTTTCTGCAGGCCACATAGACAACGAGCTTGCTTTGCCTCTTTTCAGACGGGCGCAGGCACTAGCACATGAGTCCCTCTTCTGCGTGCAGGGAACATCCTTCAGGCATCTGCTCGTCCAGCGGCACAACAACCCTGATGAAGCATGCGCCCTGAAAATACCGGCTCCGCATGAGTCACACGGTACACCGCTCCGAGACTTTTTACGCTGCCTGCAATCGGAACCCGACCTGCAACGCCTTATCACAGGCTGCCTGACTATGCCTGAAAGCATTGCTCCTGACGGAAAGCGGTTAATGCTCTGGCCGTGGGGGCAGGGAAGCAAGCCAACATTGCCGCCATTTGAAGAACTGCATGGCCGAACAGCCGCCATGGTTGCCGGTATCCCGCTGGCAAAGGGCATTGCCGTTGCCACCGGTATGTCCACACCGGATATTATAGGTTGTACCGGCGATGAGCACACATGTTACCGCACCAAAGCCGAAATTGCGGCAAGTCTGTTACAGACTCATGAGACTGTCTTTGTTCATCTGGAAGCCACAGACCTGTGCGGACACAGACAACACTTTGACGACAAGTGCCGTGCCATCGAGCGCTTTGACAGCGAAATCCTGCACCCGCTGAAACAGGCCTGCCCCGATGCGGTCTTCGTCGTGACCTGCGACCACCTGACGCCGGTGCAGACTGGCAGGCACCACTGCGGGCCTGTGCCGTTTATGCTGCATGACACCAGCCTGCCCGATGTTTGCGGAAAGCACTTTTGCGAAAAAACAGCCGCCCTGAGCGGTCTGATTATACCCAGCGGCCCCGCACTGCTGCACCTTGCGCTGACGCAAGGAGCCTGAAAACGCCACCGCCTTTGCTGCTTCAAGTAGCCTGACGGCGATGTCTCCACTTCCGGCAAAGTCCCCCCCCCGCTGCAAGAAGCAATCTGACGGCCTGAGCAGCCCCCCATCCCAAGCCCCCAGCGAATCATTCCAAACACACAAGTTCATGGTGGCACCAGCAAGCTGTAGCCGCACTGCCTGTTTTGGCGCAAGCCTGAAAAACTCGTCCGCACCAGTTTTATGGTTATCGGGCAGCGAGATGCACTTATTGCTAAAAATTACAGCATCCTCAAACCTAAAAAAAAGCCCACAGCTTCACAAGACGGAAAAACACCCCACTGCCTGCTACGCTTTTGTGGGCATGATAAAAGCCCCGATAGAAGTATCTACCGGGGCTGAATGAAGTCAAAAGAACAACTCAGTATCTGCAGTGCCGCTCCGCAAGCCGGAACGCCGCATAATGACTGTCGTTTAAGTGCTTATTCTTCCACCTTGGGAATCAACAGATACACGTCACCCTTTGCCGCAAGATGACCGGCTATAAACTCCGCCTGCTCTCCGCTGCCGCTGAACAGATCTATACGATGCTCTTTAATGGCGCCGCCTGTGTCCTGTGCCAGACCAAACCCGCCGAAAGGCACCTCGACATAACTTTTACCGCTCTGTGCTTGTTGTTCCGGTGTGGCAGGCAGCGGGCGGGGTACTGTAAACAGCATGGCACTGCCTAACGGCAATGTGTTACGGTCAGTGGCAAGGCTGGCCCATGGCGTCAGCACCTGATTAATGCTGCCGTAGGGACCATCGTCTGAAATACGAAAGAACACATAGCTGGGATTTGTATTCAGCAGTTCGCGCTCTTCTTCAGGGTGAGCATCAAGATATGCCCGGATAGATTGCATGGATATACCATCCTGCGGCAGTAAGCCGCGCTCTTTCATCACCCTTCCAAGCGATACATATTCCCTGCCGTTCTTCCCTGCATAGAGCACATGCTTTTCGCTGCCGTCCGGCATGATAAGCCTGCCGGAACCCTGCACCTGCAAAAAGAAAATATCCGCAAGATCCTGCACCCATGCGACTTCCAGCCCCCGACCTTGCAGAGCCTTTTTCGAGTCGATGGCCTCGCGGTCAAAATACGGGAGAATTTCATCCCCCTCAATGCGATAGGTCAGCACCTCCCCCTTCCAGCGGGGGTGAAACTGCTCCAGCCGTACGGTTTTCAGGTCTGCAGGCTTGCCATAAATAGGAAACGGATACGCAGCCGTGCGCTCAGGAGATGCGTGGATGTACGGCTCATAATAGCCGGTAAACAGAGGCTGCGGCTCTAGCCGCAATAACGTGAAGTATTGCGCCAGCAGTTCCGGCTCCGCATCCAGACGCGGCAACAGCCCGAGCAGCAAATGCAGGGTGGACTCCAACTGGCCCCACGTAATCTTCCGGCCATACTTATCAAGAGCCAGACCATCTGCGGGACGACGCGTTACATAAGCAAGACTCCGCTCCACGGCAGGCTGCAGATCGGCCCAGGACGTTACCCCCTGAGCTTTGATATCCAGCAGGCGCACTACCTTTTGCGCTTCTGCAGTCTCTAACGGGCGAAACATCGGTTCCAGTTGCGGCTCGGGCTTCGGCGCACAGCCACCGATAACCAGAACAGTCAGGCAGCTGCAAACAGCCAGCCACCGCAACGTGCTACGAAATAAAAACAATCGGGGAAATTCAACACGTTTATTCACAAACAACCTCAGTCTTCTCAAAGTGATTCAATTGTATCGATCAGATTCGATGCAGCCCCATACAACGGTTCCACCAACCCCGCGAACCCGCTGCCTGCAAAAAATCAAATACTCCTGCCATATGGGATGTTACCTATTATACTAGCATTCAGGCAGGCCATAGCAGAACAGGCAATCTGCACCCGCGCAGCCAAGGATATCGACAATGCAAGTAAAATTAAGTTTTCAGTCAATGGCTATACGTATCATTCTGCTTATCACAGCGGCGTTAGTCCTTCAGACAGGCTTTTTCCTTGCTTATTCAACATGGAGCCTGAACAACTTTGCACAGTCTGAAGGCGAACGCTTTCGCGCAGCAGAGACAGAAAAAGTCAAAACGCAGCTGCGCACTATGGTCAGCGTGGCTGAAAGTACACTGAAAAGCTATTACGAACGCTCTGCCGACATGGAGCTGCTAAAAAAAGAAGCTGCAGCACCTCTCAAGCGTCTGGTTGATACCACATCTTCGCAACTACACCAGCATTACCTGAAAAATGAACGCATTTTACCAGAAACTTCGTTGCGGTCCGACCTGTTATCCATGGTGCGGGGCATCCGTTACGACGAAGACAATTACTTTTTCATCTTCAACGAAACAGGCACGGTTCTCGCCCATCCCAGTCCTTCGATTGAAGGCCGCAGCCTGTACGACATGCAGGACAAAAACGGCGTCTATCTCTTTCGCGAAATGATAAAAGTGGCCCAGCAGCATGGCGAAGGCAGTGTAGCCTATGTGTGGCCCAAAACCAAAGGGGCCGAGGCCACACCTAAAATTTCATGGGTACGCATGTTGCCGGAACTGGGGTGGATTATTGGCACCGGTGCATGGATTGACGACCAGAGTGCACGCCTGCAACAGGAGGCCATTCAGGCCGTGGCTGGAAAGGTTCTGGAAGACGGCAATTACTTCTGGATACATGATTTTTCGCTGCACATGATTCGCAACCCGTTGCGTCCCGACCTCGACGGAAAAGATGTATCCGGCGTAAAGGACAAACGCGGAAAGCTGATCTTCAAAGCAATGGAAGAAGCTGTAAAAGATACAGGCGAAGGATATGTTGATTATTGGTGGCCCAAACCGGACGAACAGGGCGATTTTCCCAAAATATCTTACGTACGGTTGTTCAAGCCGTGGGGGTGGGTTCTCGGACTGGGCGTATATACGGATGCCATCGATACAGCCGTAGCGGCAGAACGCAATTCTTTACTCTCCCAAGCCGCAGAACTTCGCTTTGATACTTTTCTGATCTCCGCTGTATTTCTGCTGTTCATGCTTGTCATCAGCATAATTCTTATCCGTGTGAACCTTTCTGCTCCGCTTTCCGCCTTACTGAAATATACAGGCACAGTGGCAGACGGTAATCTTGATGCAGAGCCAGACAGCAAGTTCCGGGGCGAACTGGCAGAACTGCGCAATGACCTTATCCGCATGGTGCAAAGCCTTAAGGAAAAAATTGGAGAGGCTGCAGCGCTGGCAAAAAAAAGTGAAGCAGAAAGCGAGCGGGCGCGACAAGCGGTAGAAGAAGCGGAACAGGCACGCCATATGGCAGATCAGGCACGCCGCACGGCTTTGAACGATGCAGCGGACTCTCTGGAAGGTGCTGTGGAAGAGTTGGCCATGACTTCTGAAGGTTTTTCGCACCAGATAGATGAAGTAGCCCGCAGTGCTCAGATTCAATCAGACAAGTTGAGCCAGACTGCTGATGCCATGGAGCAGATGAACAACAGTGTCGACAGAGTCGTTAACAATGCCGGTCATGCGCATGAGGCTACCGCCGGAAGCAGAGATACGGCAGCACAAGGGGCTGACATTGTAAAATATTCCGTGGCAGCCATGGAAAACGTTCAAAAGCTGGCAGAAACACTTAAAAACGACATGCTCGCACTGGGAGATCAGACAGAGTCCATAGGAAAAATCATGTCGGTAATTAACGACATTGCAGACCAGACAAATCTGCTGGCGCTGAACGCCGCCATCGAAGCGGCCCGGGCAGGCGATGCAGGACGGGGTTTTGCAGTAGTCGCAGATGAAGTGCGTAAGCTTGCAGAAAAGACCATGAGCGCTACAGGCGAAGTGGGAGGAGCAATTAGCGCCATCCAGCAAGCCACGACAAATAATATGGAAAACGCACAGCAAGCTGCGGAGGCAATCAGCAGCGCTACCCTGCTGGTTCAGGAATCCGGCGAGGCTCTTGCCCGTATCGTGACACAGTCCGGCGAAGCAGCCAGTCAAGTGGATTCCATTAATGCAGCAACGGCAGAGCAAGCCCATGCCTGCAACGAGATTACTTCCGCCGTGGATGAAGTTACACGCATCGCCGCAGAAACGGCCATGGGAATGGATTCCGCCCGCGAAGCAATCTTACGTCTGACCAGTCTCAGCGAATCACTTACAGACATGGTGAGAAAGCTGAGAACATGACATAATCGTGCCGTGCCTTCCTGCGGTATTCGACTGAATGTATCAGACAGGCACGGCTCTTTCGCTCATTCCTGAAATATTCCGCACCGTCATGCACTTTTTGCCTGTACCGTCAGGATGGGCTATGGTGCTTTTTTTCCAATACTTCACCTGATCTTCCGGAGATTATATAATGAGCGACTTTCCTACTCCCGAAACGTGGCTTGCCCATCGTATTTCATATGGTGAAACAGATACCATGGGCGTGGTGTATTACGCCGAGTATCTGCACTTTTTCGAACGTGCCCGCAGCGAGTTTATCCGTGAACGCGGTATGAGCTATAAGGAAGTGGAAGAAAAAGATATTCAGCTGCCCGTGCGGGAAGCAAACTGTCGTTACCGCCGCCCTGCAAGGTTTGACGGCCTTATCAAAATACGCGCAGGCATTACGGAATGGAGCCGCGCGTCATTGACGTTTGTTTACGAAATCTGGAACGAAGATAAGACCACATTGCTGTGTACCGGCTCGACTCAACATGCCTGTGTGAGCTCTAAAGGACGGCCGGTTGCAGTGCCTGAGTGGTTGAAAAATCTTTTTACCGCGTAACCGGTTCTGCTCTTTATTTTGGACATGCGAACAGCCTGTTTCTATGTTTGACCGGCAGCAACCCCGTATAGGGGAGGACCTTGACGACCTCCCTCGAAGAGAGGATTGCCTTTTTGTCGCGGCACTGCCGGATAGAGAGCTGCGGGATGTGCCTGCCGGTGAGCACTCCATGAGTCTGCGACGGGTCTTGGGCGTGGAATATGCCGGCGTGCAGGAACGCGGAAAGTCCGTGAGCTGGGGCGGCTGGGAAGCGGCATGTGGCCTGCTGTATGGCGGACTTTGAAGAAGGGTTGGACACGGACGCATCCAGCGCGGAGATGCGCGTAGTGGGTATGTACTTGCTGTTCGTCTGACAACCTGCTTTCTATCCGCACCCCGGCCATTGCTACCTGACAGAAAGCATTCGCCATATCTGGCAACCAAGACCATTCAGCCAACAAAAAGATTCTAACGACAGATTACGAAGCTCTTATCTGGCTGAGAAGTCCTGATTTCAAGTCAGACAGGCTGCATTCCGGCTTTATCCGATAAGCCGGAATGGCAGAAGGCAACCCCTAACCATCGCGGTCAGATTGCATAGTATTCCATCATGTTATTGACGTAACAGCCCACCCTGCTTATTGTCCCCTCCATCATGCTTCTCGATATCCATACTCACGCGTTTCATCCAAAGATTGCTCACAAAGCCCTCGCGCACCTTCAAGGCCACTACGGTATTCCGCCTGTAGGTTCCGGCCTGCTGGAAGACCTTGATTCTACCATCCGCAAAGCAGGGCTGGACGGTTATGTGGTGCATACGGCGGCTACTGCGGCAGCTCAGGTTGTTCCTGCCAACAATTTTGCCATGGCGCTCAGCGAAAGCTGCCCGCGTGCCATTGCCTTCGGCAGTGTCCATCCGGATTATGAAGAGTGGGAAGCACAGCTTAGGCGGCTTAAATCTCATGGAATTCGCGGCATCAAGCTGCATCCGGAATTCCAGAATGTATGGTTGACCGACCCCAGACTGGAGCCCATTTTTGAAGCAATCGGCGATACGTTCATCGTGATGTGCCATATGGGCGATGACCTGCCGCCAGATCAGAACCATTCATGCCCGTTTAAACTGGCTGCACTGGTGAAAAAATTCCCCAAAGTGCAGTTCATCGCTGCGCACCTTGGCGGCTACCGGCACTGGAAATATGCGCTGGATGTTCTGGCAGGGACAAGCGTCTACATGGATACCTCAAGCTCGTTGCAGTATATCGACGATGAGACTCTTCAGGCGTTGTGGCGCAAGCACCCGCGCGAAAAATTTCTCTTCGGCAGTGACTGGCCTCTTTTCGACCCTGCAGACGAAATGAAGTTGTTGTCAAAACGCCTGAAACTTTCAGACAGCGATCTTTCGGACCTGCTCAGTAACGGAGCAAAGGCACTGGGATTATAAAAATTAATTCTGCTCATCAAAAAAGCACCGGATTGAATCAGTCCGGTGCTTTTATTTTTCGATATACCGTCTGCTGACAGAAACGACACAGCGTATAAGCCACAGCTACTGCCGCATCTGCTTCTCAGGCAGCTACGTTCACCGCGCAAGACAGCTTAAGACCTGCAACAGAAGTGCATAGCGCCTCATCAAGGCGACAATACAGGCTGCCCGCTACATGGTTCGGCGTGCTAGCCGAAAAGCTTTTCGGGGGGGCGCCGTTCCGGCACGACCTGATGCTCAATGGTTTCGTCGTTCCACTCTTTAGTAACATACAAACCGCAGAAGCATGCGCCGAATTCTTCCATATCAGGGTCGCGGTACACACAAGGGCAGATAATATCCCTGTCTGCTTCGTATTCGCCAATGGCAAGGCGACACGGACACGCCATGTAGCCGTAGCGTTCCTTGGTAGCCAGCAGGCTTTCCATCAAAGGCATGGTCATGCCCATGTCTTTGTTAAAGTAATAGCCTTTGGGTTCCTGAAATTTCTTCAGCATTTCAAACAGCTGTTCAGGGGGCATGGTCTTGCTCATAAGTCCAGAGCCTCCTCGATCTGGTCTTTGTGGAACCCGACAATCACGGCACCGCCGTTATTGACTACTAATGTAGGAAAGGAAAGCTTGGGGTTATGCTTTTTGATGGTGGAAATCGTATCGCTACGCTCTTCACCAGCCAGCATGTCTACATACACACACTCGAAAGCAATCTCGTTTTCCTCAAGGAACTCTTTGCACTTTTTACAGTGTATGCACGTGGACAGCGCATACAGTTGCACATTGCTTTTGTCAGCCATGACGCTTCCTTTTCTGAGAGGGTTAGTTTCTTTTTCTGCATACCAAGGAGAGCCTTGGTTGACAATGCAAAGCGGCGGATAATCAGTCCAGAAAGTTCGCAAGTTCGCGTGCAACCATGCGGATACATTCATCCTGATCATAGGCTGTCATCTCGCCCCAGCCTTCATGGCCGGGACGCGAAAGAACAAACCGTTCGCCATCTTTAAGGGCAGCCTCAAGGGCCTCTTTTCCGCCGGCAAGCGGCACTATCTGCACCCTGTGCCGGACAAGCAGCACAGGCTTTTCACCGTTTTTTTCCGGCAGAGTAATCAGCAGCCCTTCATCTGACAACATAGCTGTAAAACGGCGGGAAGCGGGTAATGCCTCGCGCATATCTTCGGCAGCCTGCAAAACCGGACGCAGCCGCTGCAGACTCATTTCGCGAAGAAGTTTTACAGTTTCTTCCGGCGCTTTCTGCCGTTCATGTTTACGGCGGAGTTCTTCTTCCAGCAAAAGACGCGGAGGTTTACGTTCCTGCAACCACGCTCGTACCAGCCAGACCACGGCAATTAGAAATATAACACCCAGCAACAGGTTGATATACATTGAGCCTCCGGTTTCCTGTTATTTTTCAAATATAACGTGAAAGGATTCGATTTTCCAGTGGCATGATTTTGTATCAGGGGTTGACATCTTTCTGTAACTCTCTCTATGGATTAGACTCGCAGTACCCGAAAAAGGGTCTGTCTCAGCATAGGACAACACCCCTGCACGCAGGGGCAAATTCCCCGATACACACGTTACAAGGGAGAGCTACATGTCCAAAGCGCTTGAAAACCAAAGAACCTATGCCATGGTCGGCACCGGAGGCAGTGGTAAGACCTCGCTGGCGGAAATGCTTCTTTTCCAGTCCGGCGCAGTCAACCGCCTGGGCAGGATCGAAGACGGCACGAGCAACCTTGACTACGAGCCGGAAGAAGTAAAAAGGCGCGGCAGTATACAACCTGCTTTTGCCACCTTTCCATGGCAGAAAAACACACATTTTCTAGCTGACATTCCTGGTGACAACAATTTTATCGGCGACATCAACTACCTGCTTGCGGGCGTTGATGCCGCCGTTTTTGTTGTGGACGCCGTAGACGGCGTACGCCCACTCACCCGTAAGTTATGGAAAGCCGTAAAAGATTCTGATCTGCCGGCAATGGTATTCATCAACAAGATGGACCGTGACCGTGCCGACTTTGATATGGCGTTTGCCGGTCTTTCCGACATTCTGGGCATCAAGCCCGTACTCCTGTACACCCCCATCGGGCAACAGGATGACTTCCGCGGCGTAGTTGATGTGCTTGCAGGCAAAGCTCTGTTCTTTAACGATGACAGCAAAGTAACCGAAGGTGAAATTCCCTCGGAAATGGCAGATGAAATTCAGATTCTGCGCGAAACCATGGTTGAAAACATTGCGGAAAGCGATGAAGTACTGATGGAAAAATACCTTGAAGAAGGTGAACTGACCGACGAAGAGATGAACCTTGCACTGCGTAAGGGCGTGCTCAGCGGCGAGCTGATTCCCGTTGCTGCCGGTTCCGCGCTTGCCAACAAAGGCGGCGCACAGGTGCTGGATCTTATCCAGAGTCTCTTCCCCTCACCGCTTGACCGTGCTCCGTGGATGGATGAAGAAGGCAACGAGCGCGTCTCCTCTCCCGACGAACCCGTTGCAGCCTTTGTCATCAAAACTCTTGCCGACCCGTTTGCCGGTCAGCTCAGCATCCTGCGTGTGCTTTCCGGTACGCTGAAGGCAGATTCCGCACTGTACAATCCCGCACGGGAAGAAAACGAACGTGTCGGCACCCCTCTGTGCCTTGTGGGTAAAGAGCAGACCCCCTGCAAAGAAGCTTTGGGCCCCGGCTCCATAGTAGCAGTAGCCAAGCTGAAAAGCACCCGTACCGGCGACACGCTGTGCGAGGAGAAAGCCCAGTTTACGCTGGCACGGCCTACCATGCCGCCCACTCTGATTACCTACGCTCTTGCCCCGCAGGAAAAAGGTGACGAAGATAAAGTTTACGCCGCAGTGCATAAGCTGCTGGATGAAGACATCACCCTGCGGCTCGGACGCGACGAAGAAACCGCAGATATTCTGCTTTCCGGCATGGGCCAGATGCACATTGAAACCTCTGTGGAGCGTGCACGCCGCCGTTATAAAGTGGATATCGTATTGAAAACACCTAAAGTGCCCTACCGCGAAACCATCAAAGCAAAAGCACAGGTTCAGGGCAGACACAAAAAGCAGTCCGGCGGCAGAGGCCAGTTCGGCGACTGCTGGGTGGAAATTTCTCCCCAGCCGCGCGGAGCCGGATACGAGTTTGAAGACGCCATCGTAGGCGGCTCCATTCCGCGCCAGTACATTCCCGCTGTGGACAAAGGCATTCAGGAAGCAGCGCAACGCGGCTTCCTTGCCGGTTATCCGCTGGTAGACTTTAAGGTGCGGCTGTACGACGGATCTTACCACTCGGTAGACTCATCAGAAATGGCGTTTAAAATTGCCGGTTCGCTGGCTCTGAAGAAAGCCATGGAAAGCTGCAAGCCCATCCTGCTTGAGCCTGTCATGCTGGTCAGCGTTTCCGTACCTGACGAATTCATGGGTGACATCATCGGCGACCTTTCCAGCCGCCGCGGCAAAGTTCTGGGTTCCGACTCCACTGCCGGCCTCACCGAAATTAAAGCACATATTCCCATGAACGAAATCATGCGCTACGCCCCTGACCTGCGCTCCATGACCGGCGGACAGGGCGTATTCACCATGGAATTTGACCACTACGAAGAAGCCCCGCCCCATGTGACCGATAAAGTGGTAGCTGAAACAGAACAAGCTGCCGCATAAGGCACAGGCAAACGGAAAATAAAAAGGCCACCCGAAAGGGTGGCCTTATGTATTCTAAAAAGCAGCGACGGTCGCCGTTGTTCTGTTACGTGTACAGATACCGTACCGCATGGAAAAACACAGGAGCGGCAAAGCACAGCGAATCAATGCGGTCCATCATCCCGCCATGCCCTTCGATAAAGGCTCCGAAGTCCTTTATTCCCCGTCCGCGTTTAATGGCAGACATGCACAGGCCGCCAGCAAAGCCCAGCAAAGTTATCAGCAGCGAAATAAGCCCTGCCATCCAAGGCGAAAACGGCGTAATCCACCACAACGCAGTGCCGAGCAAAGTCGCGCTTGCAATACCGCCGATGAATCCTTCAACAGTTTTGTTGGGACTCAGCCTGGGTACAATAGGACGTTTGCCAAACAGCTTGCCAAAGACATACTGCAGAACATCCGACATCTGGACAACAATCATCAGAAACAACAGCAGCTTTATATTCTGCCCTTCGTAGCCTTCAATATTCAGCATAAGCAGTGCTGGAGCATGGCTGATGCAATAAACAGCCACCATCATCCCCCACTGAATAAGAGCCGCCCGTTCCAGAAAATCCTGAGTATCTCCGGCAAGCGCGATTCGTGCCGGTATAAACAGAAAGGCATAGACTGGAATAAAAATGGAAAACATGCCGTACCATTGAGCCCCTACTAGAATATACTGTAACGGCAGAATGATAAAAAAGCACCAGAACAAGGCTTCATGGTCTCCTCTGCGTGTTGTTGTCAGCGTCACACATTCGCGCAGAGCAAGAAACGACATAAGGCCGAACAAAATGCATGATCCCACAACACCTATGGAGAGAGCCAGAACCGAAAGCAGACACATCACCCACCATGCCTTGATACGGGCATTCAGGTTGCTGATGACTTCTGTGTTCCCTTTCGTTTTTGCCAGTGTAAACCCGATGCAACTGGCAACGGCCAGCAGGCCGAACAATATATAAAGCAGGTAGCGTAACTCGGTATCAACGATCATTTGCCAATGCCTCCAGAGCACCTTTCAAGCGTATAAGAAAGTCCGTTTTTGTCTCGCCCTGCTGCGGACCGGCAACAGGTTCGCCAACAATGGCCGAACACAGAATAGGCACTACAAGGCAGGAGCCTTTCGGCAACACTCTGTTCAGATTTTCCAGATAGACAGGCACCAGCTCGGCCTGCGGGCATTTGCGTGCCAGATGCCAGATACCGCTTTTAAAATCCGAAACTCGTTCACCTGCACCTCTGGTCCCTTCCGGAAACAAAATAAGTGAGTGACCTTGTTCCAACGGCTCTGTCATAAGTTGCAGCGCATTATTGCGCGACCTGTCACCCGCAGCCTGACGGGAAACCAGAACAGCTTTGAAAACTGATTTCGCCAGATAGTTCCGGATTCTGCCTTTCTGCCAGTAATCGGCAGCAGCAACGGGATGCACGGTGACGCGCAACGCTTCCGGAAGGCTCGCCCAGATAACCAGCCCGTCAAGATGACTGGAGTGGTTGGCGTAATAAATGCGGGCTTGATTTTGCGGTAAAGGAGCAAGCCAACGGGCACGGATACCGGTGACAAGACGGCACACCCACACCAGCAACTTTGCCGTAGCACTAGCTGTCAGCGAATACTGTGTGTTACTCATCCTTATCTGCCAGTTGCATAAGTTCATTCATCACACCACGCGCACGAAGCAGGCATGTCAGAAACGCACCGGCAACAATTGCCCACAGCCCCACGCAAAGAATCAACTGAGCCCATGCGGAAGAAAGAAAAACGCTGACAACCGCCGCACCCGTTAGCAGCGCCATCCGGTGCTGCTTTGCCATTGGTCCGCGGAAGCTTTGCACTAAACCGCAGCTACCGCCAAGCAGCCGTACATAAGCAGTGCAAACACTCAACAACGCAGCAGCCCACCCCACGACAAAAGCATGAGGATAAAGCGTCAGCCCATAACCGACGCCAAGAATTATCAATACGTCAGCCACTCTGTCCGGCAAGTCATTGTATACGTCGCCCACGGGGCTTTTCATGCCTCCTTCAATGGCGATAAGTCCGTCCATCAGGTTGCACAGCAGGCGAGCCTGAATCATCAGCGCACCGAGGATAAGTAAACCCCCTCTTCCGAATTGTGACTCCGGCATAAAGGCCAGCCAGAAGCAAATGCCTGCCAGCGCGGCAAAGCCCACACTCGCCACAGAAACTCCATTCGGCGTGGCCCCTTTCTGCTGCAACAGCCGCGCTGTACTTTTTGCCCAGCTGGTATTTCTGGACTTCAATTCACGCCTATTTTCAACTTTCAAAACTGTGTCTCCATAATATTACGGTTACTCAACGTACTGCGCACGAGTACGAACAGGACAAACTACATTCATTGCACGTCTTTTTTAATCAAATAAGAGGTCTGTGCAGATGGTTACAAAAAATAACAATATGGGTTTCTGTATAACAAAGAAAAAATAAAGGCCACCCGAACGGGTGGCCTTATGTTTCTGTCTGCAAAAAAAGTGTTTCAACAAGTGAACAGCTTCTCACCGTCACCTGTCGAACAACTCACGGCAACAAGCCTATTTTTCTACTCCGTACTTTGCCATACGATCTCCGGAATCCATGTAGTGTTTGCGTATGGTCTTTTCTACCTTGGATGCCTTACCGGATTTAACCGCTTCAACAATGGCAACGTGACGCTCATATACTTCCTGCGGAGAAAATAAGCTGATCCAATGCCGGTACAGCAGAAATTTTGAAATCCCCTGACAGGAGCGCCGGCACAAATCAATAAGCAACTCATTAGAAATGCGTGAAAAAAGAACATTATGAAATTCACTATCCAACTCAGCCAGAGAATCAATATCTTCTCCGCTTTCGGCAACTTTCCGCATGCCCTCAACCAGTTCTTCCAGCTGGCTCACATCGTTTTCATCATATAAAGGCAATGCCTGAGAAACTGCTGCGGCCTCAAGAACGCCGCCGGTAAAATAGCTGTCCTTTATCTGCTGGGCTGTCAGTTCGGTAATATATTTACCTTTCTGCGGTTCTGTCTGAATAAGCCCTTCACGCGCAAGCAACTGAAGAGCTTCCCGTATGGGAGCGCGGCTTATCGCAAGCTTTTCAGACAGCTCGACTTCTTTTACCTGATCGCCGGGCAGCAGTTCGCCTTTAAGTATGCAAGTTTTAATATATTCAGCAACTTGCTCACTATATGTTTGTTTTTTGATTCCGATCATATCCCGTCCCAGATCCGACACGTCAGAAATTGATACACCGACAATTCTAGAAAAGTTAACAAGTCTGTTCAAGCGGCTTTATCCTTACTTACCTTCAGAAAACAATACGTCAGTCTACACGCCTGAAGTTCTCAATAGATAAAACTTGAGGCTCGTTGCAAAGCAAAGATGTGGACGGGCAACATAGCCGTGGTCATGAACTACGGCAACCCTTCAATGCTTCGTCCCCCCTTGCATTTCCGCTTCTTACCCATGATGCAACTATGCCTGAAAACGGGTATATAACTCTCGGCAACCGATTCATGTAGTTGAAAGCCAAAGCGCTCTCTTACAACAAAGCAAGGGGACTCCTGAAGGAGCCCCCTTTGAGAGGAAGAAGGGGAAGGTCTTCTTCCTCATCAAAACAGTGAGGAGCTAACCTTCAAAACCATTCGTTTGTGCAGTCTGCTTATCAGCGTATTTTCTGTTCCAGCCTGTGATTGCCGAGAACAATATAACTGCCAGAAGCGCCCACGAATAAGGGTTGTAAAGCGCTGCAGAAATAGGCGGTGCTGTGATGCCGAAAGATTCTGCAGAAGCTACAATAGCTGCGTACCAAGCTGCCACCACAATATGCCATGGCAAAATGAAGAAGATGGTACACACAGCACAGTCCATCAGGTTTGCACGACGTGCCGGAGCAAGGTTGAACTTTTCTCCGATGGGTTTGACAAGACTGGGACCGACAAGAAGCTCGGCGGGAGCATTTGCCGAAATCGGAATGGAGGCCAGAATGGTCACACCGATAATAGAAAGTTCGGCCTGTCGGACAGTGTTAATAATAAACTTCTCAGCAAACTTGAGAATACGATTCATTATTCCGCTTTCAACCAGAATCTGCGTAACGGCAAGAATGAGCAGTGCAAAAATAATCGCACCCACTACGCCACTGATACCATCCTGAATAAGCCCGGTAGAGACACCACGCTTTGCAGGGATGCTGAAGATAGCCGACAGCGCCATGTTACCATTCAGTACGCCAATCACGGCTGCAGTAATGTTGCCGTAAATCAACGATTCAATAATATGGCGACCGGACAAAGCCGAAGCGACAACCACCAGAAGCGCAATCAGCATAAATGCACCGGAAGGGTCCATTTGAGCCTGTAACTCGGGAAGGGGCTTAATGGTGCCGCCACCGCCGAACAGTAAAAAGATCGTACAGGCTATTGCGCCTGCGACCATTGCAAGCGGAAAGCGGCTACGCACGACATCACGCATTGTTGCGCCCTGAGTGTACGCAGAAACGATGGTGGTATCGGAAATCGGAGCAAGGTTATCGCCAAAAGCCGCGCCGGAAAGAATAGCAGTAGCCAGTAACGCGGGATCAGCCCCTAGATAGTATCCCGCAGGGAAAAGAACCGGAGAAAGAGCAATACAAGTACCAGTGCTGGTTCCCGTGCCTAAAGCAAAAAGTCCGGCAGCAACAAACACGATAAGTACAAAGACTGCGCCTTGTGCGCCCGTCATCATACCCAGCCAGAGCAGCCCTTTTACCAGACCGCCGCTGACCATCAGCTTGCCGAAAACACCTGCAAACAACCATGCGGTAATAATAACAATACCAGTTTTATCACCAATACCCCGCATAGCCGCACGGCAATATTCATGCTTGTCCTTGGCAAAAAACAATCCTGCGACGATAGCCATCCAGCCACAGGCCCAAAACGGTTTGGTTCCGCCCATTTCTTCGACAGAAAGCCAGATCAGCCCTCCGACGAGAACAACTAGCGGCACAAGCCCGCCCCATACTCCGCCATATAATTCAAGGCGTTTTTCTGTGCCGTTCTCTGTCATTATGCCTCCCGCATACAACTTTACTATATGTGTTTCCGGCTCCGCAAACCGTACAATGCATTTTCATGCAGCCTGGGACCTTCCCGCCAGTTATTGAATTCTGCGCCCGCATCTGATGCGGGCGCAGAGCCTGGTTCATTACCCTCTGAAAGTATCAAGGTATGCATACAAGGCAGGCGAGCCGCCGGTATGCAGGAACATCACATTGGAACCTTCAGGGAAATGTCCTTTACGGACGAGGTCGATAAGACCGGCCATGGCCTTACCGGAATATACGGGGTCAAGAAGGATGCCTTCGGTAGAAGCAAGCAGCTTAACAGCCTCAACCATGCTTTCAGTAGGCAGCGAATAGCCGGGGCCGACGTATGCATCAAAGCAGGTGACGGCTTCGGCAGGAATTTCGTCTTTTACGCCTACGCGCTTGGCAGTTTCGCGTGCCAGCTTAAGCACAATGCCTTCCTGCACGTCTTTGGGACGGCTTACGTTCACACCGCTTACAGGAATATTGGCGTTGCAGCCGAACATGCCTACCACAAAACCGGCATGAGTACCGGCACTGCCGCTGGGCACCACAATGTGGTCAAGCTTCAGGCTGCTTTCAAAGGCCTGACGAAGAGTTTCTTCCGCGCAGGCAACGTAGCCGGTGGAACCGATGGTGTTCGATGCACCGCCGGGAATGATGTAAGGCTTACGGCCTTCTTTTTTCAGCTGCTCTGCAACCTTGGCCATTTCACCCAGCATGTCGGAGCCGCCGGGAACGACCTTGGTGCTTTTAACGCCCATCAGCTGGAACAGGAAGTTGTTACCTGAAGCATCGGGGTTATAGGTTCCTGCAACGCGCTCTTCCAGTACCAGATGGCAATCCAGACCTTCTTTAACCGCCCATGAAAGAGTCAGGCGGCAATGGTTGGACTGAATGGCACCGCAGGTGATGATGGTATCAGCACCCTGCTCAAGAGCATCTGCAATGCAGAAATCAAGCTTACGGGTTTTGTTACCACCAGCGCAGCCGGGCAGCAGGTCGTCACGCTTGATGAAAATATTTACTTTGCCACCGAGTGCCTTGGAAAAATTAGGCACAGCTTCGATAGGGGTTGCAGTTTCAACGTAGCCCCTTCTGGGAAATTTTGCGAGATTCATTACTTTCTCCTAGACAAATTACTTAAGTTTAACGACAGCTTCCATTTCCACGTCAGCGCCAAGGGGCAATGCAGCCACCTGAACAGCACTACGAGCGGGAAAAGGAGCAGTAAAATATTGTGCGTAGACTTCGTTCACAGCTTTGAAGTCGGCCATATTCGTCAAAAAGACGGTCGTCTTGACGACATCATCAAGAGTGGCACCAGCGGCTTCGACGATGGCTTGCACATTTTTGAACACCTGATGTGCACGAGCCTGAATATCGCCTTCCACCATCTTGCCCGTTGCGGGATCAAGGGGTAGCTGACCCGATGCGAAAAGAAGGTCGCCTGCAACGGCCGCCTGCGAGTAAGGGCCTATTGGGGAAGGCGCTTTTGGAGTGTCGACAATCTGTTTCTTGCTCATCTTTGTGTTTCTCCGGTGTGTTGGATTGATGTGTGCCGCATGCGGACACTTTTTCAAATGTCGACATTATTACGTCGACAATTTTCGTTTAGCCTCAGCATTCAACCATGTCAACGCCATTGGGCAAAATTTCACATGTTATTTTTTGTTTTACGCCCCAACCACCTGTTTTAGGAGGGATAGTTTTTTCTACACATTTTCGCCTGCACATTATTTCGCAACAGCCTCTTGCATTTTTCCACGGCACATGTTTGCTTTTTGTGCCTTGCGGGCCATATTACTTCCTGCTGTTTTACCATGCCCGCAGGTTTAAAAAACACCGACGGAGACGTTCATATAATGCGCAATCCAGTGCCGCGCGTGGCGGCTATCCACGACCTTTCCGGCTTCGGGCGCACGTCGCTTACGGTGGCCATGCCTGTATTGTCTTCCATGGGAATTCAGGTTTGCCCGCTGCCCACCGCAGTGCTTTCCACACACACTTCCGGCTTTGAAAACTTCAGCTTTGTGGACCTGACAGCAGAAATGCACCGCATTCTTGACCATTGGCAGGCGCTGAACCTGAAGTTTGACGCGGTGTACAGCGGCTTTCTGGGATCGCCGGAACAGGTGGATATTGTGGCGCGCTGCATTGATATGTTCCGCACACCGGAGGGAATCGCAGTTGTTGACCCCGTGATGGGCGACAATGGAGAAATTGAACCGACAATGACCATGGAAATGGTTCATCGCATGCGCCTGCTGGTTACCAAGGCAGACATCATCACGCCGAACTTTACCGAAGCGGCATTCCTGCTGGACGAAGAGTACTGCACCGAAATTTCGCAGAAAGAAGTAAAAGAATGGCTACGCCGCCTGACGGCTATGGGCCCATCAATAGCAATCATCACCAGCGTGCCTGTAGAAGCTGACGACCGCAGAAGTGCCGTCATGGCGTATAACCGCAAGCATGACCGTTTCTGGAAAATGGAATGCCCATACATTCCGGCGCACTACCCAGGCACGGGAGATACTTTTGCCAGCGTGGTCACAGGCTCGCTGCTGCAGGGAGACAGCCTGCCCATCGCCATGGACCGCGCCGTGCAGTTTGTCACCATGGGCATACGCGCCACGTTCGGACACAACCTGCCCAGCCGCGACGGCATTCTGCTGGAGCGCATTCTGGATACGCTGTGCGCGCCTGTAATGAACAGCTCATTTGAATTGCTGGATAACGATAAGGAACAATGCAGATGCAAATAATCACACAGGCGGATGACCGCCGCAACCTGCCTATCGGCATGTTTGATTCCGGCGTAGGCGGATTGACTGTGCTCAAAGCACTACGCAAACGCATGCCGTGTGAAAGCATACTGTATCTGGGCGACACAGCCCGCCTGCCTTACGGCACCAAATCATCGGAGACTATCACCCGTTATGCGCTGCAAGCCACGGCCAAGCTGGTGGAACGCGATATAAAGCTGCTTGTTGTCGCCTGTAACACCGCAAGTTCCACTGCGCTGGAACCTTTACGAAAAGCATACCCCGGCATTCCTGTCATCGGAGTGGTGGAACCCGGCGCTCAGGCCAGCTGCCGTGCCTCAAAAGACGGCAACATTGCTGTAATCGCCACAGAATCAACCATCCGCGGCAGAGCCTACGAACGTGCCATCCACGCTATCCGGCCTGATGCCAGAACAAGCGGCTCCCCGTGCCCGCTGTTTGTGCCGCTGGCAGAAGAAGGTTGGGTGGAAGGCCCCCTCATTGAAGGCATCATCGCCCGCTATCTGGACCCAATTTTCAAACCGGCTTCCGGCTCGGACACTCCGGAAATTCCGGACTGCCTTGTTCTGGGATGCACGCACTTTCCGTTGCTGGCCAGTGCGATACGCAACGTAATCGGTCCCGATGTGACCATCGTGGACAGCGCCGCAACAACTGCAGAAGCAGTGGAGGCAGAACTGCAAAAGCACGGTCTGCGCCGGACTGCAGAAGGCTGCGCCGACACACATTTTATGGCTACGGACGATGTGCCGCGCTTCAGCCGCACAGGCGGTCTTTTTCTGGGCACGCCCATCGCGCCGGATGATGTAGAGCTTGTTGACCTGTAACCGGTAAAGGAAACAGCCATGAGCAAATATACTGAAGTTCCTATGATTCCCGGCCCCACTTCACTGCATCCTGATGTGCTGACAGCCATGGGGCGTGATTACGGTTCCGGACAGATTGATGCCGACTACCTCGCCCTGTACACCGAAACGCAGGCTATGCTGGCTGAACTTGCAGAAACCGGCAGTGATATGGTGCTGATGACCGGCGAAGGCATGCTGGCCCTGTGGGGCGGACTGAAAAGCTGCCTTGCGGCTGGTGACAAAGTTCTTTCCATTGCTACCGGCGTCTTTGGCGACGGTATAGGCGATATGGCGGCTAGTCTGGGCTGTGAAGTTGAAAAAATTTCGCTGCCCTTCAATGACACGCTTAACGATATTGCTGTGGTGGAAGAAGCCATTGCCCGCTTCAGGCCACGCATGATCACCGCAGTTCATTGCGAAACACCGTCCGGCACTCTTAACCCGCTGGCGGAGCTTGGCAGTTTGAAACAGGCCATGAGCGTACCGCTGCTGTACGTTGACGCCGTGGCGAGCCTTGGCGGTGCACCGGTAAAAGCAGATGAGTGGCATATAGACATACTGCTTGGCGGTTCACAAAAGTGCCTTTCCGCACCGCCTTCCATGTCAATAGTCGGAGTCAGTCCGGCCGCATGGCAGGTCATCGAACAACGCGGCTATGCGGGCTATGACGCTCTTGCTCCCTTCCGAACTGTTCACGCTGACGGCCGCTGCCCGTATACGCCCTACTGGCACGGTACAGCGGCCTTACATGCCGCAGCAAAGGCCATTCTGACAGAAGGAAAACAAGCTGTATTCGACCGGCACGAAGCTGTTGCACAACAATGCAGAAACGGCCTTTCCGATCTCGGCATCACGCTTTTCACCGCTGCCGGCGCAGTAAATTCGCCCACGGTTACTGCCGCGTTTGTTCCGGAGGGCTGGACTTTCGGAGCATGGCAAAAAACACTCGCAGCACAAGGTCTTAGTGTTGCAGGAAGCTTCGGCCCCATGGCCGGCAAAGTGTTCCGCCTCGGTCACATGGGAACACAGGCTGACTCAACCCTGATGAATCAGGCTCTTGGCATCATCAAAACCACTCTGGAAGCTGGCCCGCAGGCCTAAGGCGTTGCAAAACGGAACACGCTGACATCAATACCAACTGCCCGAACGCATTACCCCTGTAAGCGTTCGGGCAGAAAAAGCTTGATTATCAAATATAATCAACCTATAGTCCCTTCATCACAAGGGGAAGGTCTCACATTTCACCTCTTTCCCCAGCAGGTTACGTTCGATCAGACCTGTCAATTTAAAGGCTTCATTTTGTTGCGCCTTTCCATCTTGCGGCGCCTTGCACCGCATTTTTAGTAAAAGGCCGGGTTCTTCATAGGCTTGAAACGGCGATCCGTTTCAGCTTGCTCCGGCCGCACCCTATTGCATACGTTCATGCTGTACAGCCGTTTTTCCGGCTGCGCCGGTTTGTCCCAGACAAACCGCTCATACGTTGCCTTCTGTATTCAGGAGGGACTTGCAGCGTTATAGAAGGAGAATGCCCATGACCCGTCAGCACGCTACGTACACAAGCTGTCTGGAAAGCCTGCCCCTTACCGCCGAAGAGACCCGTGCGCTCCGTCCCGTGATGGACCATTACGCTTTTCGCGCAAGCGACTATTATCTGTCCCTTATTGACTGGAACGATCCGGCAGACCCTATACGCCGCATAATTATTCCTCACACCGATGAAGCAAAAGACTGGGGCGATCTGGACCCGTCCAACGAGGCACGCTACACCGCTGTGCCCGGAATGCAGCATAAATACCGTGATACGGCCATCCTGCTGGCAGGCAAGGCCTGCGGCGGTCTGTGCCGGTTCTGCTTCCGCAAACGGATTTTCATGGAGGGCGGCCAGCCTGTAGCACCGGACATCAGCAAAGCATTTTCATACATCCGCCAGCACGCTGAGATTACAAATGTACTGATTTCCGGCGGTGACCCGTTACTGCTACCTGTTGCAGAGTTCGAACGCATACTGGAAGGGCTTGATACCATTGAGCACCTGCAGTTTATCCGTATCGGTTCACGCATGCCTGTTTTTGACCCCGGCCTTATTGTGGGCAATACCAGACTGCTTGATCTGCTTGCAAAATATTCAAAGCCCGGACGCAAACTGTACCTGCAGACCCATTTCAACCATCCGCGTGAACTCACTCCGCTGGCACTTGAAGCCGTTGACGCACTGCAGCGCGCAGGTGTCATAATGACGAATCAGACTCCGCTGCTGCGTGGCGTCAACGACAATCCCGATACATTGGCGGACCTGTTCTCAAAACTTGCCAGCGCCGGTGTGCCGCCCTATTACCTGTTTGTCTGCCGCCCGACCAAGGGCAACCGTCATTTCACTGTGCCCATTGAAGAAGGCTACGATATTCTGCAAAAAGCGCAGAAACGCCTGAGCGGCCCTGCCAAGCGCGTACGCTACGCCATGTCGCACGCCACAGGTAAAATTGAAGTGGTAACAGTAACACACGATCAGATAGTCCTGCGCCGTCACCGTACTCCGAACCCTGCCCATTCGGGTTCGTTACTTATCTACCCGCGCAACCCGCGGGCTACATGGCTTGATGACTATGCCTCACAATGCAAAAAGAGCATGCCCGAATCCATGGGCGGTATGACCAGTTGGGGTTCATGCTCAAAGCGCGACGCGTAATTTTCGAATTCCGCTCCAGTATTCCGCAAAGTAACAAGCCGCACCAGTTCTCTGGTGCGGCTTTATCTGTTTCAAGCGTAAACTTTGTCTGTAAAGCAGCACACAATCGACCCGATAGTTCCAAAAATCGTGCTGGCAGGGGCTTCGTGCCACATTTGCGCCTATACGGAACCATCTGGAACACAAACTCCAGGCAGACGCGGTAATGCAGGATGCCCCGCAAAAGTTTTCACGCAAAGCTGCAAGCATATAACAAGCCTGAGTATCAAGAAAAGCCACTGTGTATCATTCGTTTTGCACAGTAAGTTCGCTTTGCGTGCTTTTTTCACTGCCCATTGACAATGGTCTCAAACCGTCGCAAAGTAACAGTATGGATTTTTCTCTCATCATTGCCGAAAGCAAGGTGTAACAGTGCTTCGGTTCAGGAGAAATTTTTTAGCATTTTGCATCAACTCTAATCCCCTTGGAGAGCTCCGATGGACAAATATGAATGCCCCTGTGGCTACGTGTACGACCCTGAAGCCGGTGACATCGATAACGGCGTTCAGCCCGGAACCGCATTTGCCGACCTGCCCGATGAGTGGGTTTGTCCGCTGTGCGGAGCAGAAAAAGAATACTTTGAAAAAGTATAACCCCTGAAAACAAAGGCCGCCTTCAAACGAAGAGCGGCCTTCTTTTTTACAGTGTTGCACAGCTAGGCACTGGGCAAACACCGCGCCAGAAATATTCGAAAAAAACAGTTACTCGCTGCCCATACCATCCAATGAATGTAGATAAGAACGTACGCGACTTACACCTTCAACCTTACGTGCGGCAGCCACAGCAGCCGAGGCAACACTGTTGGACGCGACAGTTCCCATCAGAACAACATCCTTGCGCACGGTATCGATTACAATCTCGGAAAGATCAATCCCGTCTACCGTAGAAAGAGCATCCATAACTCTTCCGGCAAGGGAGTTGTCATGCACATCAGCAGTGTCTCCGGCAGGCGGAAACACATAGCTTGCCACACCTTTTATGCCGGATGCCTTGCGGGCGGCACGAACAACCTGAGTGAAGGCGGCTTCATCAGCTTCTCCCAGAATGAATGCGGTATTTTCCCACGCATATACGGTCAGCCCCGCAGCGGAGTCTCCCATAGCTTCAATTGTCGCACGGATTTCTTCTTCCGCTGCCTGATTACGCTCATATAGCGGAACATCTTTCGTCTCCGGTTCATCCCCGGAAAACGGCATGCCCATACACCCGGGCAAAACCATTACAGAAGCCAGCAACAGAGCGGAGACAGCAAAGCGGCGTAACAGAGAAAATGACTTCATACGACTATTCATCCTTCTTCAAGCTGATATTTGGTTCAAGCTGATATTTGAAGCAAAACAGACCGGGCTGGCAACACGGCAGAGCCAGGTCGGTTTACGAAGAGGTCTTACGATTTCCAGTGACACAGGTGTTACCATGAGCCGGACAGGGTGTCACCCTTGGATAACCACACCCGCAGGGTGCAAGCAGCACATACCTGAAATGAAGTGCAGGGCATATTGTACACCAAAGCCCGCCGCCCGCGTTCCTTCCCCACGCTGTAGTGAATCAGCAGACATGCCGGCTTGACCGTACTGTACCGGCCTAGCTACCATGCCGGCATAATCAGACACACAACCCGCAGAGGATATTTCATGACCAGAAACCCGAAGAATATATTGCGAACGCTGCTTGACGCAGCCTTGCTGGCAGTAGCGCCGGATAAAGCCGTATACAGACATGTAACCCTTTCCGGAAGCATCCTGCGCATTGATGGCGCTGAATACAACCTTGAACACTATGACAGGATTCTGGTGGTAGGTGCAGGTAAAGGAGCAGCCCCGATGGCGGCTGCACTGGAAAACCTGCTGGGTGACCGCATTTCGCAAGGGGCCATTTGTGTAAAGTATGATCACACGACCCCGCTCAAGCATGTCACGCTGTATGAAGCTGCGCATCCGGTTCCTGACGCAGCAGGGGAACATGCCGCAAGGCAGATTCTGGCACTGGCGCAGTCCGCAACAGAGCGCGATCTGGTTCTGTGCGTGCTGACAGGCGGGGCTAGCGCACTGACTCCGGCCCTTGCCGACAACATTCCCCTGACGGACTGGCAACAGGCGACAGGTCACCTGCTGGCGTGCGGGGCCGGTATTCACGAGATCAACGCAATCCGCAAACACGTTTCCATCTTCGGCGGCGGCAAGCTGGCCCGTGCAGCCTATCCCGCCCCTCTTGTGGCACTGATTATTTCTGATGTTGTAGGGGACGATCTGGACGTCATTGCCTCCGGCCCCACTTCGCCGGATACATCCACGTATGCTCGCTGCCTTGAAATTCTAGACACCTACGGCATCCGCAGCAGCATTCCCGCCAGCATCACAACCCGACTGGAAGCAGGTGCCCGTGGTGAAATTGAAGAAACACCCAAGCCCGGCGACAGCATCTTTGACAATGTAAAAAATGTGCTGGTTGCCAACAATACGCAGGCACTTGAAGCCGCCGCGGCAGAAGCCGTAAAGCACGGCTACAGCCCCCGCATTCTTACCAGCACAATGACCGGAGAAGCCCGCGAAAAGGCTATGGAACTGGTGCAGGAAGCCCGCACCCTGTGCGCAAAGGGAGAAACTATTTCCGGCCCTGTATGCCTGCTGGCAGGCGGCGAGACCACGGTTACCATCACCGGCGACGGACTTGGCGGGCGCAATCAGGAAATGGCTCTTGCCGGAGCCATGCACCTGCAGAACTGCAGCCATATAACCATGTTGTGTGCAGGAACCGACGGAAGCGACGGCCCCACGGACGCAGCAGGCGGTTTTGCCTGCGCGGCAACGTTAAGTACCGCCAGCAGTTGCGGGCTGGATGCAGAAGAATGCCTGCGGCAAAACAATTCGTACGTTTTTCTGGAAAAAACAGGAAACCTGCTGAAAACAGGTCCTACACTGACCAATGTGATGGACATGGCGCTTCTGCTTGTGGACTGCCCGGAAGATGTCGACTAACAGCACGGAGAACGCCCTACATACAGCATGGCATTGTGAAGTGAGGCCACATGGCCGGTTCAGTATTTCTAAGCCGACAAGCGTACGGCATGGCTTTGCACACAAAAAAACGCCCCGCTAATGCGGGGCGTTTTCTACTACCCGAGCTAAAAAAGCTTATTTTACAGCTTCTTTCAGAGCCTTGCCGGGGGTGAACTTCACCACTTTGCTAGCGGGGATGTCCATCTCTTCGCCGGTGCGGGGGTTGCGACCCTTACGGGCAGCGCGCTCAGCAACCTTGAAAGAGCCGAAACCGGTGAAGGTTACGGAATCACCGGCGCCAAGGGCTTCGGTAATTACAGCGATGGTTGCATCAAGAGCAGACTCAGCCTGAGTTTTAGAATTCAGGCCAGCCTTGGCAGCAATTTTCTGAACCAATTCAGCTTTGGTCATTTCTCATCTCCAATATATGACGTTGGATTAAGGCGTACGCTATGCGTCGCCTAAAAGGCAATCTAAGAGGTAGACCTTCTTTCAGACCATCAGCCTCTTGTCAACCGCAAACTCGCAACAGAAGCGGATTTTGACTTTTTTTGCTCAAAAAGCAAAAAATCGTCCTACCAGTTGGACATGGCTTCTGTGTCGTGTATAGAGGCTAAAAGCGCAAGAGGTTGCCATGGAAGTACGCGTTGTTAAGATGGGGGAGTTCTCTGTTGCGGGTATCCGCACATACGGCCCCTATGATACGTCCGCTCCCGAAGCATGGACTATGCTGGCCCCCTGGCTTGACAGGACTGCAAAGGATTCCTTTGAAGTCATATACTGGGGCATCATGCACGACGACCTGTATATGACGCCCGCTCACAGCATCCGCTATGAGGCTGCGGTTTCTATTCCTGCAGATTTCCGGCATGATGATACGGTATTTGTCCGTACCATACCTTCCTGCGAATATGCGGTGGCAGAATACACCGGCCCCTACCACGAGGTACAGGGCATCTGGCTGAGGTTGCTATGGGACTGGTTGCCCCTGAGTGGCAGGTGTCCGGCCACTCAGCCCTTCATGGAACAATACATAGGCAGTCCGGCCAACACGTCGTCCGCACTGATGACCACGAGGCTCTACCTGCCTCTTGCGCCGTTGTAAGACACTTTTTCAGGAGATTACAAAAGATGCGTTTGCTTCGTATGCCTTTACTGCTCTGCCTGCTTGCTGCCGCCATGCTTATTTCTGCATGCGGCCCGACAGAGCATGTCCGCCTGCGGTATACTTCTCAGGCTCCTATCGTTGCCCCTGCACCTGATGCAGCCAAAGTCATCGTTGTCCGCTTTGACGATGCCCGCGCGAAGACATCCGTGGGTAAACGCAAGGATGGCACACCCTTCACTCCCCTTTCGGGCATGGCACACTGGGTGTCAGATGCGCTGTATCAGGAGCTTGCACGTCGTCCTGTTTTTGCCAGCTACGTTACAGATAAAAATTCTGCCGAAGGCAAAGGCTATGTGGTGACAGGCACCCTGCATAAAGTGTGGCTGGAAGAAGAAAGCACCATTGACTACCGGACAAATATTGAACTGGCAGTTACAATGACTTCTCCCGATGGTGAGACCGTGTTTTCGGAAACGCTGCGTGGCGCACTGACCAAGCGGGTTGTTCCTACAGAAAATGCCACTCAGGAACTTATGACCGAAGCCCTGCGTGACATTGTGGTTCCCCTTGCAGACAAAATTGCCGCAAGCGCGCGTAAATAAGGTTCTGACTGCCCATGAGACGTTTTCTGCCGGGCATATTGCCCACACTGATAAGCTACTCGCTTTTTTTTGCAATATGTCCGGCAGCTGCACAGCCGCAAAGCACTCCCGCGTCGATCTTTACCCATACGGTTGTCCAGCCATACGGTGGCGATGTCAGTGACGAAGCGGCTTACGAGGCTGCTGTCGTTCTGGCACGTCATGCGTTGGTCGACATGCTTTCAGGATGGCTGGCAAACCATTCCGCCCTTTCGCTGGCTTTTGCTGAAACACCGCCCCGCGCCGTTGCCGATGCACTGATTGATGCCAAAGTAACAGGCACTGAGTTCCTCACTGATGCAAGCAGCGAAGCCGTAGCCGTAACGGTTACGGCCTCTTTTTTCCCCTCGCAGACAGTACAGAAAGCCAAAGAGTTGCTTTTACATAACGACCTTCTGTCACTCCATCGCTATGCCCTGCAACACGAACAGAACCTGCTGGACCACTTTGTAAGCCTGACCGGACAACGGAAAACCCCGTATGAAGAAACTCCGAAAGGCAGCGCTGAATACAGCCGCCTGGTGAATGCTCTTCGCAGCATGCAGGCATACCGCGAAGTTCTGCCGCTGTTACAAACCAACGGTATCTGGCAGGTGCCGGAAACTGTGACGGAACGGATGCGGGCTGCTATCGATCTGGACCAGCGTAACCCGCTGGCATGGAATGCACTGGGTGAAGCACACTATCAGCTGGAGCGAACCATAGATGCCGCCGGCGAGCAGGACACCGCAATCAGGCTTAATCCGGAATTTGCCCGTGCATGGCATGCACGCGGTACAGCTTACCTAAAATTGAGCCTTGCGGAACTGGCTCTGGAGGACTTCACCCGTGCCCTTGTGCTGGAGCCGGAAGAAGCTTCATACTGGCAAGCACGAGGCTCTGCCTATCTTGTGCTGAATAAATTCGACGCAATGTGTCGCGACTATGCCAAAGCCTGCTCCTTAGGAAATTGTGACAGCCTGCACTGGGCGCGCAGTCGCGGACATTGTCCCGACCAATAGTTGCTCAAAAAAGTGCGCAGCTACCGACAACTTATTGTACTCATCCTGCTTTCGGAGCTGCTGCGGCTTTCTGCCCACCTGCTGCTCTGTGTCCATGCTGTCTCGTGTTTGCCTGCCTTGATTTTCTGTTCAGTTTCGGGCGCAGTCTGCCCTTATATCCACTCTCCCCCATCCTCAACACGCCTGCTCTTTTCCGGATCCCCGCCAAGAAACATTGTCCCTGAGCCTTCTTAATAACAAGCCATTCTGCCGATAGCCTGTACACATCAGCCCTGTTGTTTCTGTAATATTCCGCGCACAATCCGTCAGAAATTTTATAAAAAAGCTGCTGGCCGTGTCCCAAGGGGTGCAGGGACACGGCCAGCTATGCAAGGGAGGAGGATGAAGTCGGTGCCATGCACCGCTTGTCCGCGGCTTGCTGCCTAAGCCACGAACCGCTGCGTCGTCGGGAAACGCAACACTTTTCTATCTAGTACAGAATACGCGGGTGTGACACTCCTGCCATTATTTTCTGAACGCGGACTTCACAGCTTGAAGCAACAGCCTTGGTTGCACATCTGCACTTTTGCTTCCTTCCGCAATGGTTGAACCAATGTACTGCCTCACAAAGCAATTCATCGCGCAATCAAACAAAATGAAACAACACTATCACCGATAGCTAACCATGCTATACTGGCTGTGGTAAATGCGGTATCTGCAAGACTAAGCAATACATTTTTATCACAAGCCCTTGCAAAGCTTTTCATTAGAAACTATCGTTTATTAACGGCATGTTACACAACACATGTAATGCAATCACAGTTTCAGGGCGTACAAAACGGCCTGCTTGTGAATATAAATTTCCACAATTTTATCCTCGGCACTTGACGTGCTCTGAGGTGGGGAGTAGTACTTCATTTACTGTTTGCACAAACAAACAGCGTGATACCTTCTTCCTTTGCGGGTGTAACACCCCGCGATGCTACTGTGTGTGCCGTGTGGCGCCGGGGCGGGTGTGCCGCCCCGGCAACGCGCAAACAGCAATTTGATGTACATCCCGATCTGTCCACACATTTCGGGTTCCATAAAAAAAAGACATATACGCTCCGTATATCTGCATGCCGAGGAACTTCCGCCCTTGGCATGCACTTTTTTTATCACTGCCTTACTTCCCCATATTTTTTACCCGCAACAGTGACTCCCGCAGGCGGATTTTGTCCAGCCGGCTCCGCCGGACTACAGCGACTCCACTACATCAAACGGTTCTTCTCCCCGATCCGGATAACAACGCGATACCAGGCCAACGAACCGCACCCCGCCTGTTGCAGCGCTTCAGAAAGCCCTCTCTCTTGCCCTTGCGCCGGATATGGCGCACACTGGAAACAGGAGACGTCACCATGTACACGCCTGATGAGCTTGAAAAATATGCCGATGTCATGCTGTGGGGCCTGCGTCGCGGCAAAAAAAGCCCGCTTGCTAAAAGCAGCTTTATTCTTGTGCGCTTTCATCTGCCCGCTCTGCCGTTGGCAGAAGAACTATGCGCCCGCATCCATGATCAAGGCATGATTCCCATTGCACGCATGCTGCCCACGCCACGCATGGAACATGACATATACACGAAGGCGAACCGCAAACGCCTGACAACAATTCTGCCGGGCGAGCGCGACCTGTATAATCACCTGCACGGGGTCATTTCCTTGCTTGCGCCGGAATCCATGTCCCATCTGGCAGATGTAGACCCTGAAAATCTGGCAATCTACCAACAGGCCCGTCAGCCGCTTCAGTCCATCGCGCGTATCCGCGAAGACATGGGTGCCTTCGGCTGGACATTATGCATATACCCCACGCAGGCGCAGGCGGATGCAGCCGGTCTAACGCTTGATGAGTATGCACAGGAAATCAAAAAGGCCTGCCTTCTGACAGAAGGCTCCCCCGTTCACGAATGGCGCATGCTGGTTAAACATGCAGAAGAAATCCGTAGCTGGCTGAACAGCATGGATATAGTCAGCCTGAGGGTTGAGTCAGAAAACATCGACCTTCTTGTCGGTATGGGAGAACGCAGAAACTGGGCAGGCATTACCGGCCGTAATATTCCCAGTTTCGAAATGTACGTCTCGCCGGACTGCCGCGCCACGGAAGGAGTGTACTACGCAGACCTTCCTTCATATCGGTCCGGCAACGTTGTCGAGGGTATCCGTCTGGAGTTTACAAGCGGCAGGGCAACAAAGCTTACGGCGCACAAAGGCGAACGCTTTGCCACTGAGCAGCTTAACTCGGATCAGGGAGCAGCTTTGCTGGGTGAATTTGCGCTGGTAGACAAGCGTTTTTCACGAATTAACAAATTTATGGCCAATACACTGTTTGACGAAAACCACGGGGGCAGGCACGGTTCCATGCATATTGCCCTTGGTCAATCCTACGCAAACACGTTTGACGGTCCGCCGGAAGACCTGACTCCGGAAATGAAACGTCAGCTGGGCCTTAACACCTCTACCCTGCATTGGGACCTTGTTAACACCGAGCCCAAACACGTTACCGCACTACTGCGCCACGGTGAAAAGCGCACAATTTATCAGAACGGTCAGTTTACTCTGTAACCCCCCCGCAGGTACCCTCAGCCCATCGCGATAACTGCATAAAAACAAGACGTTCAGGAAAGATACCAACTCATATGGAACACATACTTATCAAGGTGTACGGCAACCTGCGGCCCGTAACGGCATCGTTTGCAGAACAGCTACAGGCCGAACAGCCGGAAAAAGAAGATGGAACAGAAGCGCTGGAACTTGACGGCGACATGCTGCTTTTCTCATTTGAAGGCATGTATTACCCCATTGACGAAGTCGTCGATATCGTCAAAGCAGGCCTGACCGCCGCCATGGAAGGGAAGATTGATTATATTGATATGGATGAATGGACACTGACCCGCTACACCATATCAAAAGGAACCATAACACACGCAACGCGCAGCCTGAACCATGTCATGGCCTATTCTGGCCACTGATGCCGCAGCCATGCGCCCCGTGCGGGCAGGGCGCGCCGCCACATGCTTACACAGGCAACAGGCAGCCCGGGCACCACGTAAAATAAACCAAAGCCCGTATGAAAACATACGGGCTTTTATCTGAACATACGTTCGTTCAGCAAACACGTTCTTTCTGTTTCCAACACAGTTAAATAGCAGCCTCTACAACCTCGGCAAGCTGGTCACGATTCAGATTCAGGCGAGACTGAAACTGAACCCCGCAGGAGTGCGCATCAATCCAGACAACCTGTGCTTTGAACGGATAAGCGTCAGTAAATTCGGTAAAAGGCCACTCGTCAATTGTAACGTCTCTGCCCTGAACAAGCCATTCCGGCGCAGTCATCCCCGGTGACAGACGCATTCTGGCCCCGCCGATGCTGATATCCCCCAGCATACAGGTTATGGATTCTTCGCCATGTTGCAACAGTACAAAAACAGGAGTGTCCAAAGGCATACGCTCCTCCTGTCTGCGATCAGCCTTTTCCAAGACTCTGTTCTCGATCTGGTTACCCATATATCAGGCTCCTATCTGCAAGAGGCATCTTCTACCGTGCCTAAAAATTCAAGAAACTTTGCCGCCATATCCAATTGCGGGTTCAGAACCAATGCCCGCTCAAGATAGTTACGAGCCTCGCAAAGTTGCTCAGTCTCAAAGTATACCCGAGCCAGATTAAAAAGGACATGATCATCTTCACGTAATGCAAGAACTTTATGATGATACCCGACAGCACGTTCATATTGTCTTTTCTTACGGCATGATATGGCCTGTCTGGTTATAAATTTCAGATACTCGTTTACCAGCGACTCTCCGCAACATAGCGCTGTCAACAAAGCATGCAACCGCTCATCGCTCAGTATCTCTCCGGTCCGAAAAAATGCCGCTGCGCTCACCTCGGCATCTTCCTCCGTCTCTTCTTCTACACAGGACGTTTTTTTGCCGATTACGGCAAGCAACCCGCAGGCCAGCTGCCATTCCGCATCGCTGAGAGTTTCCGCAGGCCGGACGGACTGGCTGTCCCCCTTGTCCCGAATATACATTTTGCTTTGTAGTGATGAGGCCACACGCTTCAGCCGCTCAAAAACCTCGCCAATCTCCGGCCGGTAAGCTTCTGCCAGCTCTTCCGGTTCAAGGTCGTGCACAAAGCCAGACGGCATTCCTCCGGCTGTCAACGGCTGTCCGGCCATTGTTCCGTCTTCTCTGAACATAACTAAGAGGTATACCGGCTCTGTATCCATAAGGACACCTTCGCCTTCGTGCTCTGTTGCCAGATCAACTGCATATACCCCAAGTACGCTTGCACCCATAATCCCCCCATAGCCTCTCTGCAGGTCTCAGCCTGCAACACTCTGTTGTTGTGTCAAAAACCCTCAGAGCTTTCAAGTCAATGAATCATCCCCTGAAAACATTCCGGATGATTACAGCAAATAGTTGGCGCGAGGATAAAAATCGGGCATATTTGTTCATAGGTTCTGCAATCTAACAGTAACGGGAATGAGATGACAGTGAAGAACATGCCCAAAGAAGCCGAAGTAGCCTGCACCAAAGGACACTTTATTCATGTCCGGCAGCGCGTTGAGGCAAAAATGCAGGATTATGAAAGGTACAGCTTCAGCTCACGCCAAACCCGCGCCTTCAATGTCTTTTTTGACCTTGCTCAGGAATTCGACTCTCTGGAAGAGGTTTACACGCTGGCAGTGCTGATTCTTAAATCCTTTTTCGGCGTTGATTCCGCCCTGTTCATTGCCACTGCTTCCGGTGAGCTGGAGTTGAGTTGCTGTTCTTCCGGCCCTGTATGCACCATCGAAACACACGATATAGCGTCTATGGCGCCACTGGACGGGCCAAAGGTAATTCGTGAGCACCTGTGCCTGCCCGTACGCGGCAAGCTGGCTGTCGCCTCCGGCCTTTCGTCACCGCTTGCCGGAGACAGGCTGGGCGTTCTGGTAATTATGCCTGTTAACGGCAAAGCGCCGGAACAACATCTTTATTTTGAAAAATTTGCAAACAGGCTCGGATTTCAGCTGCACAACAAGCTTTTGTTTATGAAAAACAGTGAGCATATCCGATTCATCAACTCACTGGTGCACGATATAGGGCATAACGTCATTGTTCCCAACATGTACTTCAAGCTGCTCTTTCGCCAACTGGACGGAAAAATTCAGGCCCTGTCCGAAGCGCTGGAAGAAATCAGCAATCAGCGAATGCCGAACTCTGAATTTGCAGATGCCTTCCGAAAGCTGACATATGTACACGACAGGCTGGATGAACAATACAAAGAGATCTTCCGCCACTTCCAGCAAACCAGCCTTTTTCTGGAAACACTGCTCAGGCAAAGCCACTTCGAAAAAGGGCATTATGTACTGCAGCGCACGCTGTTCGACCTGCACTCCCGTATTGTTTCTCCGCAGCTTGAAAGATTCAGGGTCCGCTTTGAAGAAAAAGACATCGACATCCACGAAAGCCCTCTCCTTTCTGAAACTCCGCTGCTGGTACCGGCAGACATGGGATTGATCAGTCAGGTTCTGGCGAATCTGCTTTCCAATGCAGTCAAATACGCCCGCGCACCTGTGCCCCAGAAGGGGCAGACAGAACAAACCGGCACCAAAAACAGTCGTTTTGTGCGTTGCACTGTCCGCAGGCTTGAAAACTATTTCGGTCAAGGACAAGACGGTGCCAGAGTGGATGTGTTTACTTCCGGACCCACCATAAAAGACGAAGATATACCAAACCTGTTTGCTGCGGATTTTCGCGGCAGCAATACAGAGCATGAGTACGGCACCGGTCACGGTCTTTTCTTCGTGCGTGAAATAATGGAACTGCACAAAGGAGAAGCCGGTTACGAAGCGTGGCCTGAAGGCAACAATTTTTATTTTGTCCTGCCCTGCGACCCTACCGGCTAATTTTTACAACACTGTCGAAACCAATTCTCAAAAAACCGCAAAACTTACAGCGGGCCTTGCTTCCTGCCTTTCAAACTGTAAAAACATCCCCGCAAAAGCAACTACAGAAGCCACAGCAGTCTGGTTTTGCTCAACTTCTGGAAATACTATTTTTGCATTAAAAGCACTAACAAATTTGTAATCCTCCCTCTCGTGCCTTGCTCACACGCCCTGTTTCTGCTACTCGCTTTGAGCGGGGGACATCCCCCCGAGTCTTTCCGAGAAGCAGCCAGAGGCTTCTTCCATCCAATACAGGGAGTTTTTCGTGATCCGGTTTGAACATGTGCACAAGTGGTTCGATAGCGGCCTGCATGTGCTCAAGGACATCAACCTGCATATCAACAAAGGTGAAGTGGTTGTCATTTGCGGTCCTTCCGGCTCCGGCAAATCAACCCTTATCCGATGCATCAACAAGCTGGAGCCTGTACAGAAGGGTGACATAATTGTTGACGGCATGAACATGAGCGATCCCAGAGTCAACCTGACTCTGCTTCGGGCCGAAGTGGGCTTTGTTTTCCAGCAGTTCAACCTGTATCCCCACATGACGGTGCTGGACAACGTCACGTTGGCCCCCCAGATGGTGCGCGGAATTTCCAAGGCAGAAGCAGAACGCACTGCCATGGAACTGCTGGAAAAAGTGAACATTCCGGACAAAGCGAATGCTTATCCGGGCCAGCTTTCCGGTGGGCAGCAGCAGCGTGTCGCCATTGCCCGTGGCTTGGCCATGAAGCCTAAAATCATGCTTTTTGACGAGCCTACGTCCGCTCTTGACCCTGAAATGATCAATGAAGTCCTGGACGTAATGAAAACGCTGGCACGGGAAGGCATGACCATGGTGTGCGTAACGCACGAAATGGGCTTTGCGCGCGAAGTTGCTGACCGCGTCATATTTATGGATTACGGGGTACTTGTTGAAGAAAACACTCCTGAAGAGTTCTTCAACAATCCTCAGCACGAGCGCTCCAAAGAATTTTTGAGCAAAATTCTGGCGCACTAATACTATGTGATAGAACCCGTCTGCGCTGGTGCGACGGGTTTTTTGTATCATCTAGTCCGGCTAGGGCAATGCCCGATGCCGCATAGGCAATCCAAACAGGGAGTTACTCAACATGCGTATGGCGAGAATTGTCGCTCTGGCAGTGGCTATGACCATGTTTGTCGCATCTGCGGCCTTTGCCGGCCCCGTGTACGACAAGATCATGCAGGACAAAAAGGTTCGCATCGGTATCATGACCGATTCGATTCCCGGTGCATTTTACAATGACAAAGGCGAGTGGGTAGGCTTTGACTACGATGTCGCCACCGAAGTGGCCAAGCGTATGGGTGTGGAAATCGAACGCGTGGCCGTGAACAACCAGACTCGTATTTCTTTCCTGCAGCAGGGCCGCATTGACGTGTCCGTTGCCAACATGACTCATACCCGTGAGCGCGATAAGTCCATCGACTTCTCTATCACTTACTTCTTTGACGGCCAGAAAGTTCTTGCCAAAAAAGACAAGTTCAATTCTCTCAAAGACATGGTCGGCAAAAAGATTGCCACCATGCAGGGAACCACTTCCGAACTGAACCTGAAAGCAGCCCTGAAGGCTCTCGGCGATCCTGACTATGACAAGAACGTCATTTCCTATCAGAAGGAATCCCAGTGCTTCCAGGCTCTGCAGTCCGGCCGCGTAGCGGGCTGGTCCACCGACGCCACCATTCTGCTTGGTTATGCATCCAAGACCCCCGGTGCTTACGAGCTGGTAGGCGACTTCCTGAGCGACGAACCCTACGGCATGGGTCTGCCCGAAAACGATTCCGCCCTGCGTGATGCTGTTAACGCAGCCATTCAGGACATGTGGCGTGACGGTGCCTACATGGCCATTTACAACAAATGGTATGGTCCCGGCACTCCCTTCGAAATGCCCATGAGCGACCAGATTGAACTGTGGCCCTAATCTAGCGGCTGCTTTTCTGTCGATATGAACTGCGCAAGCCCGGTCCGTCCGGGCTTGCGCACCTTTCAAGCCTGTCAACAGGAAGGGGGTGCGCCCCGTTCCCCAACGTTCCGGCGACATCATGCTACGATACTGGCTCGATAAAAACTGGGTTCAATACACACTGCTGTTCACCACTCTGGTATTCGGCATCTATTATACCGGCTGGGTTTTCGATTTCGGATACCAGTTTGAATGGTCGGTTCTCTTTACGGAAAACGAGACCTACAAGGTGCACCTTGGTGCAGAGATGCTCAACGGCCTTGTAGTTACGATTAAAATTTCTCTTATCAGTTCCGCTCTGGCACTGGCTCTTGGCACAGCCTTGGGTCTGGCGCGCCTCTCCGCGTTCAAACCCTTGCAGATTTCCGCTTCCGCGGTGGTGGAATTTTTCCGTAACACTCCGCTTCTGGTACAGCTGTTCTTCTGGTATTTCGCTTTTCCGAACATGCTGCCGGAGGCCGCCCGCGAATGGATGTTCGAACAGAATTTTGAATTCTGGTGCGCGGTGTGCGCGCTGGGTGTGTACACCGGTTCCTTCATGGCGGAAGTCATCCGTGCGGGCCTGCAGTCCATCCCCAAGGGATTGCTTGAGGCGGCCTATTCTTCCGGACTGAACTACTTTCAGGTTCTCACACGCATCATTCTGCCTCTGGCGTTCCGTACTATCATCCCGCCGCTTGGCAGCGAGTTTCTGAACAACATGAAGAACTCGTCACTTGCCATGGTCATCGGCGTGGCAGAGCTCACCTGGCAGTCCCAGCAGGTGCAGTCACTGACATTCCGCGGATTTGAAGCAACAACAGCAGCCACTGTGCTCTACCTGTCGCTATCCATTATCATTTCGTTCATTATGAACGGCGTAAACGGCAAGCTGCGGCTTGATACCATGTATGGCAGAAGCTGGGCGGTCATGTTCATTGACACCATCCTGCTGCCCTTCAGCCTCCTGCGCCGCTTTGTATCCCGTCCGGTAAGTTATGCACTGAATGCCCGCCGCGCCGGTAAAAAAGGCACCAGTCTTGCTCCGCGGGTCAGCGCATGGCGACCGATACTGCTTAAAGCAAAAAGCGTTATGGTGCTGACCTGTAAAGGAACCTATCTGGCACTTCTTGCAGGGCTTTTTTATGCCTGTGCAATGGGGCTGATGAGCTTTGACTGGAATGTCATTACCGACAATTTCATGTCGCTGCTGATATGGCGTTTCCCCGACGGCTCAGAGAATGAAATCTTTATGGGGCTGGGCGGCCTTGCAGCGTCTCTGCTTATGGCGACCATCGCCATTTCCGTCAGCTTTTTCATCGGGCTGGTTGTCGGTCTGGGGCGCTGTGCAAAAAACAAAATATTCAGAATCCCCTGCCTTATTTACATCGAAGTCATCCGAGGAAACCCGCTTATTATTGTTATTTTCTGGATATACTTCTTTTTGCCTGTCGTGTTTGGTGCCTATTTTGACGTATTCTGGTCGGCCACCATAGCACTTACGGTGTTTACGGGTGCCTACCTTGCAGAAATCGTCCGCGCCGGAGTGCAGAACGTACCCGCAGGTCAGGTTGAGGCCGCGTATTCCACCGGTCTTTCGTACTTTCAGACTATGCGAAAAATCGTACTGCCTCAGGCACTCAAGCAGATGATTCCTGCTATTGTCGGCCAGTTCATCGCTATTTTCAAAGACACCTCGCTGGCATTCGTCATTGGCGTTCTGGAGCTTACTTTTGTTGCCCAGGGCCTTGATAACCGCCTGATGGTGCACCCCTTTGAAATCTGGACTACAGTCGCCATGTTGTACTTCGTCTGCTGTTATGCCATGTCGCTTTATGCGGCACGGCTGGAACGCAAACTGAGCCCTGAAAAAGTCAACCTTGTGATGTAAGCAGGCTGCGCCGGCCTGTTACAACGGCAGTATTGGTAAAAAAACAAAGGCACTCTGCATAAGCGGAGTGCCTTTATGATTAAGTAGATACAACCAGCCGGTTACTTTTTAATCTGAGGCAGCAGGCCAGCCATAGCAGATTTACCCTCTGCAAGATTATTAATGATACGCAGCTGAGCAGACAGCATCTTGCGCAAATCATAACTTTTAAGCACCGTATCACGGGCTGCGGCCCGCAGCGCGTCTGCCTCCCGCCCTGACGCCAACGCTTCGCAGACATTCTTTGCTAACTGTACAGGAGAGAAAAAGTCTGTAAGCAGACCGTTTCTTCCGTTCTGTATCACTTCCTGCACCGGTGCCGTGTCAGAACAAACCATCAACGCGCCGCAGCTCATGGCTTCCAGCATCGACCACGAAAGAACAAAAGGCCGCGTGAGGTAGATATGAGCATCAGACGCCTGCAATACACGACGGTAGGAGACGTATGGCAATGCTCCGGTAAAATGAACACGACGCTCCACCGGTTCGCCGCCTGACATAAGCGGAGAAATGTGCTCAAGCATCACCTGCTTCCAGCTGCGGCCATCTTCAGGTGGACGCCCGTAACAGACTCTGTCCTCGCCCACCATCAGCACATGCACGTCTGGATCAGAATCCAGAATCGCCGGCAATGCCTCCATCACCTGCGGAAATCCGCGATACGGTTCCATACCCCGCCCTACCCACGTTACAAGGCGGGTTCGGGGCGTATAATCTATTCCAAGCTCCTGTGCCAATCCGGCGGCAACTTCCTTCCGGTCTGCGGCAGGAGCAAAATATCCGGTATCAATTCCATCATGCACCACACACATTTTGCTGCGGGCCATGGCAGGAAACTGGCGGGCCTGCCACAAAGTCGGGGCATATCCCCAGTCACATTCCGCAATATCATTCAAAATCGTCGCATTGCGCGTGCGCAGGGTCATGCGCATAATATCAGACACAGGTTCCGCAGGGTCAAATCCCACATCCGCCCCTGACGTGTTATAATACCATTCAAAAAATGCCAGCAGGCGGGATTCCGGAAACACATCGCGTAAAAAGTACGAACTGCCCCAGCCGGAATGCGCCACAATGACATCCGGCACAAATCCCTGTTTACGTAACGTGTTACAGGCACTATACACTGCGGCTCCCGCTCTGCCACGGGCATCGAAATGGGAAACAAGAGGATGTATGGAAGAAGGCGTATCATCCTGTAGCGGAGAATAAACCGCTTTTTTCACACCCGGTATCGTCCATTCTTTACGGGGCGTCGAAGTAAGGAAGATCACCTGATGCGACGGGTCTTTCGCCTTGCCCAATGCAGCGGCAATATGCCGGAACTGTGCAGGAAAGTTAGGATGCACAAACAGAATTTTCATACGCAGAACTCACTTTTTCATCCCTGATGATCCGCAAGAATCCCCCCTCGAACACAGGACCCTGCCTGCCGCATTTATTGGCGGCGCATTTCGTCTTTTGTAAATGTTACAAAAAAAATGCCCGCGGGATAACCCCGCGGGCACATGATTTTTTTAACACAAAGCTACAACTCAACAGTCACCGCTGCAGAAACGCGCTTTGCTTTTGCCACAGCGTCTTCGATGGATTCTCCAAGCGCCAGCCCCACGCCCATACGCCTGCGACCTCGCACTTCCGGCTTTCCAAAAAGAAGCAGAGAGGTATCAGGTTCAGCAAGAGCATTCTCAAGGTTTCCAAAGCAGGCTTTATCAGAATCACCTTCCACCAACACAACACTGGAAGCAGCAGGGCCGTGTTGCCTGATAGCCGGAACGGGCAGCCCGAGAATAGCACGAACATGCAAAGCAAATTCCGAAAGGTTCTGCGAAGCAATGGTCACAAGGCCGGTATCGTGCGGACGGGGAGAAACTTCGCTGAACCATACATTATCGCCGTTAATGAACAGCTCGACACCAAAAATTCCGTACCCTCCCAATGCTTCTGTCACTGCCTGTGCCATACGCTGCGATTCTGCCAGAGCTTTTTCGCTCATGGGCTGGGGCTGCCATGACTGGCGGTAGTCGCCGTCTTCCTGATAGTGCCCGATGGGCGCACAGAATGAGGTTCCGCCCACATGACGTACAGTAAGCAAGGTGATTTCATAATCAAAGTCAACAAAAGCCTCTACGATAACCTTGCCGCCACCGGCCCTGCCGCCGGATTGGGCGTATTCCCACGCACCGGCGATGTCAGCCTCGGTACGCACTACGCTTTGGCCTTTGCCGGAAGAACTCATGACCGGCTTCACCACGCAGGGCATACCCAGTTCTGCAACAGCCTGCCGGTATTCTTCTTCCGTCCGCGCAAAACGGTAAGGAGACGTCTGCAATCCCAGCTCTTCAGCTGCCAGCCTGCGGATGCCTTCACGGTTCATAGTCAGTCTGGCTGCACGTGCAGTGGGTACCACTGTCAGTTCATCGCTTTCCAGTTCTTCAAGCACGTGCGTTGCAATGGCTTCGATTTCGGGCACAATCAAGTCCGGCTTCTCCTGCGCAATAAGAGTGCGCAATGCATCACCGTCCAGCATGGAAAGGACATGCGCACTGTGCGCCACCTGCATTGCCGGTGCATTTGCATAGCGGTCTACCGCCACCACTTCCGCGCCCAGCCTCATGGCTTCGATGGCAACTTCTTTGCCCAGTTCACCGGAACCGAGCAGCATAATTTTTTTTCGCACAGGGCTTAACGGTGTGCCGATAACAGTCATTGCTTTGCTCCTACGAGTCATGAAGAGTTCAATGTCAGGCAACTCAAAAACAGGCTTCAACCAAATGTGTTGCGCTCATTTGTCATACTCCACACTGCAAAGCAAGAGTCTAAAACCTTGCTTCTTGCACTCCACATCGCTATTTTATATAATTCAGCACGATAACGGGAGCACAACGCTCAGGGGGATCCGCCATCAGTTCCTTTTCATTGCATCCGCACTACAGGGCACCGTTGCCCCTTGCGCTGCTGGCTCTTTTCCTTGTGGTAATTCAGCCAGTTTCAGCTATTGCGGAAGAGGAATTGACCATTACCATTGTTGACGACCAACCGGAGCGTACTCCCCGTAACATTTCCTTTCAGCATGGCGTCCGCGTTGCGGTAGCCGTCTTCAACTCCGCAGGCGGGCTTTTCGGGCAGCCTGTCCGGACCCGTTTTACTTCTGTCGGCACAACTCCGCTTGAAGCCCGACACGCGGCACGGCAGCTTGCCGCACAAAAAACACTCGGCATTATCGGCCCTCCTGCCAGCACACAGGCGCTTGCCATGGCAGAAGTTCTTGAACGGGCAAATATTGTTACCATCACTCCCACTGCAACGCATCCTGATATCACCCGCAACAGGCGGTATATGTTCCGCACCTGTAACGATGACACCGCAAGCAGCAGAGCAGTGGCGCAGCATGTCACAAAAAATCTCGGCTTCAAGCGCATAGTAGTAGTCACCAACATCAGCAACGACTACAGCATCTCCATGTCTGAGGGCTTTGTGGAAGGAGTCATCCACAATGGCGGTCAGATCATCTGGCGGGGACAATACCTTGATCGTCAGCATGACTTCACAGTCATTATCGAGCAGCTCAAGCGCCTTGAGCCGGACTGTATATTCCTGCCCGACTTTATGAGGCAGAGCGGTCTTTTTATGCAGCAGGCCCGCGCAATGGGAGTTCAGGCCCAGTTCATCGGGGCCGACGCCTGGAACTTGAACCTGCCAAGGCACGCAGGATCCGCAGCAGAAGGCGCTCAGTATTTTGCCTTGTGGCTGCCGGAAATTGCCACTTCGGCAACAGGGCACAACACATCCGCCCCCACTTGTCGCAAGCTGCCGCGCAAACTGAGAAGACTTTGCAAATCATCTTCTGATGCCGCGCAGTCCGCAGCCAGCCTGCAATTAGGCAGACCACTGACCAGCGGCTATGAGGCTCTGGGATTTGATGCGGCAATGGTTCTGCTGGTTGCAGCCGCCCATGCCGGATCTTATCAGGCAAAGGATATCCGTGATACGCTTGAAAAGCTTATATGGCACGGTATGACAGGGACATTGCATTTCTCCGATAACGGCACGCCCCCTCCGCGCCCTGTGCATATTCTGCAGATGCAAAACGGGGTTCAGAGCCACACACAGACTATTCAGCCTGAACGCGAGCCGTCATGAACCGATACTCACTTAACCGCCGCCTGAACATTGCACTGATTGCCTTCGCCATCATTGCCTGTTCTATCTATACGCTTCTTGTAACCAGCTTTCTGAACTACCATAATGAAAACGTTATTTCGCGCACGGAGCGGATGCTCAGCTCCCTGATCCTTCAGCGCGAAGACGACCTTGCAAATCAGATTTTTGCAAACCATACCAGGGCCTTGCGCAGCACTGCTGCAGACCTGCAGGAAACGGACGGTGTTTATTCCGTCACCATATACAATCAGGACGGCATTGCGCTCATCCATACCCGTCCGGGCCTGCCCGCCCCTCTTTCTACGGATGAAAGGCTAGCTCTTAAAGGGAGCGAAGTTGTTTCAAGCGGAGAAGTTGACGGCACTCCTCTGTTATTTCTCACATCTGCTCTAACGGTCATCGGCGAGCTGCAGGGCTTTGTTACCATAACCTACGATCTGAGCCCCTTGCACCGTGAAAGCTATATTCTTATGGGGCTGTTCGCAGGACTGCTTGCGGCAACCGTGCTTGCAGCAGCAGTCATATGCAATCATATTTTCAAACGACACCTGCGCACGCCTCTTGCTAACCTGCGTGACGTAATGAACCGAGCCAGAGCCGGTGAGCTGCATCACCGTGCGGCGGCAGAAAGTACAGATGAGCTGGGGCAGCTGGTTGAGGCATTTAACGCCATGGCCGCAAGCCTGCAGCGCAACGAATCGTCACTGCGCCATGCACAGACCATCTACAAAGACATTTTTGAAAATGCAGTAGAAGGCATCTTCCAGATTTCCAGTCGTGGCTTTCTTATCAACGCCAATCCGGCGCTGGCCCGCCTGCTTGGATACAATTCCGCCATGGAGCTGCTTGCTGAGCGCGGCACAAGACCTCTGGATTATTTGGTAAACCAGAAAGACCTCCTACGCCTTACAGCATTACTGCGTTATAAAGGCGAAGTGAGCGACTTTGAAACCCGACTGTTTGACAAACGCGGCGGGATTCTCTGGGTTTCCGTGTCTGCCCGAACAATAGAAGAGCCCGGTACCAAAGAAAGCAGCACCCCGCGTTACGAAGGCTCAATAAAAGATATCACGGAACATCGCCGTCTGCGTGAACTGGAACAGACGCGTGCGGCCATGATTGAGGCGGACAAAGCGAAAAGCGAATTTCTGGCACATATGAGCCATGAAATCCGTACTCCCATGAATTCGATTCTGGGGATGGCAGAGCAAATGCAGCGCACCCCGCTGACTCCTGAGCAGAAAGAATGCATGAACATTTTGCAAAGCTCAGGGGAATCGCTGCTCAGGCTCATCAACGATATCCTTGACCTGACCAGAGTGGAAGGAGGCCAGCTGAAACTGGATAAAGCTCCATTCAATCTGCACAACGTTGTCTACCATGTGCGGGATATGCTGGCTGTTCAGGCCCGTAACAAAAACCTGCTGTTTGCCGCAACCATCGCTCCCGGCGTACGCATCAATCATATGGGAGATGCACAACGCTTGCAGCAGGTTCTGGTCAACCTTGCGGGCAATGCCATCAAGTTCACTCACTCCGGCGAAGTCCTGCTGCATGTGGCACCAGCGCCAGATGCAAACCACGATGGGAATCTTCTCTTTACGGTAAAAGACACAGGAATCGGCGTTGATACGGCAGCTCAGGCAAGACTTTTTCAAAAATTTTCGCAGGCTTCTACCGGAATACACAGCAAATACGGCGGATCAGGACTTGGCCTTGCTATTTCAAAACACCTTGTAGAACTTATGGGCGGTACTATACAGCTTGAAAGTGAACTTGGTGTAGGCACAACGGTCAGCTTCAGCGCCAGCTTCGCGCAACTACCGGCAGAATTTGAGTCTCTGGAGCAGCAACCCGCAACTACACCATCTGAGTCGCCCCGGTTGCAGGATATCACCATTCTGCTGGCGGAAGACACCCCCGGAAACCGTGCTGTTGTCAGGATGATGCTGCGTGATGTGCAATGCACGCTGGTAGAAGCGGAAGACGGCCGTCAGGCTTTGGAACGATTTGCTGAACAACCGTTCGACATTGTGCTGATGGACATCAACATGCCCAACATGGACGGGATGGAGGCCACACAGGCCATAAGGCTGCGGGAAAGGGAAACCGGAGGCCACACTCCTGTGGTTGCGCTCACTGCCAATGCATTCCAGCAGGATATCCAAAAGTACAGACAGGCGGGCTGCGATGGCTATCTGGTAAAACCGGTCACCCGTAAAGCCTTACTTGAAACCCTGCACAAGTACACCGCAGGCAGCGATGCAAAAACACCTAACGCTTAAGCCTGCAATACAATGCCTCGGCATGGGTAAAATCGGGGTTCAGCATCAAGGCGCGTTCAAGGTATGCCAGTGCGTTCCGTCTGTCATCCAGTCCCAGAAATGCACGGGCGATATTATAACACAGATTTTCGTCATCAGGCGAAAGCTCCTCAGCCTGAAAATAGGCACTCAGAGCATTTTCAAAATCTCCAGATTTTCTCAGGCGTACTCCCAACGTATTATACGGATTCGGAGCATCAGGATTAAGACGAAGAATCTCGACAAATAGTTCTTTAACTTGCTGATGGTTATCCTGCTGCGCATAAATATCTGCGGCAGCCTGCAAGTGCCTTTGATAACCAGCCATATCACCGGAAGCCTTGTATACTTCTGCAAGCCCTTTATGAGCTTCGGCATACTGCCTGTTTAAAGCCAGCGCTTTGTTAAAGGCCTCAATTGCTGCTCCGAAATTGCCCACCAGCAACTGTCGTGTACCGTCATTAAAGCTTTGCTTTGCCAGATCATCTTCCGAAACAAGCTCTGCATATTCGCTGATCGCTTCGGCATAATTACCCTGCTCCAGCATTTTTCTGGCGTTTTCAAAGCTGCGCTGCACAGACTGCGGCAAACGGGCTGAAGCCAATGCGGCATCAAGGTGCTTTTCTATGGTGGCAATGGAGTACGGGCGCAGTACGTATCCGGAACATCCCGCAGCAATGGCATGCAGCACGGAATCACGGCTATTCTGCAAGGAAACCATCACACAGGGTACATACGCTTCTGCGCCTTCCTGCCGCATGCGGCGCAAAAGTTCCAGCCCAGAAGAATCTTCAAGGATATCATCGATCAATACCAGATCTGGGCCGCAGTGGTGCTGAAAGGGACGGAGTGCTTCTGAAACAGAGGAGGCAACCTGCGTCTTTGTAATGGACAGCTGCTTCAGCACAGACTTATCCACAGTGACATGTCTGTCATTGGCTGAAGCAATCAGCACAGACTCATATCCGCTACGACAATACAGCATGTTATCCCCCCTTTGACTGGCTGCAACGCTATAGCAAACACAAAAAAACAAAGCAATGCAGCAGATTACCACTCCTATACTTTTACAAAGCACCACTGAGAGGAGGAAACTCCGGGAGAATAGATCATCTCCGCCTCTTTAATATATATTCCGCCAAGGCCCGGGCGCTTCCACGTTTTCAACCATCTGGTCAGCTGTTTTTCCGACTTAACGGAAGGAGTATGAAAGTGTTGTGCAGGGCGTACATGCGGCAGCTCAGACTCCAGCGAAGCAGCAAGATCAGTAAGCAGGTTAACCTGTCTCCACAGGGATAATTCAGGTGAGGCAAGATCAATAATGCGGAAGTGGCAGGGGCTGTCTTTCACTTTTACCAGAATACCGTCCATACCGGCTTGCACACCGGTTTCCCGCAACACTTCATCGGCAATCAGACGCAGCTGTGGCTTCAGGTGTTCTGCTTCGGGAAGAATGACCCCTTCTGCGCTAAAGCACTCATCCGTGTCATAATCCCAGAGCATACGCACACCCATATAAACCGGACAATGAAATGTTCCGCCCAGACTGCCGCCATGCGAAGCCATAAAATCTGCCAGTTCAATCCCCGTTGTCATCGGGCGTAATGTGCTTGCTGCCATTGTCGATATATTCATAATTTCCCCTGAGTAGTTACCGATAGTATTCCCGCGAACAGTAACTGCGCAAGCCACGGTGCGCAAGCCCGATGCCTGCGGCCTGAAGGGGTGCCGGTGCGGTGTTTTCCGGCGTATCAGCCCCCGTGGTTGCGGGCACAAAAAGGTACCCCCCAGCATAGCTGGGGGTTCTTCATATGCGCCTATAAGGCTTTCTTACTAGCAGCGCCCTAGCAGGCGCACGTTCGTCTGGCATCTGCATCTCTGTTACTTGCGACCCGTAAACGGGTTTCCAGAATATGGAAGAGATAATTGATCACCAAGCTTATCATGCTCAAGTTGGTGCCTAATGTAATCTTGTATCTTTGCCTTATTTTTTCCAACTGTATCTACGTAATATCCACGGCACC
>NZ_JBKEBF010000042.1:0-4365 GCF_047973035.1 Oleidesulfovibrio sp.
CCAGTAAATGATCGCCCCAGGTGGACAGAGCCTCGCCCGTGGCACTGCGGCCTGCGCTGAAGCGGCGCTCGGTAATGGCAGGAGCAGCTACGCCCCATGCCCATTGCCAGTCGCCGTTGGTCAACATGTCGCCCGCATGTGAACCGGCACAGAACGGCGGGTATTCGTGCACCACCACCTTGTAACCAAGCAGCATGGCAAGGCGCGTAAACCATGCCCGCGACAGGCCAGCTTGTTCCTGCACTGCTATGACCAATGCCATGATGCGTTCCTGCAACGTGGTGTCAGGATGGGAACAGGCATCAGGCAGGCCGTAAACACGCTCCCAGTCCGGCAGCCATTCCTGTGGCCACAGGCTTGCAGATGGTGTCCACGGCCCGCTCCATCAGCCCTTTGCCCTGCGGGCGCCCCGGTATGGATGCTGCCCGCTCAATACCCAGTCGGGTAAGAATGCCCGTCCCCTCGGTCGACAGTTGCAGATTGTCGTAACCAGGGCCGTTGTCGGCATAAAACATGGCAGGAATGCCACCGAACAAGCAGGCCATGCGTAACGCATCAAGAACGCTTTGCATGTTTTCAGACATGCTCAGAGAAATGCCCACACACCGTCTGGTGGCTACATCCAAAACCAGAGTGACTTCCGGCTTGAATGGTCTGCCATTCAGCGGGTTACGTACCTCGGCGTCAAATGTTGTTCCGTCTGCCGTATAGCAGTCGGTCGGCAACATATGCTTTGTGGAACGCTGCTTATACGGCATCATGCCCAGCAAAGCGTTGCCGGTTTTCCGGCCTCGTGCCAGCTCCGGCGGAGCCACTTTTTTTGCCCAGCGGCGCACTGCGTCCAGAGAAGGCGCCTTGCCTTCCAGCTTGCCGCTCTCGTAAGCGGCACACAGGTCTTTATGAGCCTGCACCATAGAAGGCTTTTGCGGCTGCTGAAAAAAACTCAAAAAAAGCGGTGCCCAATCCGGTACGGTGTAGTCTTTCTGACGGTGCTTAGGTGCCAAAGCACCTTCGCCGCCGCGTTCATAATCGCCGCACCACGCATACAGCCTGCGGCGTGAAATGCCGCGCTTTGCCTTGCCGGTGCCTGTCTTGTCATTGGCTACAGAAACCAGCTGTTGCAGATGCGGGGCAAGGCTGCCCTCCGCTGCAGCGCGGACAAGGCTCTGTATGGCTGCTTCACGTCCCACAAGGCCCATCAAACGATGAACTTCACGCACAAAGGCCAGTCTGGCAGTCGCGACTTCGCGCTGCCGCTTGCTTAAGCCGGAAAGGTTGCCAAGACGTGTTGCTATACTTGTCCGACGACCGGCACCCTCAGCATCCGGCACGGCAGGTACCGTACCGGAATCGAGGCGTTGCTTACGCAGCAGGCCGGCCGCTATCGCCTGGCGAGTGGCCTTTGGCATAGAGTCCACCAGCCACTCGTTGCCACCCCCGCGCCCTTTACGGGGACGGGACTGCCAGCCTTCGCGCTTAGCACGACGATTTAACGACCGGACTTGCTGATTAAGCACTTCCGCTACTTCTTTAGTAGTATATGCGTCCTGCTGGTGCGTCATAAGACAATCCTACAGTCTGGTGTTACGAAACGAGTTATACGCAACGTCTTCTGTCATTTTGCGAGATAAATCTGTAACCATCTCCAAAGCCTTATGGTCGTCATCCTCCAAGGCAAGGCTTCCAAATTTATACCCCTTACCGTCGTAGCAGAGGTTGCAGTGTCGTTCGACAACACTTGTCACAGCGCGTATGGAGCCTGAGCAAAGGGGAAGCGCACCATCAGCACACTTCAGGTCAATCCGCACAATCCCGTTACGGTAGATACTTGCGACTACTTTTTGCGCACTCATGCCACGTCCCTCTGCTTCAAGTCTTCAGGCAGACTCAGCACCTCTACAGGGCATCCCATATCCCGCAACGCTTCCAACACCTTGCGATGATTGCGCCTGCCCCTGACTGTTGCCGAAACAGCCTGAGCACTCACGCCTAGCTGCCGTGCAACATCAGCCATCGACAATCCGCGAGCGTCCAGAAACTCCCTGATGCGAAAAGGCTGCCGATGTATTCCCGCTCCTGTTGCTGCATGTGCATTTCCAATCATCGAATTGACTCCAGTTGTTTTTTACGACGCTGTAACGCTTTGATCTGGTCTTCTACTTCCGCCTGCTCCAGACGCAGCCTTTGCGATTCATCAATCACAGTGCCACCATGCACAGCAGCCTGAACTGCCAAAGGCTCAAGGCTGCCAACCACATCACAAAAAACGGCTAAAGCACGATGGCTAGGCATATGTTCAGGAGAGGAAGAAGATAACCACTTCGCCAGAATCTGATCTGAAAGCTGCTTGGCGTTTCCGCCGGTAAGACGCACCCCAGCCTGCAAAGCCAATGCGTTCATGCGGTCAACAACCTCCTCACGCGAAACCCTGTTACGGTTGCAAAAACGCTTACAGGCTTCGTTCATGGCAGACTTGATTTCCCTGTCCAGCAAGGTCACCCGGTTTGCCACATTATCGAAGAGGGAAAGCTGCTTCATTTCTCCGTCCATCAAAGTCACATTTGGCGTCAAAAATTAGTAAAAAATGGGACATTGACCGTTACATGCAGCGGCTGTAAACTGAGGTTGAACTTATATCTCTGTTTATCAACCGCCCGTGCGTCCTTTAGACACCTTTTTTGGTGATTGGTCAACCTCGTTTTTGGTGTCCAACATAATTTTTGGTGTAAACCTGTGTTTTTCTCATTATCTCAGGCAAATACAGATAGCGCACGGTGTCCAACATCATGTCCAACTTCTGGAGCAAAACTTGGACACACAAAACACCCCCGCAGAGCGTCTCCGCAGTATTCGAGGCAGCATTCCTCAGGCGGAATTTGCAAAACAATTAGGAGTTCATAAGAACACCTTGGGCCGCTATGAACGCGGTGAGTCAGAACCAGATGTGAGTACTGTCAGAGCTGTTTGCACCAATTTTGGTGTAAAGCCGGAGTGGTTTATCTTTGGCGAAGGCTCTATGTACCGAGACGAAACGATTCGGCCTTCCTCAAATTCAAAGCCCCCTTGCACCGGTCAGTCAGAAGGCCACACAGAGATCATATTCATTCCACGCCTTAAGGCCCGCCTTTCTGCTGGTGGAGGCAGCTACGAGGTGCAGACAGAGTGCGACGGACAGTTCGCATTCCGTAAGGACTGGATACGCACAAAGGGTAACGCGAATGATATGGTATTGATGGAAGTTTCAGGCGACAGCATGGAGCCGGATATATGCGATGGAGACATGGCCTTGATTGACCAGAGTAAGAACCAAGTCATCGCTGGTGGAATCTTTGCTGTCGGCGTTGACGAGACAATTATGATTAAACAGCTAGATACAGAACCTGGAACCCTCGTCATTCGTTCAAAAAACAAAAGATACCAAGACATAAGAATACCACGAGGTAGTGACCTTGCGGAAAACGTCCGCGTTATTGGTCGCGTCATCTGGTGGTGTCGCGAAGCCCGTTAATTCTCTCCTTGAATAATAAAAAAGCAGGTACCCAAAAGGCTCCTGCTTTTTTATTATTCTCGACCAATGCCGTGCTAAACTTCGTGCACTTTCCGATCATTTTTAGATATTTTCTTCACATTTTGCTTGGCGCACAATTCGGCACCTGCAACCGCGCTAACGTTCTGTATTCAATGGAAAGCACGACGCGAAATGCCTATTCCACTCATGTGTCAAATTAACTAGCTCCCCACACTGTTTTCGTCAACTGGGTCAAACTGGTGGGTCAAAACCAGCCGTCATACCGGCAGGAACACCCCCATGCAGCATACAACATCACGCCATGCAGTGTAAATCTCCCGTAATATAGAGCCAGCCAAAAGTAGAGGTTTTCGTTAACGTGCATCCATCAAGAAGACAGAAACGATGCGGAAATCTCGATTCACCGAAAGTCAGATCATTCGAATTCTCAAAGAAGTTGAAGGCGGCAGAAAAGTAGCTGAAGCATGCCGCGAATATGCTGTGATCCAAGCCAGTTACTATAAGTGGAAATCAAAATACGGCGGAATGGAAGCATCTGACATTCGTCGACTCCGTGACCTCGAAGCAGAAAATGCACGCCTGAAATGAATCGCCCCTAGTTTCGTAGACACTCCTGAGTTATGAAAACGAGACCTCAGGAGAAAACGATGTACGACAAACGCTACACTGACGAATTCAAAATTGAAGCGGTAAAACAAATCACCGAGCACGGCTATCCCGTCCAAGAAGTCGCCCAAAGGTTAGGCGTCAGCACCCACAGCTTGTATGCGTGGAAAAAGAAATATGGGCATGGCGAAGTTCATGCTGCCCAGTTTGATAACCAACAGACGGAAATC
>NZ_JBKEBF010000043.1:0-207236 GCF_047973035.1 Oleidesulfovibrio sp.
GCTATAGCTCAAGATGATTGCGTTGTTCTGGACCCTTTTATGGGTTCTGGGACAACTGGAAAAGCGGCTCTTTCTACGGGCCGAAAATTCATCGGTGTAGAGTTGGATAAGGGGTACTATAACATCGCTTGTAAGCGGCTTTTTTTAAACCGCAGTAAGTGACGGAGTAAGGACATAAAAAGCCCTGACTCTGGTCGGGGCTTTTTCTCATTTTGAAATGGCAAAATTCTCAAATAGAGTGTCAACTTACAACAGACGTCGCTTGAGGGCGTTTTCTCAAGGCCTAAAAGTGAGTCAGCGAGTGAGTCGCTTTCTACCGAAACTCACCCGCTGATACTCAACTCGTTGTAATAACTGGCGCGCCTGAGAGGATTCGAACCCCTGGCCGACTGCTTAGAAGGCAGTTGCTCTATCCGACTGAGCTACAGGCGCGCGAGGATGATGTTCTTATCCGAACAGACTCCGCTGGTCAAGAGCCTGTTTGTTATTTGTTGCGTATTTCTGTTGACGATTGTCGCTGCATCTCATACGGGTGCTTGCACGGGGCCGTGCGCCCACTTTTTTACGGAGACAATGCAATGAGCGAAAGCACAATAGACACCGATACCACAACGGAAGAAGGCCACTTTTCGTCCTATGCCGAGGTCATGGCTTATCTGGGCAAACTGGGCCTGTTCCACATGGAGCTTGACCTCGGGCGCATCCGCACTGTTCTGGACGAACTGGAACTGACCCGTCCGGAATACCCTGTAGTACAGGTTGTCGGCACCAACGGCAAAGGCTCCACCGCTACATTCATTGCATCCATCGCCACCGGCTCTGGTTTGAACACCGGCCTTTTCACTTCGCCCCACTTTGTGACCCCCCGCGAGCGGGTACTGGTAGACGGCGAGATGCTGCCAGAAGAAGACTGGTTGCTGCTCGCCAACGACATTATGGCCGCAGGCGGCGAGACTCTGACCTATTTTGAATTCATCACTGTGCTGGCGGCACTGGCATTTGCCGACTACGAAGTCGAGCTTGCCGTTTTTGAAGCAGGGCTTGGCGGTACGTATGATGCCACCACCGCCATAGCTGCGGATACGGTAGTCTTTACGTCCATAGATATGGACCACGAAAATATACTGGGCGACACCATTGAAAAAATCGCGGCGGACAAAGCCGGAGCAATCCGTAAACATGTTCCCGTTGTCACCACTGCCCAGCAAGCTGCCGTACGCACAATACTGGACGAAGCCTGCGCAGCGCAATCCACCCGCGCTTTTACGGCAGAAGACCTCGTCACCCTGCCAGAAGAAGCCGTACCCGCGTTGCACGGTCCCCATCAACGCCGCAACGCGACTCTTGCACTGGCAGCCCTGCAAACCATCATGGATGAAAAAGCCATCCCGCGTCCTACACTTATCCCGTGGACAGATGTGGTCACACTGGGCATTGCCGATGCATGGATTGCAGGGCGTATGCAGCTTATAGAAAAAACGGAAAATCACCCTGCTCTCATTCTGGATGGCGGGCACAACCTGCACGGACTTACAACGTTAAAAGAAGCTCTTGTAGCTTCGGGCACCCGTCCGGCAGCTATTGTCTTTGCCGCCATGAAGGATAAAAGCCTGAACGGGGTCGGCAAGCTGCTGGCTGAAATGACCGATGGACCGATTCTGCTGCCCGCATTGACAGGCAACGAACGTGCAGCCCTGCCGGCAGAGCTTGCTGTTCTGCTCAAACCTGATTTTGCTGATGCGGCAATGCTTCGCCCCTGCGCTTCTGTGCAGGATGCTTTGCAGCAGGCACAGCAGATAGAACCGCAGGGTGACGATAGTCCCCCTGTTCTGATGTGCGGCTCCTTGTTTTTGCTGGCCGAGTTCTTTACACTCCATCCCGAGTATCTGAAGAAGTAAAGGTGGGGCAATTGAGCAGGTTATCCGTAGCTTTTCATCGGAACAGTCCCGCAGGCTCTAAAGGTGATACAGAGTATGCTTCCAGCGATTGTTCACACAGCTGCGCCTCTCGTTACCGGCGACAGTCAATGCCACACGAATTGCAGTTGCCGGAGTTGCAGACAAGGCTACCTGTAGCAACCGGAAGCGGCAGTTGCTAGTGCCGAAGGCAAACTGTACATACTATGCGTATCAGATGGTCGCTACGGATTGTTACCATTTGCCATGCAGTTACTGTAACGGGCTGGGATTCTGAACGTGCTACCTTTGTAGCAGTCGCTCTCAGACTTGCTGGTAACGTTGTGTACAGGCACTCTGAATTAATAGACCGCAGCCCCGGCGTTGCTGGATTGGCACCTGCTTCACTGCCATAACCGGCAGAACCTGATGATACTCGCACGGTCTTACAGCCAGCTAACGCCACAACAGCCAAGGAAGCGCCAGTGAACCAGCTTTTTCGTGCTTTACCCTCGGTAGACGCCGTCCTTCATGCCCTTACGGACACAGTGCCTGCCGGTGCACAATCCGCCAGCACCGCGAAATCAGCAACACGCCAGCCTCTTAATCTGGCAGCTTTGCCGCGCCCCATGCTGCGCGAACATGTAAACGCCTTTCTGAACATCTGCCGCGAAGAAATCCGAGCCGGAGTTCATGCCTCGCCCGAAAGCCTCGGACTTGAGGCACTCATGCCGCGGCTTTGCGCCTATGTTCAGGCGCAAAGCCGTCCCCGCTTCAGGCGGGTGCTCAATGGAACGGGCGTTGTGGTGCACACCAACCTTGGCCGTTCGCTGCTGGCTGCAGAAGCTACCAAAGCAGTGGCAGAGGCTTGCGCGCATTATTCAAACCTTGAATTCGACCTTTCCACAGGCGAACGCGGCAGCCGTTACAGCCACGTGGAAGACGTGCTCAAATCCGTCACCGGCGCCGAAGCGGGCCTTGTGGTTAACAACAACGCCGCAGCAGTCTTGCTGGTGCTGGATACACTGTGCAAAAACCGCGAAGTCATCGTTTCGCGCGGGCAGTTGGTGGAAATCGGCGGCAGCTTCCGCATTCCTGACGTCATGACACGCAGTGGCGCCATTCTGCACGAGGTCGGCGCCACCAACCGTACCCACCTGAAAGACTACGAAGCAGCCATCAACGAAAACACAGCTGCGCTGCTGAGAGTGCACACTTCGAACTACCGTATTTTAGGCTTCCACAAAGAGGTCGCACTGGACGAGTTGTGCGAACTTGGCCGCAGGCACAACCTGCCGGTTATCGAAGACCTTGGAAGCGGTGTGTTTTATGATTTTACGGGTCTCGGACTCGGGCACGAACCCACTGTGCAGCAAGTGGTGGCGGATGGAGCTGACGTTGTCACCTTCTCCGGCGACAAGGTGCTTGGCGGCCCGCAGGCAGGCATCATTGTAGGGCGTAAAGAATTTATCGACCGCATCAAAAAGAACCCCATGAACCGTGCTCTGCGCATCGACAAAATGACGCTGGCCGCACTGGAAGCTACTCTGCGGCTGTACATGGATATGGACAAAGCAACCCGCGAGGTCCCCACTCTTGCCATGATCCTGGCAAAGCCCGAAGAGCTGGCACGGCGCGCACGCAGACTTGCCATGCGGCTGCGAAAAGCATTGGGCGATGCAGCGCAAGTAACACAGCGCAAAGGTGCCTCGCGCGTTGGCGGCGGTTCATTCCCCGAGCGCGACCTGCCCACCACGCTGGTATGCATCCGCCCTGCCGCTCTTTCCGCCACAGAGCTGAAAGCCTGCTTGCTGGATACTGACCCGCCGCTGGCTGGCATGCTGTTGGAGGATGCGTTCTGTCTGGACCCGCGAACCCTTGCCGACAACGAATTTGCGCTGGTGACAAACGCGCTGAGTCAGGCTCTGACGCAGGCATAACCCGAAAGAATCCGGCGCCACTGCCGTTTTTTAACTATCCGGAGACATTTTTATGCAACAGGGCGAATTTAAAGATCTGGCCCGCAAGCGCATCCTGATTACCGGCGGTGCAGGCTTTATCGGCTCGCACCTTTGCCGTGTTCTGCTGGACCGCGGTGCAGAGGTTCTGTGCGTGGACAATTACTTCACCGGCAGCCGCGACCATGTGCGTGACCTGCTGGATAATCCGCGCTTTGAACTGCTCAGGCATGACATTACTTTTCCCCTGTATATAGAGGTGGACGAAATTTATAATCTCGCCTGCCCTGCATCGCCCATCCACTACCAGTTCGACCCTGTGCAGACCACCAAGACCTGTGTGCACGGCAGCATCAACATGCTCGGCCTTGCCAAGCGCGTCAAAGCACGCATTCTTCAGGCTTCCACCAGCGAAGTGTACGGCGACCCCGAAGTCCATCCGCAACAGGAAGAATACTGGGGCAGAGTCAACCCTATCGGCCCGCGCTCCTGCTATGATGAAGGCAAGCGCTGCGCCGAAACGCTGTTTATGGACTACCGCCGTCAGCACGGAGTGGAAATAAAAATTGCCCGTATATTCAACACATACGGCCCCAACATGCACCCCAATGACGGGCGTGTCGTGTCTAACTTTATTTTGCAAGCATTGCAGAACAAGCCCATCACCATTTACGGCGACGGCTCGCAAACCCGTTCATTCTGCTATGTAAACGATCTGGTAGACGGCCTGCTGCGCCTTATGCACAGCCCTGCAGACTTCTGCGGTCCCGTTAATCTGGGTAATCCCGCGGAACGTACAGTGCTGGAACTGGCACAAAAAATTGTGGAGCTTACCGGCTCGAAGTCGGAAATCATATTCAAACCGCTTCCCACTGACGACCCCAAACGCCGCCGCCCTGATATTGACCTTGCGCGCCGCGAACTCGGGTGGGAGCCTGTGACCGGCATAGATTCCGGCCTGAAGCGCACCATTGAATATTTCGATGCTCTGCTTGCCGACCGCAAAGCAGAAGGTGCGGAACTGTAACAGGTAAAAAGTTAAGCGGACTCTACCGGAACTCAAAGCGGCAAGGAATCACCTCGCCGGACGTTGCGCCATGCGCCTCTCTGCCTTGCCGACCAAGACCCCGTGGGGTGGAACGGACGGCGAGCGGATGCAGGCATACCCTCTGGCCGGTTCCATTGCTCTATCCGGCCACGACTGCAGCGGCTGCAACGACCACACAGGCAGAAAAGGCAGAGCCAGGTAACAGCGGAAAACACACATCCCGTCCGCTTGCCAACGGCAGCTTTGCGCACTATTTCAACTGACTGACAACAATCGTACAGACAGCACGGGGGGGACTGCCCGTGCGTATATATAACGACCGGAGAAACGCACACATGACTACCAAACTTGAACATTCGCCCAAAAGTTGCTGGGAAGTTTACGGCGGCGAAGAACACGCCGCTCCCATGAAAGAACTTGCTGAACGCTACATTGATTTTCTTTCGCACTGTAAGACTGAACGCGAAACCATGCAATACGTGGTAAACAGGCTGCGCGAGGCAGGTTACACCCAGAATTTTGCCCATGACCGCGTGTACCGTGTGTTCAAAGACAAAACTATTTTCATCGCAGCCAGAGGTAAATCCTCGCTCTCTCAGGGACTGCGCCTTATCGGTGCGCACGCAGACACGCCGCGTATCGACCTTAAGCAACATCCCCTTTACGAAGCCTGCGGCGTAGGGCAAGCCAAAACCCACTACTACGGCGGCATCCGCAAGTACCAGTGGCTTTCCCGCCCGCTAGCCCTTCATGGCGTTGTGGTAAAAGAAGACGGCACCGTAGTGCAGGTGAATATTGGCGACGACTCCGGCGATCCGGTTTTCGCCATTTCCGACCTGCTCCCGCACCTTGCGCAAAAGCAGGCAGGCCAGACACTTTCCGATGCTTTTGAAGCCGAAAAAATGAACATCATTCTGGCGCACCGCCCTGTGGAGTCCGCCAAGGATGAAAACGGCGAAGAAGCAAAAGATGCGCCCAAAGAAAAAATCAAAGCCCGTATTCTTGAAATTCTGCATGCCAAATACGGCATTGTGGAAGAAGACCTGTATTCCGCAGAACTGCAGGCCGTTCCTGCCGGTCCTGCCCGTTATGTTGGTCTTGATGAAGCCCTTATCGGCGGTTACGGACACGATGACCGCATCTGCGTGTTTGCTTCGCTTGAGGCGCTGCTTGCTTCCGATGCACCGGAATACACCCAGTGTGTACTTTTCTGGGACAAGGAAGAAATCGGCTCTGAAGGTTCCACCGGTGCAAAATCACGCTTTTTTGAATACTGCATAATGGACCTTATCAACGCATGGCAGCCTGCTGCCCGCTTCTCAGATGTGATGCTGAACACCCACGCCATTTCTGCTGATGTTCACGGCGCCATGGACCCCGACTGGCAGGACCTGCACGAAAAGCTGAACTCTGCCACCATCGGCTACGGTCCTTGCTTCTGCAAGTTCACCGGTCACCGTGGCAAGTACGAAGCCAACGATGCCCACCCCGAATATGTAGGCTGGCTGCGCGGCGTACTGAATGAACAGGGCATTCCGTGGCAGATGGCGGAACTTGGCCGTGTAGACCTTGGCGGCGGCGGTACCGTTGCCATGTACCTTGCCGCATACGGCATGGACATTATCGACTTCGGCCCTGCCATTCTGGGAATGCATAGCCCGTTTGAGCTGGCAAGCAAGGCAGACTTGTACGCCACGGTAAAAGCATATAATGCCTTTCTGCAGCGCTAATTAATCCATCAGACAATTCAAGCGGCAGCGAACAAACGCTGCCGCTTTTTTATTTATGAGCAACAACCTCACGCTATGCATGGGGATCTAAAAACAAAGCCTGTAAACGCCCGCCGGATTCGCTCTGCGTGTTCAGCATAATTTCCCGCATGTCTCTGCCACTTCTTTACCCGTCAACAAACGGTAACTTTCCACACCTGCCCTTGTGCTATAATCCGTTAGAGCGTATCCACACAATATTCACTGGCGGGATAATCGGTTAGCCAGAAGACACTGCCGTTTGGCCTGCCGCGTAGCCACCACACATACAGCGCACCGCAAGGAGGGCTTTATTCATGATGAACTTTACCTATCACATGCCCACTAAGTTGATTTTTGGTCAGGGAATGATCCGTAAGCTGGCCAAAGAACCGCTACCCGGCAAAAAGGCGCTTATTGTTGTCAGTGCGGGCGGCTCTATGGCACGGCTGGGGTACCTTGCTCGGGTCACCTCTCTGCTTGCTGAAGCGGGCTGCGAAAGTGAAGTGTACGACCGTATCCAGCCCAACCCTGTAAAAGAGCACGTCATGGAAGGTGCAGCTCTTGCCCGCTCGTCAAAATGTGATTTTGTGATCGGACTTGGCGGGGGCAGCTCAATAGACTCTGCAAAATCCATTGCTCTAATGGCTGCCAACACGGGCGATTACTGGGATTACATGAACGATGGTACCGGCGGACGACAGACACCGGAAAACCCCGCGCTTCCTGTTGTCGCCATTCCCACCACGGCAGGCACAGGCACCGAAGCCGACCCGTGGACAGTGATCACCAACACCGAAACCCGTGAAAAAATCGGCTGGGGCAACGACTCTACCTTCCCCCGCTTTTCCATTATCGATCCCATGCTGATGCTCAGCGTACCGCCCAGTATCACAGCCTGCACCGGCATGGATGCTTTCTTTCACGCGGTGGAAGCGTATCTTGCCAACTGCAACCAGCCGACCAGCGACCTGCTTGCCCAGCAGGCAATACACCTGATTTCCACCTTCCTGCCCCAATGCGTACGCGACGGCAGTAATCCGGAAACCAGAACCATGATGGCGTGGGCATCCACTGCTGCAGGCATATGCGAATCGCTTTCTTCCTGCATTTCACACCATTCTCTGGAGCATGCCCTGTCTGCATTTTACCCCGCCATCCCGCATGGTGCGGGGCTTGTCATGCTTTCCGAGGCTTACTTCAGCCACATGGCGAAATTTGTCCCCGAACGCATGACACACCTTGGCTTTTTCATGGGGGTAGATGTTGACAGTCTGCCTGCCGATGAACAGCCCATGGCTTTTGTACATGCGCTTTCCAAGCTGAAATACAACTGCGGGCTGGGCGAGCTTACCATGTCCGGCTTCGGCGTAAAGCGTGAAGACCTGCCCGCCATGGCAAAAAACGCTCTGGAAAGTATGGGAGGTCTGTTCCGCGTTACACCGGTGGAACTTGACGAAGCCGCTGTCCTCAGCATCTTTGAGGCAGCCTACAAATAGCACTGCACGCAAAAACGCCCCTTCGGAAAGAAGGGGCGTTTTTATCTGGGTGGCCTGCATCTGGCAGCACAGGCAGCGCTGCATCTCAATTCAGGCTACAGGCGGACTGGCGCACGTTTAACAGTCGGTATAAGGCGAAAGTGCCACTACACACTGCACAGCATACTGTAAAATAAAAAAATAACAGCGATGCGCACTCGCTTCTTCGGTGCTACTCAATGGTTCATGAACAGAACAATAGTCATGGCTGCACTGCTTCTCACCTGCCTGCGGTTATTCTGTCCGCAACTTGCTGCAGCACAGGCTCCTCAGATCACGCTAGTTACACATGAGCTTTGCCCCTACAGTTACTACACTGTCGATGGTACATTTAAGGGTAGCGCTGTGCGGGTGGTCCGTTATGCGCTTGATAAAATGGGATTTCAGCTGAACCTGCTTGTCACGCCATGGAGCCGCGCTCAGCAAATGGTGAAAAACGGGCATGCTGACGGATTTTTTGCCGCATCACACAATGAGGAACGCGACAAGTACGCCACGTTGTCAGCCACTATCGCAGAACAACGTTGGAACTGGTATCTGCGGGCAGATTCCGACCTTAACCCCGATTGCCCCACTTTCAGGCCAACTGCGCATGTTGCAGCCTTTCACGGGTCTAATATGCTGCAGTGGCTGAACAGCCAGCAATTCATTGTAAAGGGCTACCCGCCCAACACGCAGCAGTTGACACAGATGCTGCTGGCAAAACGGATTGATGCCATGCTGGCCAGCGATCAGGCCATGGATGAAATTATTGCCAGAAACGGCCTCGAACGTCTTATCCGTGTGCACACAGCAAAAGACAAGCCGCTGGGAGTATATTTTTCCAAGTACTTTCTAGCGCTCAATCCGGATTTTCTGACAATATTCAATAGCCATGTGCGTGATTACCGTGAAACAACGCCTGAGAATTCAACGCGCATATGTCGCCTTAAAGCATATCGTGCCACACGTCAGCCTTCCGGCTCAAACCTGACCGACTCCTCAGATGCAGAATCAGGCAGCATCAAAAAACGCCCTGCCGGAAAACCCGCCGGAAAAAATACAGGAGGGTACGGCCCAGCCCCCTGCAACAACTATGATGCCGCTTCCGCAGATGCCAAGCCTGCACTGGATAACCTGCAGCTGAAGCACCCCTGACTCAACGAAGTGACGTCCCCTGCCCGCACCAATGCGGGCAAGACACTGTGCCCGCCTGCATCTAGGCTTTGTTGTCTGCAGCAGTTAACGATTCCACAACAGACGGCTTCTCAGAAGCTGCCTTTTTCTTTACCTGCGGTCCTGATTCCGCAACAGGCTCGCCCTGTCCACTTCCCTTTCCCTTTTGCGCAGTTCTCTGACGAGCCTGCATCCCCGGCAGATGAGCCACCATATCTCTGCCAAATGATTCAGGCATATGATTGTGATGATAATCTTTAAGACTCATGTTGGCGGGGCTTTTGATAGATGCCTGATAAAAAGCTTCAAATGCTTTATCCACAAAAGGAAACACTCTGGTCACCGGCGGCCTGTCTCCGCCTATTCTGTGGGAGGCAAGAGCAAGCAGAATATCCATTACTCTGATGGACTCAGGAGGAGCCGTCAGCGCGTACTTCGGCGCATCGCCTTCTGTGCTGACCACGAGTGATACCCGCTCCATGGCGGCAAGCACCTCCTGCACCAGACGAACAGGAGCGTGGACAGCACGGCACAGCACATCAAGCGGCACAGGCCCTGCCGTTGCATAAAAGGCTTTTGTCAAAGCAAGCATAACCACCACGGCCAGTTTATCGCGTTCTTCCCTGCTGGCGGTGTTCGCTTTAATTTCGCTTTCAAACGTGCGCAGGTTCTGCACGGCAAAGCTGACTTCCGCCCCAAGCAGCACGATTACCCACGTTACGTACACCCAGATAAGAAACAACGGGAGCTGGGCAAAACCACCATAAATGGCGTTATATTTTGCCACTCCTATCTGATACCCGACATATGCGCTCTCCGCCATGCTCCACAGCCCGCCTGCCACAAGCCCGCCCAGCAGGGCGCTGCTAAAGCGCACTCTTGTATTGGGAATGAACATGTAGATGAAAAGCAGCATCAGCGTGATCATCAAAAAAGGTACCATCTTTAAAAAAGCCACATATGCATAGCTTAACACGCCGACACTCAGGAGCTTCTGCACCAGCGCTTCATGCCGTAAGGAAACAGAAAAAGAAAACGCAGCGCCCATGACCAGCGGGCAGATAAGCGTAACGGAAAAAAAGTCTGTGAACTTACGCCATAGGGTACGGCCCCTTGCCACGCCCCATATCGAGTTGAAGGCTTTTTCAATGGTGCCCATCAGCGACCCCACGGTGACAAACAGAGCCAGCAGCCCTACAATACCCAGTGTTTTCACATTGGTATTATCCACATAGGATAAAATCTGAGAGACAGTATCTTCACGCCCTGCGGCTACGCGCAGCAAAAACGCCCGTATGAAGTCAGTATTCTGGATGCCCAGCCCCTTTGAAATGGAAAAGGCGACAGCCAGCGTGGGAACAATAGAAAGTACAGCCGTATAGGTAAGCGCGGAAGCCCGCAGCAGGCATTGATCAGAAACAAAACCGTGCACCACAAGATACAGCCAGCGCAGCAGGCCCAAAATCCCTTTATGGCGACCTTCCGCTTTTTCCATATCCTGCAGCCAGATATCCCGCGTGACAAAATGTACCAGCTTTCCGGCACGATCATGCAGAGGCTCGCTTCCATTCTCACGTTTCATGTTGCTGCACCGTATTTCCTGTTTTTGATACCATTGCGATAAAAGCTCAGACCGCGTAATGTGGATGTATGCAACTCTATAATAAAGCTGTTTACAGTTCTAATACTATGACTTCAATGCTTCCGGCAACTTGTCTGCTGGCATTTATGCTGTGCTTTGCGCCAAGTGCAAACGCGCAACATGACGCACCGCAAAAAGGTGCTGCGCCGCTGCTGATTGCCAGCGTCCAGACAAACCCCCATGACCTTCTGCCTTTGCACGCTTTTTCAACCCCGTCAGCGCAGGCAGCACAGGCTATCGCACTGCAGGCTGGATGGAAGGAGCTTACCGATCGCCTTATCAGCGACGGATTCGACCCTGCCTATATTTATCTGCTCTACGCACGGCTTGGAGAAGACTACTCGCCGGACCCCATGGCGCGTAAAATCAAGACCCTTTATAAAAGAAAATACGCTCCGCCGCCTAAAAAAAGCAAGCCCGCAGCAAAAGCACCCGCTAAAAAAGGGCCGCCACCGGTATACAAAGGCGTTGTGACCAAAGCGAATATCGAAAAAACAGCGGCTTTTATGCAACAGCACAGAGATACTCTCCTTGCTGCTGAAAAAAAGTACGGTATTCCCGCTGAAGTCGCCACTGGACTGCTGTTTGTCGAAACACGCCTCGGCGCATTCCTTGGCAGCGCTGCAGCCTTGCACAATCTGTCGTCGCTGGCTGCAACCGGAGATGTCACATACATGCAGGCCGAACTATCCGCTCTGGACCTGCAAACGCAGCATAAGCTTGAGTGGACAAACACACGTACCCGCCAAAAGGCAGACTGGGCCTATAAAGAGCTGAAAGCCTTGCTGGCGTGGTCACAGGAACATAATCTCGACCCTGTTGCCATGCCCGGTTCCATATATGGTGCTGTGGGCCTGTGCCAGTTTATGCCCACCAATATTTCTCTGTTCGGAGCAGACGGCGACGGTAACGGCAAAGTTAATCTGTTTTCCGTGCCCGATGCTGTCTTCAGCCTTTCACGCTATCTGCATGAACACGGATGGAAAGAAGGCATCACGCGTCAAAAGCAGCACAAGGTACTGATGAAGTACAACAAAAGTACCATCTACGCGAATACAATTCTTGCGCTGGCTGACGAGTTGAAAAAATACACCGCCGCAACACCCTAAGGCGGTGTAATGTTGTTGCCAGCATATCAACGAAAGTCTGCAGTAAGCAGCACGATGCTTTCAGCCAGTCAAAGTTGCATATTCATTCAGGCCGATGTGCTGCGAAAACATGCGAAGCTCTGGACAGATAGCCCGGAGCTGTCGGTCATGCATTGCCATCTGACTATTTACTTCAACATATCAGGAGCATTACAAAGCTTGCATGCCGAAAACAGAAGTAAATACGGTTCCGCAAGACGCAGGCACTGACAGCGACATCACCGTGCGGTGCTTTGCCTGTAGCGGCAAGGCGTTACTGCATGGCCGCTGATCAAATTTGCGCGTAACCTGCACGGAGTGCGGGTTTGAAGCAGATGCAGCGTTATACGAGGAACAGATTGATAATTGGCGCCAAAGCGTTTGCGAGGCCTTTGATTAGTGCTATAGTAAAATGCTGTGAAGGTCAGGCCGTATAGCCTAACAAGCAAACGTCAGGCACTCCGGTCAGTGGTTCCCACGCATAGCCACAGGGGAAAAACATGAACAACGACCATAACATTCTGCTGGAAGCAGGCACTAACGAGCTGGAAGTGCTCGAACTTTTTCTGAACCATCGGACTGACTCCGGTGATGGAGCCTGCTATCTCGGAGTGAACGTTGCTAAAGTGATGCAGGTAATTGAAGCGCCGGAACTTCAGGTGCCTGAATCTGCCACCAACCCATGCTTTATGGGCATTATTCCCCTGCGCGGCATGACAGTGCCGGTGCTGGACCTTGGCAAATGGCTGGGGCTTAATGTGGTACGCCACAAGCACGACGTTATTATGGTTACCCAGTTCAGCGGAACCACTACCGGCTTTCTTGTTTCAGGCGTAACAAACATCCACCGCGTCGGGTGGGGTGATGTTCAGCCCCCCGGACGCTTTCTTGCCGGCATAGGCGCTGATTCCGTTGTGGGCATTGTAAAAATGGATGATAAGTTTATCCAGCTTGTAGACCTTGAGCACATCATCGCCGACCTTGACGCTTCTACCAGAGGCCAGATAGGCATAGGCATCAAAGCCCCCAGACGGTACCGCGCCATCGTCAGCGACGATTCACCGTCCATTCGCAACATGCTGATTGAAAACCTTAAGGCGGCAAACATCGAGCCGCTTATCGCCACCAACGGGCATGAAGCGCTCACCATGCTCCGCGCAGAAGCAGCAAGGGCCGCAGAAGAAAAAAGGCCGCTTTCGGACTTCGTCGACATCCTTGTTTCCGACATCGAAATGCCCCTTATGGACGGTCTGTCGCTTACCAAAACAATCAAGCAAGACCCGCAGACCAAAGATGTGCCCGTGATTCTGTATTCTTCACTTATCACTCCTGAATTACGCCACAAAGGCGAATCTGTAGGCGCTGATGACCAGATATCAAAACCCGACCTTGCCAGCATGGCGCAGCGCATCATCACATTGATGGAAGAAAAAAGACTTTCCTAGCATCAGCAGACAATACAGCAAGACCCCCCGTGTATCATATATGATACACGGGGGGTCTTGCTGTTCCGACGTGATGCCTACTGGCAATGCAACTGGCAGAGGGTTCATGTCACCGCAGAGCATAACATTATGTCTGCCAACGTAAACGGGCCTCTACTCTGCGCGCGGCGTAGGAACACAGCAGCGTTAAAACAAGATATAGCACTGCGATGGTTGTCCACACTTCAAATGTCCTGAAAGTAGACGCCATAAGCTCCAGCCCCTGGAACGTCAGCTCCTGAACGGATATGACAGAAACAATGGCAGAATCTTTGATAGTGGAAATGAACTGTCCGGCAAGAGGTGGAATAATCACCTTAAGTGCCTGCGGCAGCACGACCAGCCGGAGCTGATCGAAACGGCCGAACCCGAGCGAGGCAGAAGCCTCCCACTGCCCGTGTTCAACAGATTCTATCCCCGCACGGACAATTTCAGCGATATAGGCACCTTCGTAAATGGCCAGCGTCAACGCCCCTGCTGCAAAGGCTGCCACGCCCTGCACCGGTCCGAACAAAAACTCCACAACCTGACGTTGCCACGTAGAAAGTCCGTACAGCGCATCTTCCAGTCCGGATGCAGGCATAACCTGTGAACTGACAAAAAAATAAAAAATAAACACCAGCACAAGCGGCGGAAGATTGCGGACAGTTTCCACGTAAGTTCTGGCCAGCATACGACTCAACCGGCTGCGGCTGACGCGGGCAAGCCCCGCCAGCGTCCCAAACACCACAGCAAGCAATGTGGCCCATATACTCAGACGAATGGTTGTCAAAAGGCCCTGCATGAGCAGGTTCGCCACCCAGCCTTCCTGTGCATCGTGCCGGAAAAAATACTGCCAGATCACGCCCCACTGCCAGTCATATTCTCTGCCTGCCTGCATTTTCCACACAAGCATTGCTACTGCGCCGCAGCACAGTGCCAGCAGCGCATAATCAAGAAAACACAGTCGTCGGTTTACTCTTTTCATCAGGATAACAGCAACATGGCAGAGGTTGAAAAAGCCTTTTACCGCAACGTGCGGCATAAGGCTCATTTATTTTTTCGGCAAATCAGTCGAGTTGTGCAGTGTGTCCCGCTGTTACAGCAAGCAGCAAGGCAAAACCGGACGGGCAGCATTGGCCCCCCGCCCGGTTACACCAAGCTATTTAATGCGGCTTTCCCAGTCTTTGGTCTGGAACCAGTAATGCTGGCGTTCTTTGAACCAGCCTTCAGCATCGACCATGCGAATCCAGTTATTGAAAACATTCAACGTATCAATGTCGCCCTTGCGCACAGCAAAAGCCACAGGTTCGCGGGTAAAGGTGCCTTCTACAGGCAAAAACAACTTGTCGGAGTTTTCAAACACTGTAAAGGCAGGCAGCGGTGCGCTGGAAACCATGGCATGGGCACGGCCGTTCAGCAGTTCCTGAACGGCTTGTGCTTCGTCATCAAACAGACGAATCTGGGCTGCGGGAAAATACTTTTTCGCCACGGACGCCGCAGTGGTGCCGATACGGGCAACAACTACCACATCCGCCTTGTCAAAAGCTTCAATGCTGTTGAATCCTGCGGCCTTTTCTTTATGTGCCATGATGGCCATACCGGCGTAATCGTAAGGAACGGTAAAGTTGACGGATAGGTTTCTGTCCGGCTTCACACTCATGCCGCCGATGATCACATCAAACTTGCCAGTAAGCAGCGCAGGTATAATCCCCGACCACTTTGTAGGAACAAACTGCACCTCAAGGCCCAGATCTGCAGCAAGACGTTTTGCCACATCCACTTCAAACCCGATAAACTCGCCCTGTTTATCCTTCATGGCCCACGGCACAAATGTGGAAAAACCAACTTTCAGCACACCGCGGTCTACGGCCTGTGCAATGGTACTTTGCTGGGTAAGCTGCTGGCGTACATCAGCAGCAGAGGCCATAACAGCAAAAGCAAGAACAAGTAGCGAGGCCACCACCAGAGTAAGAATGCGCTTCATATCATTTCCTCCTTACGGGCGGGCCATACTGCCTGCCCCGTTTCCAGCGCGGAATCGGCATTTCAGTCGCTCTGCCAGCATTGACAGACTGAACGTAACAACAAGGTACATCGCCGCAACAATAAACCATATCTCAAAAACCAGAAAGGTCTCTGCAATTATTGCCTGCGCCTGCATGGTAAGATCGTAAATGGCAATGGTACTGACCAGCGCCGAATCTTTTACCAGAGTAACCATCTGGCTGGTAAGCGGCGGCAGCACATGACACAGCGCCTGCGGCAGCACGACCTTGCGGTAGGCCCCCCAGCGGCTCAGGCCCAGACTTCGGGCGGCCTCCCACTGCCCCGTGGGAACTGCCAGAATACCGGCGCGTATGATCTCTGATATATATGCCCCCTCAAACAGGCTGAGAGCCAGCACGGCGGAAACAAACCTGTCCATGCCGAGCAGAGGAGCCACAACAAAATACATGACAAAAAGCTGTATGAGGAGCGGCGTATTCCTGACGGTTTCCAGATACCCCACCCCAAGCGCCCGTCCCACTACCGAGTGTGAGAGTCGCAGCATTACCGTGGCAAGGCCAATGAAGAACGCCAGAAACAGGCTTACCCCGGCCACTTTGAACGTTACCAGCAAACCTTCAACAAGAGGCCCCGCATGCCAGCCCCCCCGGGTATCCAGTAAATAACGGAAAGCCCGCTTCCACTGCCAGTGATACCCCAGTTCCTCGGTTCCATGCAGCGTAAACCACACAAGCCCTGTCATAACAAACAGGTATAATGAGACATCCAGTGCCCAGTGCCGGCGTGATGCGTCCGTCATCAGACGCCACGTGCGCCGCAAAAAACCACGGGATGCCTCTGTTCCTGTCACAACAGGAGAAGGCGGTTCTGTTCCGGCAGGCTCGTTAGAAGAATTCACGGGCACTCCGGCAGGCACAACGGTTTACAGTGAAAAACTGAAGCAAACACTACTCTCCGATAATCTTCACAAGCACGCGTTTTTTGCGGCGCCCATCAAACTCACCATAAAAGATACGTTCCCACTTTCCGAAATCCAGTCTGCCTTCGGTAATTGCAACTACAGCTTCGCGCCCCATTATCTGGCGCTTCATATGTGCATCAGCGTTATCTTCACCCACATTGTGCCTATACTGCGACACCGGCGCATGCGGGGCAAGGCGCTCCAGCCATTCGTCGTAGTCTTTATGCAGACCGGACTCGTCATCATTAATAAAGACACTGGCGGTAATATGCATGGCGTTTACCAGACACAACCCTTCGCGGATGCCGCTCTCCCGCAGGCACTCTTCCACCTGACCGGTAATATTTATATATGCCCTGCGTGTCGGGGCTTCAAACCACAGCTCTTTTCTAAAAGACTTCATACTGCCTCCGTGACCTTGAAATCACTGATTATCCATACATGCTTACCTTACCATGGTATTTACGGCAAGGTTGTCAGCACTTATGTACACGGGACAAAAAAAGCCGCCTGTCAAGGCGGCCTTTATACTTACAGCAAACGGCTTCCAAACTTTATGCACTACCTACCGAGGCAATAATGCGTTGCAGTTCTCCCGCCTTGACAGATAGTTCATGAATTTTTGTAGCAGCATCACGCAGCGAGTGTGCAGAATTTTCTGAAATGGTTCTTACTTCGTCTACTGCATGATTAATGTGCTCGCTGGTGGCGGACTGTTCTTCACTTGCAGTGGCGATGGCCTGCACCTGATCAGTTGTGCTGATTACCAGTTCCACAATCTCGCGCAGAGAATCGCCGGATGCCGAAGACAGCTTACGCGACCGTTGCACGGCCTGCACAGAAGCCTCCACCCGCTCCACATTGCTGCGGGCACCTGTCTGGATGGAAGAAATGGCCGCACCGACTTCTCCGGTTGCGTGCATGGTTTTTTCGGCCAGTTTGCGCACCTCGTCCGCAACCACGGCAAAGCCCCTGCCTGCATCACCTGCCCGTGCTGCTTCAATTGCGGCGTTAAGTGCCAGCAAGTTTGTCTGATCGGCAATATCGCTGATCACAGTCATCACCTGGCCGATTTCTTCTGCCTGCCTGCCCAGCTCACCCATACTTGCCTTCAGCCCTTCCGCCAGTTGAGCCACCTCATCAATAGCAGACATGGCCTGCTCAACAACAGTAGCTCCCTGACGAGCCTTGTCACAGGCTATGCCGGACTGCTCGGCAGCAGCAGAAGCACTCCGTGCCACGTCGTACACGGCGGTGTTCATCTGTTCCATGGCAGAAGCAGTATCTACAGCCCGTTCGGTCTGAACTTCTGCATCCTGCGATGCTTCCGTAATCAGCCCCTCAACATTTTCTGCTATGCCAAAGACCTGCTGCGATACATTTTCAGACAGCTTCACGGCTTCTGCTATGCGCTCGTTATTCGCCAGAATTTCCGCTTCGCGGGCTCGCAGTTCTGTAAGATTCTGGTAGATACACAGCGCCCCCATCAGCTCTCCGGAAAGATCAAACAAAGGGGAAGCATGGATATGTATGCGGCGCACATTGCCCTTGCGGCTGGCCAGATCGACTTCACGACTTGTCACAGTATGGTGCTGCAGGCTGTCATACAATACTGTTTTACGGGTGGCATCTCCGTAAAAGAAGTGCGCAACATTCTGCCCGTAATGGTCTTCCGGCTTTCCTGTCTGCTCCAGCAGGTCGATAAGCGACGAGTTGGTGTAGGTCAACACTTCGTTGGTATCTACCACCACAAAAGGCGTGTCGATTCCGTTAAGGACACCCTGCGCAAATCCCAGATTATACTTGAGACGCGTGAGCAGGGTATCAAGAGCAAGCCGCATTTCAGCCAGCTCGTCTCCACCGTCGCAGGCAAAGCAGACACTGTAGTCACCTTGTAAAATTTTCTCCACGCGGGCGTGAATCTCTGCCACGGGTCGCGTCACTTTAATAACAAGTGCCGCAAGAAGCGGCACAACAAGCACACAATACCCGACCACGGCGGCAATCATAGTTGTCATCAAAGCACCGCGGGCAGCCTCATGCTGTACAGAAGCATACTGCCACCCGAAACACGCCAGAAGCACGACCAGCCCCGTTGCTGCCACCAGCAAAGCCAGCCCCTTTACCGAAATTTTAGATAGCATCCTAAACCTCCCGATTGCAGAACGACTGGTTCCCGAATTTCAACACCGCTCTGCGCCTTAGAATTGCAACCTGTCTGTAACGTGAATATTTCCTGCATTCCAGTATTCTGATTTTTCGGACAATACCTTTTCGAGTCTGCAAAAACAGACTGCATAATTTTTCAATAGGCATCATAGCTACTTTTCTTTTTCCGTAAAAAAACGTACCTCCAAAAAGTCCGTTCAGTAAGAGAGCCCAAAGGAACCATTTGAAACTCTATGTCCTCAAATAGCAATTGCAATAGCTACTTTTGCATATCGCCACTCATGCTTCTACCTGACTGTTCCACCCAGTTCAGTGTTTTTTTGCGTCAGGACAACAAGTTTGTTCTCTACACTAACGCGAATGAAGCGTTCACTCACAAACATAAAAAACGCCTTACTGATAACGGAATTTCGGAAGTATGGTTACAGCAATCCCACAAGCCGGAATATACTGCTCACGTCGAATCGCATCTGGGAAGCATATTAAAAGACGACTCATTACCAATCGATTCCCGTGCAGGAGCCCTATATGGCATTGCAGCGGATTTCTTGCGGGATGCTTTTGAGGGTACAATTCCTGATGCAGGAGAAATAATTGTCCGCCGTATGGAGCTGGTTGTCGCGCACGCTCTGGAGCTTTTAAAAACACAACACGGCATAAAGGCGCTTGGCAAATTCATTTCGCATGATTACCGCACCTGGACGCACTGCCTGAACACCATGCTTTATACGCTAGGTATGCTACAGAACCACAACCTGACAGAAGAAGCTCTGGCAGAAATTGGAATGGGAGCGTTGCTGCACGATATAGGAAAGACAAAAATACCTTTAGCTATATTACAAAAAACAGAGTCCCTCACAAAATCAGAACTGGAATATATAAAAACACATCCACTAATGGGTGTCGCCTGTCTGCCACAGCAAAACCTTCCGCAAGCGGCAATCAACTGCATTCTGTTTCATCATGAAAAACTGAACGGTACAGGGTATCCGACAGGCTTGGCAGGCGAAGAGATTCCCTTTGCAGTCAGAGCAGTTACGATTGCGGACATATATGATGCCCTTACATCAAACAGGCCTTATGCCAAAGGTCGCCCCCCATTTGCAGTACTGCAGCTTATGCGTAGCGAAATGGCTGAAGAACTGGACATGCAGCTGTTCAAAGATTTTGTTCTGTTACTCAGCAATGCGGGAATGACTGCTTCACGTTAAAAGATACAGTTCAGCAGAGCTATTTTCCTGCAATGCTATTGACATTATGGCACAACAATCTCTAGAGTTATTCTAGCAAGTCTAAATTTGAGTGTGCCACAGCCTTCCATGCCCGAAATACCTTGTTCACTGGTTCCAGCTGCGCATATTCAACGACCTCAACAGGTAACGTCGTACAGGTTTCAGGTACCCACAGCACTAAGCCCATGAAGCAGTTATGACTCAGGCATCAGCAGCCCTTGAACAATCTGCCCAGGAATTTATGCCCGTTCCTTGCGCCATGTTGCGTCAGGACATGATGGGCCCGTTCGGGCTATACATCCGCCAAAGCGGAAACCATGTACTGTACACAAAAGCCGGCGAACGCTTTACCGAACGCCATAAGCGCATTCTGAGCGCCAACGGCGTGGAAGAAGTCTATATCCGCACCAGCCGGAAGCCCGAATACCGCCAGCATGTGGCGGACCATCTGGGTGATGTTCTTGCCGACGAAACCATCCCTTTGCCTGCCAGAGCAAAAATTTTCTACGATACCTCCACAGAAATTGTGCAGGAAATTTTTACCACCAAACTGCCGCCGACCCTTGCACGTGGCAGCTTTGAGCGGATTCTGCAATTTGTGACGGAAGGTATCGGCTTTCTGACGCTGGAAAATTCAATGGGCACCATCGCCTCGCTCATTGCTCATGATTATTCTACCTATACGCATTCCATCCACGTGTTTGTATATTCGCAGGCGATACTGCAGACATACGGTTTTGACGAAGAAAGCCTGATTCAATTCGGACTGGGCGCTATGCTTCATGACATCGGCAAAGCCGCGCTTGATGACACCATTCTCACCAAGGCAGGTCCGCTCAATGAGGATGAACGCCAGAGCGTAAACAGGCATCCGCTCACCGGTGTAGGCATGTGCACACGCATGCCCCTTTCTCAGGATGCCCTGCACTGCATCCTCTTTCACCACGAAAAGCTGGACGGTTCAGGGTACCCTTGCGGTCTGGAAGACCCGGAAATTCCGCTACCGGTACGTGCAGTGACCATAGCAGACATTTATGATGCGCTTACGTCTCATCGTTCATACGCGGAGGCACGTAACCCCTTCAGCGTTCTGCGTATGATGCGTGAAGAAATGCAAGGCGAAATCGACATGGATGTTTTCAAGCGCTTTGTCATGATTCTAAGCGGCGCCAACATCGTTTAGAGCGCCTCACTACCAAGCCGCCCGTTACTCATCCACAATAAAATCAGTGCTCACATCACAGCAGAACGCAGTATCCGTTCTGTTTTCAATACTTTTTTCCATCCCTCAAGTACCTGCCATATAAGCCGTTGCGAGCGGTTACCCTTGATTCATATGAAAAAAAATCCCCCTCAACACTTCCCCCCTGCCGATTTGTTGTTATATGTGAAAAGCGCAATTGTTTAGCGCACCCATCAGCAGTGATTGGAGGATCATCATGTGGGATTACACCGACAAGGTTCGAGACCACTTTCTCAACCCGCGTAACACGGGTGTTATAGAAGACGCCAACGCCATAGGCGAGGTTGGAAGCCTTGCTTGCGGCGATGCTTTAAAATTATACCTGAAGATCGACGACGAAGAGCGCATTGTTGACGCAAAGTTTCAGACTTTCGGTTGCGCCAGCGCCATTGCCTCCTCTTCTGCCCTGACAGAAATGATCAAGGGCAAAACAGTTGAAGAGGCAATGAAGATTACCAATAAAGAAATCACCGCCTATCTGGGCGGATTGCCCCAGCAAAAGATGCACTGCTCCGTTATGGGACAGGAAGCGTTGGAAGCCGCTATCAAAAATTATCGCGGCGAAGAAGTAGAAGAGCACCACCACGAAGGCCAGTTGATATGCAAGTGCTTCGGCGTTACGGATGAACTGATCCTGCGCAGCATCCGCGAAAACAACCTGACCACCGTGGAAGAAGTGACTCACTTCACTAAAGCCGGCGGCGGCTGTGGCGACTGCCTGAGTGACATCCAGCGCCTGCTGGACGAAGAGCACGGCAAGGCAGCTGCCTGTGAAGTACCCGAGCCGGAGCCGCGCAAGCTGTCCAACGTGCAGCGCATGCAGCTGGTTGTCAAAACGCTGGAAGAAGAAATCCGCCCCAACCTGCAGAAGGACGGCGGAGACATCGAACTGGTAGACATCAACGGCACCGAAGTCATTGTCGCCTTGCGCGGCATGTGCTCGCACTGCCCCTCAAGCCAGCTGACGCTGAAAAACTTTGTAGAAGGCACCCTGCGTGAATTCGTCGAAGCTGACATTACGGTGAAGGAGGTTTCGTAGATGCGCACCATCTATATGGATAACAATGCCACCACCGCTGTCGATCCGGACGTGCTGGAAGAAATGCTGCCGTTGCTGAAGGAACTGTACGGCAACCCCTCCAGCATGCACACGTTCGGCGGTCAGGTAGGCAAACACGTAGCCCTTGCACGCGAACGCGTTGCAAAGGCGCTGGGTGCCCAGCCGGAAGAAATCATCTTCACCTCCTGCGGTACGGAAAGCGATAACACCGCCATTATGTCCGCTCTGCAGGCACAGCCTGAGAAAAAGCACATTGTCACCACACGGGTGGAGCACCCCGCAGTGCTTAATCTGGTGCAGCATCTTGAAAAGAAAGGCTATGAAGCCACGTACCTTAACGTGGATGAAAAGGGCCGGCTGGATCTGGAAGAGCTTAAAAATGCACTGCGCAAGGATACGGCCATCGTATCCATCATGTTTGCCAACAACGAAACCGGCACCATCTTCCCCATTAAAGAAATCGGGGAGATTGTGAAGGAAAAAGGCATCCTGTTCCATACCGATGCAGTGCAGGCAGTAGGCAAAGAGCCTATAAACGTGCAGGAACTGCCTGTTGATTATCTTGCGCTTTCCGGCCACAAACTGCACGGCCCCAAAGGCGTCGGTGCACTGTATGTACGTCGTGGCACACCGTTCCGCCCGTTCCTTCGTGGCGGACATCAGGAGCGCGGCAGACGTGCAGGAACAGAAAACGTAGCCAGCATTGTAGCGCTTGGTAAAGCATGTGAGCTTGCCTCTCTGAACATGAAGGCAGAACGCACCACCGTAAAGGCGCTGCGTGATCGTCTGGAAGACGGCCTGCTTAAAGCAATCCCCGATGCAATCGTTAACGGTGACACGGACAACAGGCTGCCCAACACCACCAATATCGCTTTCAAGTACGTTGAAGGTGAAGCAATCCTGTTGCTGATGGACGGCCACGGCATCTGCGCCAGCTCCGGTTCTGCCTGCACTTCTGGCAGCCTTGAACCTTCTCACGTACTTCGGGCCATGGGTGTACCCTTTACATATGCTCACGGCTCAATCCGCTTCAGCCTCAGCCGGTTTACTACGCAGGCCGACGTAGACTTTGTTGTGGACGAACTGCCGCGCATCATTAAACGGCTGCGCGAAATTTCGCCCTACCGCAACGAAGCTGCAGAAAAGCCCGCCTGTACCTGCTAACAAGGCCCGGATACAAATGAATCCACGGGCCGGAACCGGACGTATATCGTCCGCTCCGGCCCTTTTTTGTTCAGCCCAAGGAGGAAGCACCATGAAAATCGCAAAAAATATGGCCGATCTTGTCGGCAGCACGCCACTTGTCCGGCTAACAAAGCTGGCAGAAGGCTGTCATGCCGAGGTGGTCGCAAAGCTGGAATTTTACAACCCTTGCGGCTCTGTAAAAGACAGAATTGCCCGCAATATGGTGGATACGGCTCTGGCTTCGGGTGAAATTACACCTGAATCCGTACTTGTCGAGCCTACCAGCGGCAATACAGGTATCGGCCTTGCCTTTATCTGCGCGGTTCACGGGTTAAAGCTGATCCTGACCATGCCCGAATCCATGAGCGATGAGCGTAAAAAACTGCTGCGCGGCTTCGGGGCAAATCTGGTGCTGACCCCCGCCGCACAGGGAATGCGGGGTGCCATTGCAGAAGCGGAGCGCATCGTGCGCGAAACACCCGGCGCTGTCATGCTGCAACAGTTTGCCAATCCGGCAAATCCGGCAGCACACCGCAGCACCACGGCTGAAGAAATCTGGCAGGACACAGACGGCAACGTAGACGCGTTTGTGGCAGGTGTAGGCACCGGCGGCACCATTACCGGTGTGGGTCAACGCCTGCGCGAACTGAAATCAGACCTGCACGTGGTGGCCGTAGAGCCGGAAGCATCGCCTGTTCTTTCCGGCGGAGCACCCGCACCGCATCCCATTCAGGGGATCGGCGCAGGATTCATACCCGATGTGCTGGACACGGATGTATATGACGAAGTAATCACGGTATCCGGCGACGATGCCATGGAAACCGCCCGCAAGCTGCTGAAGCAGGAAGGCATTCTGTGCGGCATATCCTCCGGAGCAAATGCCTACGCGGCATTGCAACTGGCAAAACGGCCGGAAATGAAAGGTAAGCGCATCGTCTTTATCATATGCGATACCGGCGAACGCTACCTGAGCACTCCGCTGTTTTCATGACCACAATAAAGATCAAAACATCTTAGACGGTAAAGGCGCACTCAAAACACCTATCAGAGCAACGGGAAAAGCATGAGTAATTGCAAAAAAGAATTGGATAAAGAATGCGTTGGCGGAATGAGCTGGCTGGACGACGTGGTGGACAGCATGTGTGCCCCCGAATCGTACAGCAAAGTATTCAGCAAGCCGCTGAACAACGCCCCCATGCCGTCTCTGGAAGAACTGACCGAAATCGTGGACAGGCTGAAAGCAGCATTGTTCCCCGGCTACTTCGGCAAATCTTCCATTGAACTGGAGTCCATGCGCTACCATCTGGCAGCCAATCTGGATTCCATTTACCGCATGCTGGCAGAACAAATCCGCCGCGGCGGGTGTTTTACCTGCGCAGAATTTGCCAATGATTGTCACAGCTGCGATATCTATTCGCACGACCTTGCCCAGCGCTTTGTCCGTATGCTGCCTGAAATCCGTCAAATGCTGACCAGCGACGTTAAAGCCGCGTTCGAGGGTGACCCCGCAGCCAAAACACCCGGCGAGACGGTATTCTGCTATCCTTCGATCATTGCCATGCTGCACCACCGTATCGCCCATGCGCTCTACCAGCTTGATGTACCGCTTATTCCGCGTATCATCAGTGAAATGGCGCACTCTAAAACGGGTATAGACATCCACCCCGGCGCTCAGATTGGTGAAGATTTCTTCATCGACCATGGTACGGGCGTGGTTATCGGTGAAACGTGCATCATCGGCAAAGGCTGCCGCCTGTATCAGAGCGTGACGCTGGGTGCGCTGTCCTTCCCGAAAGATCACAACGGTACGCTAATCAAGGGCAACCCGCGCCACCCCATTCTGGAAGATAACGTCACCGTTTATGCCGGTGCCACCATTCTGGGCCGTGTGACCATAGGCAGCGGCTCCATCATCGGCGGTAACGTGTGGCTGACACACGATGTGCCTTCCGGCTCAAAAATCGTACAGCAAAAATCCACACGCCCCAACGAAGACGAAAGAATGTTGGGAACCAAAGCAGCCCGTTCATAATCACAAAACGATGCGGGGTGTCCGATAGGGTCACCCCGCTTTTTTCTCACTCTAGCCTCTGGTTCTGCATATGATCCATCAGTCTGCACCGCCTCCGCAGCTTGCGGGTATAGTAGAGGCCGTATGGTATTCCGGTCCAGCCTGTCGGCCTGCAGAGCAAAAAGCGCAAACCTTTTCCGGCTTCAATCACCCATCCCCTGAAAAATCGTCCCGCTGCACTTCCGCTGCTCCCGAAGCAACTTCTGCCGATACGCGCTCGCCTTACGACATATTTTCCGACAGCATACCCTGTGGCAACTTGTCCTGCGGCAACGCTTTTTCCGGCCAGAATTTTTCCGATCAAGCCTTTTCCGGTCCAAGCATGCCTGATGCAATCTCTCCTCCCGAAGTTATCATTCCGGATGCCTGCGCCGACATCATTCTCCGGTGGCGTACTGATTCCACGGGTGCCATTCATGAGGCATCGCTTGATTTTATAGGCACAATGACCAGAGCAATCCGGCCGGAATACACACGGTGGAACAACTTTGCCGGTGTCCGCTTTGCTCCTGCCGCCGCGTTTAGCGCACTAGGGTGTTCTATGCGCGACCTGCGAGACAACAGTGCAGGTGCACTGGAAGCACTTGTTGAACTTGGCAACGGTCCCAAGACACGACGCACTCTGCTGACCCGCCACCTCAACACCGCAATGCTGCTGCATGATGCACCGCCCCCCGCCAAAGCCGCTCAACGGCTTGCCCATGCTGTGGCCGCATGTCTTTACAAACTCGCCACTCCTGCGCCGCCCGCTTTATCTGCGGGGGTACGCCTGTTGCAGCAACATCCCTCGCAACGACTCGAAGCTCTGTGCGAACGGCTTCATACAACGCCGCGCACCCTGCATCGCCTGTTCATGCAACACGCCGGAGCAAGTCCCAAGCAACTGGCTTCGGTCATGCGTCTGCAACGGGCAGTCAGCTTTGTCCGGCAGCAAGGTAACGTGTCACTGGCTCAGGCCGCATTACATGCCGGTTACGCCGATCAGGCCCACCTTTCCCGCGACTGCCGCAAGTTATGCGGGCTGCCTCCTTCAAGCCTTTTCATACCATAGCATCCCGCTCTCACTTTCCGGTCTGCGCATCAAATTCAACCTGCCCCCTCACGCTTGCTCCTGTCCGTTTTGTTCAAGACGCAGTGCCCCTCATTGCGCTATAATTATCTTTTCCGCCATACCTGCGTGCGGAATTATCAAAACAAGGAGTTTCTTATGAGCACACAACAATTTCACCAGCATATTACCTGCATCAGCATCGGTGTGGCCGACCTTGCCCGCAGCAGGGAGTTCTTCCATACATTAGGCTGGAAAGAACAAGACACGCCCCATGCGGATGCAATAGCCTTTTTCAATATGGGAGGCATCACGATGGCTCTGTATCCTGCTCCGCTTCTGCTGGAAGATGCAGGAATACCGCTGGCAAAACCGGCAGCCGGAGGCATAACCATATCGCACAATGTTCATTCGGAAAAAGAAGTGGACGATCTGCTCCGGCTGGCGGAGCAGGCAGGCGGGCGGATTCTTTCTCCTGCCGTGCAAAAGCCGTGGGGATACACTGGCTACTTTGCAGACATTGACGGTACACCGTGGGAAGTAGCCTTTGTCCCTTCGCTTCAGTTAAGCGAATCAGGTCAGATTCAATGGTAGTGTTATAATTACGACCCTGTCCCGCCTTATGCTATGTATTCAACATAAATCTCTTCAGTTATCTGGTGCGGCAACATGATTGCCGCACCATAACCGCATATGTAGCAAGGGGCACACATGGCCGATTCAACAAAGATTAGCAGACCGGTTTTTTTTTCGAAGCAGCCCATCATGGATACTGAAAAACGCATCTGGGGCTACGAATTGCTGGGCGGAGAAATCCAGCAAGGCATTTTTACTGTCTTCCCCGAACAGACAGGGGCGGCAGCCAGTCTGGGTTCCAGTGCCTATTTCCGGCTGCAGGAAGATATGGAACGAGGCAAGCGTGTAATGATCGCTTTTGATGCGGAAAGCATCCTGATGGGTGTGCCCAAAGCCTTGCCGCCGCAATCCGGGGCTATCCGCGTATCACAGGAAGCCACAAAAACAGAAAACGTTACACAGGCTTTGAAAGAGCTGAAGAGCGAGGGGTATACCATTGCCATTGACTGCTCACATGCCAGCAAACCGGAAAAAAACTGCATGTTGCTGGCTGATGTGGTTTGTGTGGATTTTTCCGTCAAGGCAGCAGCCATCGCATGCAGCAGAGGCGACACATCCAGCGTCATGCTGGCACGAAACATAAAAGACAATGAGCAATTCGAAGCAGCAAGACGAATGGGAATAGCTCTTTTTGAAGGGCCTTTCTTCAAAGCACCGGAAGTCACTTCCGGCCGCAGCCTTTCGTCCCATGAAGTTGCGCGTATCGAGCTTATGTCCATTCTGGAATCTCCATCCCCGGACCCCAAAGCCATCGCCGAGGCAGTCAAGGCAGACGTATCGCTGACCTTCCGCCTACTTTCATTGCTCAACAGCTCCGCTTTCGGGCTTCGCCAGAAGGTAACATCTGTAGACCACGCTGTGACTTTATTAGGTTGGGAACAGACACGGTCCTGGTTGCGGGCAGTGCTTGTGGCAGACATGGCCAGCCGCTCTGACGGTTCTCAGGAGCTTGCCTTCATCTCCATGCAGCGGGCACATTTTTTACAGCAGCTGACCACCCACTATGACTATTGGGGATTCAACCCTGAAACGCTCTTTCTGCTGGGCATGTTTTCGCTTCTTGATGCCATTCTGGGAATACCCATGGAAGAAGTGACAGACATGTTGCCACTAAGTTCAAAGCTGAAAGAAAGCCTGCTGGGCGATCCCAACAACGAACACAAGCCTTTATTTGACCTGCTCACAAGTCTGGAAGACGGAGATCTGGAAGTGCTCAGCAAGCTCGTGCCGCGGCTGGGCTTTGAGCCGGAGCTGGTTCGCAAGCTGTATTCGGAGTCTATGGACTGGGCTGCTTCGTTTTTTGCCACACAAAAAAGCAAGGACTAAGCAACATCGGACCATAGTACAACAGCCTGTAATTCTGGTTGATACAATTCCAAAAAGCGTTGTACCGACTTCAAAAAGCACTACATTTTCAATTATGAAGAATGTGGTGCTTTTACTTTTACTTCAATGTATTGAACCATAAGAAGCTTTGAGAACTTCCTTATTGCACATTTCCTCAGCATAGATATTCACATCACATGCACAAAACCATCTTAAAGTGCAAAAAACAGCACATAAATTCATAAAGAACAACAATTTTACAAAATATAGTACATTATTACAGTCAACAAGAGTTATGGCACAGTGTATGCTTAGCCCATAACAATATTTTCCACGCTACGTTAACATGCGGCTCTCTCCACGCCAACGAGGCTCTTTATGTCCGTCCCACGCTTACTGTTGCTGAAGTCCTTTCTCAGAGCGCCCTCCAGTGTAGGTTCCATCTGGCCGAGCAGTTCGCGCCTATGCAACGTAATGGCGCAAACCACCCTTTTAAATTCAGCCGAAAGCATTGTTGAGCTCGGCCCCGGATCAGGAGCTATCACACGATGCATTGCCCGCAACAAAAATCCGGATGCACAATTTATTTCAATCGAAAAAAGGCCACAGATATATTCGGCTCTTAAGAAATCGTATCCCGAGGTTCACTTTGAAAATGCATGCGCAACACACCTTCCTGAAATTTTATGCAAGTACAATATGCAAGGTGCCGATATGATTATTTCATCATTACCATGGAGTACACTGACAAAGCATCTTCAAAATGAAATTTTAGAATCAGTAACAGCAAGCCTGAACATTGGAGGAATATTTCTGACGTATGCTTATATTTCAGGATTTTTTCTTCCACATTTCAACAGCTTCAGATCGCTTTTACATACGCATTTCTCCGATGTCGAAACAACACGATGTATATGGAGAAATATCCCTCCTGCTTTTGTATACACATGCAATAAATAGATAACCCACAGCATACAAAGGAGATACACAATGAAGTGCCCCAGATGTGACGTGCCATTACATATTACTGACCGCCAGAATATAGAAATAGATTTTTGTCCCGAATGCAGAGGAGTCTGGCTTGACCGTGGAGAGCTGGATAAAATTCTGGAGAAAGCTCTTAAAGAAGAGCAAAGGCATTACGCAGCGCATCCAACTCAGTCCTCCTACGACAACCAAAAGCAGCATCACAATGCGTCAACGCATGATAGCTATTCCGACAGCAGAAAAAAAAGAAAGCCATGGATTATGGAACTGTTTGATTAGCCGCTGCAAAAATGCTGTGTTTTGCCTATACAAAAACCCCCGCCGTACGGCGGGGGTTCCTTTTTCCTGCGGACAGATGAAAGTCCTATCCCTCAAGCGGCTCCACATTCCATATACCACGGGCATACTCCATGACTGAACGGTCGCTGGAAAATTTACCCATATTCGCGGCATTCAGTATGGACTTACGGACCCACTCTTTCTGATCCAGATACAATGCGCTTACAGCAGACTGCGCGTCCATATAGGACCTGTAATCCGCCATAAGCATATAAAAATCACCATGATTCATCAGGCTGTCAAAAATAGGCCGGAACAAGCCTGAATCATCGGGGCAGAAGAAGTCGGAACCGATCATATCCACCACACGGCGCAGCTCCGGATCATTCTCATAGAATTCTCTCGGGTTGTAGCCGTTGCGGCGTTTTTCAGCCACTTCGTGCGCCTTCAGGCCAAAAATGAATATATTTTCCTCACCCACTTCTTCCATAATCTCCACATTTGCGCCGTCCAGTGTGCCTATTGTCAGCGCACCATTCAATGAAAACTTCATGTTGCCCGTACCGGAAGCTTCCATACCGGCTGTGGAAATCTGCTCGGAAAGATCCGCAGCAGGAATGACTTTTTCTGCCTGAGAAATGCAGTAGTTGGGCAAAAAAACCACACGCAGGCGGCCTGCAACATCTTCGTCGCTGTTCACCACCCGTGCGACTTCATTAATCAGCCGGATGATCAACTTCGCCTGATAGTATCCGGGGGCAGCCTTACCGCCGACCATCACTGTGCGGGGCGTAATACCTGCCGAAGGATTATCTTTGATTAAGTTGAACAGCGAAATGACATGCATCACATTAAGCAGCTGGCGTTTATACTCATGCATCCGCTTGAACTGCATATCAAACATGGTGTTGGGATTGATGCCCATTTCCACTTTGCGCAGCACATAGCGGGCAAGATTACGTTTGTTGTCCAGCTTTGCCTTTGCCCATGCCTCGCGGAAGGCACTATCTTCCGCCATGGGCACCAGTTCGCGTAGTTTATCAAGATTGCATACCCAGTCCGGCCCTACGGCCTGAGTGATAAGGCGTGACAACGCAGGGTTGCACTGCAGCAGCCAGCGGCGCGGGGTTATGCCGTTAGTTACATTGCGAATCTTGCGCGGGTAATACTCATGAAAATCGTGGAACAATCCCGTCTGCAGGATATGGCTGTGTAATGCCGCAACACCGTTGACGGTATGGCTGCCCACAATAGCCAGATTCGCCATGCGTACCCTTTTGCCGCCTTCTTCCTGAATAATGGACATACGCGAAAGCCGTTCTGTATCGCCGGGGTACTTTTGCGCCACGCCCTCAAGAAAACGCCTGTTAATCTCATAAATTATCTGCATATGCCGCGGCAGCAGCCTGCCCAGCAAATCTACAGGCCATGTTTCCAGCGCTTCGGGCAGTACGGTATGGTTGGTGTAGGCAAAGGTGCGTGTGCAGATATCCCATGCCACTTCCCAGCCAAGGTTATGCTCGTCCATCAAAAGACGCATCAGTTCAGGAATGGCAATGGCGGGGTGTGTATCGTTAAGCTGTACGGCAACAGCATCCGGCAAAGCAGCCAGCGATACATGCCGCTTCAGGTATCTGCGCAAGATATCTTGAAATGTTGCAGAAACCAGAAAATATTGTTGTTTAAGGCGCAGCTCCATACCTTGCACAAACTGGTCGTTCGGGTACAGCACCTTGGTAATGTTTTCACTCATTACCTTGCCATGCATGGCACCTATGTAGTCTCCACGGTTAAAGTCGGCCAGACTGAATTCGCGACTGGATTGCGCAGCCCATAAACGCATGTTCGAAACATGCTCGCCGCCGTATCCGGGAATAAGAATGTCGCATGGTACAGCCATGACATTGTCGGTATCCACCCACCGGTAACATACTTTGCCGTCGACATTATGGTACGCTTCCGAGCGCCCGTAAAAACGTACTTCAAATAACGTGCTCCGCCGGACAATTTCCCACGGACAACCGGAGCGACGCCAGTTATCGCAACGTTCTTCCTGATTTCCATTTCTTATGGACTGATAAAAGATTCCGTAATCATAAAGAATACCATACCCATAACCCGGTATCCTCAGGCTGGCCATAGAATCAAGGTAGCACGATGCCAGCCTGCCCAGCCCACCGTTGCCAAGGCCTGCATCCCATTCTTCCTCTTCCAGTTCTTCCAATGAAAAACCCAGCTCTTCAACAACCTGTTTACACTCATCCACTATCTGCATATTCGTCAGATAGTTCATCAGAAAACGTCCGGGCAAAAACTCCAGAGACAGGTAATATACCCGCTTCGTCATAGAGTCATAATAGTCACCCTGCGTCTTCATCCACATATCGATAAGACGTTCACGCACACTGTGTCCTAAAGCGTGAAAGTAGGGAAACTTCCTTTTATTTCGGGGGTCATTACCCAGCTGCGACACCATATTCCGTTTAATATCGTCAGCCAGACTATCCAGTCTGAAAAGATCTTTGGGGAACTGTTTCTGCTTTTCTGCCTTGGACATGGGGCCTCCTTGGAAGTCCTGCGGAGCAGGGCGCGATAAGAGAATATTACCGGAATAATAGCCCGAGCCCCTCAGTATGTACAGTGAAGACGCATTATAACTGTGCAGACATGCCTTCAGACATATTCAGATTATTGTGAGTGCAAAAAAAAGCCCGCCAAAGGCGGGCCTGAATACAATAGCAAAACGGGAACAGCTGACCGGTTACATACAAAACATCAGCAGGTTCGGACGTACGCTGACCTGCGGCAAGCGGGCGAACTCTGCCAGAGCATTAGCCCGCATGGCCTGCATATTGTCACCGCGAATCAGCCTGCCGAACAGTTTGTTACCGAAGGTGAAACTGGCCGCATAATACATGATGTATTTTTTATAAAACTTGATGGCGCGTGTCGGATCGTAGTGTTCTTCCAGCGCGTCCATTATGGCAAACAGCGTATCCCTGTACGTCTGTTTGACGGGAACAAACCCCTTGCTCCACTGGCTGAAAATCCACGGCTTGGCAATGGCAAGCCTGCCCACGGAAATACCGTCGCAGCCCGTCCTGTCCAGCATGGCGGTACAGTCCGCAGCATCAAACACATCGCCGTTGCCGAACACGGGAATATTGAGTGCTTCTTTAACCAGACCGATATGAGGAATACGCGGACGCTGCGTCCGCCTGTCAGGTGCCACACGCGGGTGAAACACCAGTGCATCGGCACCGGCATCCTGAATGCGACGGGCAAGAGTGACGGCAGCTTCCGGCTCCGGACTCCAGCCTGTACGCATTTTAACAAAAACAGGGCACGAAACTGCGCTGCGCACTTTATCTACCATGCGTACAGCACGTTCCGGATCGCGCATCAAACCAGCGCCGCAGCCCTTCTTTACAATGGGCGCAACAGAACAGCCCATGTTGATATCAACACCAAAAAAGCCTTCAGCTTCCACCCTGCGGGCGGCAGCGGCCATGTCGTCAGGGTCGGCCCCGAAAAGCTGACAGACAAGCGTTGGCAGTTCTTCCTTCCTCCAGCTGAAGACAGGAGACACCGCAGGGTTTTCCGTTGGCACTGCCCGGGCGCTGCACATGCCTGTAAACGCCAGCCCGTAGCCCCCGAAGCTATCCAGCACCTGACGATAGGCTATATGCCCAAGCCCTGCCATAGGAGCCAGAAACAACCTGTTGGCAATCGTCCGGCCACCTATCTGCAACGGAGTATTCAGCCTGTCGGCAAGCGCAGTGTCCACCACACCATCTGCGGCCACTGCCAGTTCGTTCCAGTTTGTCTCTTCAACAAAAGTTGTAAAAAAAACTTCCGCTTCTTCAGAAGCGGCTTCAACAGTCTGCGCAGAACCATGCTGCTGTTCATCTGACGTGGCAGTTTCTGGCAGAGCAAATTCCGTTTTGCCGGAGCAAAGCTCAGTCATATATTCATTCCTCGTCTCAACAGAGTGCTACCAAAGAGCATCCTCAAGCAATACGGTTCCGTCCATGGCGCATACGCAAAAAATTCCATCTGCCAACAGACCATACGAAGCCTGATAACCATCCTTAGGCAATGAGCACGACCCCGGATTCCAGATATGCACTAAGCCGCCGCTGTCAGCATGGACTTTTTTTTCCGCCTTGGGGATATGCGTATGCCCATACACAAACACGTCTCCGTCTGCCAGCGGAGGCAATGATGCGGGAGAAGACTTATGCCCGTGCGTCAGAAAAAGCCTTTTCCCGTCTACCAGCACCCAGGCGAAATCTCCCATCATGGGGTATTCGATAAGCATCTGGTCTACTTCGCTGTCGCAGTTTCCGCGCACGGCAATGATGCGGTTTTTGCGGCAGTTAAGCAGCGCAGCAACCTGCTTCGGGTCGTACCCTTCCGGCAGGGGGTTACGCGGGCCATGATATAACGCATCCCCCAACACGACGATGGCGTCCGGCTGAACAGCATCTGCCACAGCCCAAATGCGCTCTGCGGCGGGCAGACATCCATGAATATCAGATGCAAATAAAATTTTCATAATCCATTATCATTATTAGTAACTTACTCAAAAAAAGAAAAAGCCCCCGCAGCAAGCAGGGGCTGAAATACCGTTTTCCGGCAACTATGCCTACAACACCTCAATACGAATGCGCCTAGGCGTCACCTTCTGCTGCTTGGGCATATATATCGTCAGCACGCCATCCGCAAGTTTTGCGGCAATGGCTTCTCTGTCGACCATATCTGACAGGCTGAATTGCGAATGATATTCCACATCGCAAAACTCGAAAGCATGAATCCGCTCACCGGCGGCACAACCAAAACGGCTTACGGCATGCACAGTCATCTCGTTGTCGTCAATATCCACGACAAGCTCTTCCTTGTTCACACCCGGCATATCAAGGTACAGGTAAAAACCGTCCTCACGCTCTACCAGATCTGCTGCGGGGCGCACTTTGGGCCTGCGGGGGTTCTGTACTTTCTGCTGGCACGTACTCATATTATTCCCCTTTACCGTATATCAATCCGTATAGATTGGGGCCGCTGGTCTGAAAGCTTGGGAAGCACAACTTCCAGCACGCCGCTACGCAACGTGGCTTTCACGTTATCACGGTCAATGGGAACACCCACGGTTATCACGCGCTGAAACGGCCCTGTAGGACGCTCCTGCCTGTAATATCTGCCCTGAACAGGCTTCAGCTCGCCCCGCAAAGACAGAGTTTTATCGGTTATCACCAGTTCCAGATCGTCCATGCCTGCACCCGGAACAAGGGCTCGCACATATACAGCCTTATCGTCTTCACCGATATTCAATGGCGGAAATGCGACCTGACGCGAGGTTCCCCCCGCAAACTGATGTTCCATTTCCCCTGTCATGCGATCAAATAAATGGGGAAATTCATAAAACGAACTGAAGTCGATAGCCATAGGCAATTCTCCGTAAACGTGCCTGACACCGGATAATAAGCCTGCCGGATGCACAGCCGCGTTACTGCAATTATTTACCCCGCTCTCCATCTGTCCAGCGGTCTTTGGCAATGGCTTCTTCCACCAACATCACAGGAATGTCTTCACGGATGGGATACACCACTTTGCACTTATCACAGGCAAGCCCGTCACCATCAATGGTCATTTCGACAGGTGCTTTACACTTAGGACAGGCCAGTATCTCAAGAAGTTCTTTATTTATAGTCACGAGCAGGACTCCTGTTTAATTTTGCCCACCATACAGTGAAGCGAATGCCGGGGCAAGTTTGCCTGTCCGTTCCAATCAGTACGAAGGTCGCATATCCGGAGTTTGCCCTGCACATTCAGAGCGCCACGGGACAACGTAATGCAACATTTGCAACGTTGACAAGCAAGCAGAATCGTACAGGACAATATCCCGCAATAATCATCTCCGGTACCGATGCCTGCAACAAACCGCAGCAGCTTGCTGCCGACAAAATTTCAGAACACAACCAGTAACGGGCAGATAGCCGCAGCGCATTGCCGCATAGCCCTACATGCGGAATGCAGTAACCGGTCTGCCATCATCCCGCACGCCGGAGAGGTAGTATGTCGAACCGGCACATTTGTTCACAGTATTATTTCACATCACCTGTCACGAGAATACCCGAGCGCACACCACCCTTTATTGACAGTGTACCGCAGGGGCCGTAGCATTCTTGTAAGCAATACAGAACCCGTACGACTTTCGCGACCACACATTGCTTTTTTCCGGAGTTTGTCATGACAGCCGCGCGCTATATAGATTTACACACCCACTCAACTGCATCCGATGGCAGCGACACCCCGACAGAACTTATTGCAAATGCCGCCAAGGCCGGACTAGCCGCTATTGCACTTACCGACCATGACACGCTGGACGGCCTGCCCGAAGCCCAGCAGGCAGCGGACGAACACGGCATCCGGATAATCCGCGGATGCGAGCTGGGGTCTGTAGGCCCCTACGGCGAAATACATGTTCTAGGATTGTGGCTGCCGGATAATCCTGCGCCACTTTTGGAAAAACTGGAAACTTTGCGCATAAGGCGGCACGACCGCAACCGGCATATGGTAGAAAAGCTGCAGGGCATGAACATAGACATTACCTATGATGAAGTGCTTGCCGTTGCTGGAAACGGCTCCGTAGGCAGACCGCACATTGCGCAGGTGCTGGTGGCAAAAAAAATTGCCCCTTCCACCAGAAAAGCTTTCGAGGTGTATCTGGGTGACAGAGGCTCTGCGTATGTCCCCCGCGCCACGCTTTCGCCCCTTGAGGCCGTATCTGTGCTGAAAGAAGCCGGAGCAACCGTATCGTTTGCACACCCCATGCTTATCAAAGCTCCTGCAGAGTGGCTTGAAGGCATGGTGGCAGAAATGAAGGAAGCGGGGCTGGACGCCATGGAAGCCTACCATAGCGAGCATTCACAAAAAGACGTTCGCCGATGCGTGGGGCTGGCAGACAGGTACGGCCTTGCGCTTACCGGCGGTTCGGACTACCACGGCAGCGTCAAGCCCGACATATCACTCGGCACGGGCAAGGGAGGCTTGCGTGTGCCGTATTATATTCTTGAAAAACTAGAAGCGCTGCGTTCAGAACGCGGCCTGCACATATAATGGATACTATGCCTGCAACAACCTTTTCGCCTGAACTGCTGGCTCCCGCCGGAGACATGGCGCGCCTTGATGCCGTATTGCGTTACGGCGCTGATGCCGTCTACCTTGGCGGCACAGAAATGAATCTGCGAGCCGGAGCCTCCGGCTTTACGCCGGAAGCATTGGGGATTGCCCTTGCCAAAGCACATAGCTGCGGCGCAAAAATTTACTGCTGCGTCAACGCATTGCCCTACGAGCATCAGCTTAAAACAATGCAGGCCACGCTGGAGCGTCTGGCACAGCCTTTTTTCTGCAACCAGGAACAGCTGGAGCCGCAATGGCGCAGTGCTGATGCTCCTGCAAACGGCGAATACCGCATCAGCGGCCTGATCATTGCCGACCCCGGCGTGCTGCGCATGGCACGGCGCATTGCCCCGCATATTCCCGTACATCTGAGTACACAGGCCAACACGGCAAACAGCGAATCTGCCGCCTTCTGGCGCGACATAGGCGCAAGCCGCCTGAATCTGGCCCGCGAACTGGGTGCCGCAGACATCAAAGCCATCATGCGCGCCGTGCCTGATGTGGAATACGAAACCTTTGTACACGGCGCCATGTGCCTTGCCGTTTCCGGTCGCTGCCTGCTTAGCGCATGGATGAACGACCGCCCCGCAAATCTGGGCCAATGCACGCATCCCTGCCGCTTTGACTATCGCACTGCATCGGTGGAATGCAGCGATCAGGAATCAGGCTTCGGCGGCATTGAAGTGGACTTTGAAGAACGTACCCGCAAAGGCGCCCCCGCATGGACAGTTACCGAAGATGACGGCTGGTCACATATCTGGAGCCCGCATGACCTGTGCCTGGTGCGATACCTGCGCTGGTTTGCCATGCAGGGCGTTGCCGCACTGAAAATTGAAGGCCGCATGAAAACAGCAGGGTATGCCGCTCAGGTTGTGGACGTATATCGGGCTGCCATCGACGACCTTGCAGCAGGACGCTACCGGCCAGACCTGTACATGGCCGAACTGCGGAATACAGCCACAAGGCCCCTTTCTTCAGGCTTTTTCCTGCCCTCAGGCCGCAGAAAAACGTGGCCCGCAGCTACAAAGGAAGAACGCCTGCCGCTGGTTGCCCGCATTATCGGACAACATAACGACGATGCATGGGAAGTGGCAGTTCTTGCACCATGGCATGCCAGCACATCCGTACATATTCTGGCCCCCGGACTGAACAGGCCGGAGCTTGCGCAGACAGGCTACGGTGTAGAAAATCATAAAGGCGAGCTGGCGCAGACCGTCCATCCGGGGACAAAGGCTGTCTTGCGTTGCGGACATAAGGACCTTGCCGCCGGCCTGTTCCTGAGAGCTGCCAACCCTGCATAGCCTGGAAAAACACACGGGGCATTGCCTGAAACGGTCTCTGATATCCGGTGCCGACGGTCAATCGTGATGAGGGCGCATTCAGACAGCCCACGCAGGCAACTTGTTCCCGAAAATGCAATGTTCAACCGGCTGCACGCGGGGTTGCAGAGACGATGGCAAGGACGGTAGCCCAAAGGCATACTGAAGGCATTGAGGCGGTACACACTACGGGCGCTCATGTCCGGTCAGACGGCCGTCTCCTTTATTGCAACAAAAACACAATGCCAAAGCCGTTTGCCAAGTGCACCAAAACGCTCAGGCATCTGCCAGCGTTGGCAAGCGGCAACATAATGATTTCTTGGACCAAGCCATGAGCAGCCAGCATCACAGATTGCAGCGCGGCAAAATCCGTGAGCAGCATCCAGCACAAAAAGATGATCAAGAGTTCCGGAGCCTTTTTGAAAACGCCGAAGCCGGACTCTTCCGAAAATCCCGTTCCGGCAGCTTTCTGCTGGTAAACACTGCCATGGCGCAAATGTTCGGTTTCCCGTCTGCCGATGCATTTCTGGCGGAAAGCGGCACTGCCGGTCACAGCCTGTTTGCAGAGCCGCAATTGTTTACGGCCATGGTTAAAGAGCTTGTGGCCTATGGCGTAGTCAATGACATCCACCTGCGCATCATTCCGCGCAACCACGACAACTCGCGTCCTGTGTCCGCAACGGAGTGGATTTCTGTAAGCGCCCGCGCTGTATACACATCTAAAGGCAGCATTCGGCACTTTGAAGGAACCGTTACAGATATCACCGCATATAAAGCGGCCGAAATCCGAATTGAACAATTGCAGCAAGAGCTTGCGGAAACACAAGCCCTTGAATGCGGGGGCATTCTGGCCAGAGCGCTGGCCGAAGAGATGAGCGGTCAGATAGAATTGATTGCACAGCAGACTCAATCCGCGCTTAACGCTCTGCCTGCGCACAGTCCCGCCCACACCGCACTGGATGACGCCCTGAACGCCGCAACAGAAGCGCGCAGCCAACTGTATCGTATGCACGAATTCTGCCGCGGACTGGAGCCCGAGCTGACTGAGCTGTCTTTTACCACCATCGTGGAAAACGCTGTGGCAGCGTTACGCAGCTATCCGGAAAGTCAGAATACGCCATATCCTGTTCTTGATATTGCAGCATACTGCGATACCGTAAAAGGTAATGCCCATCTGCTGCTGCGTGCAGTTACCGCGCTGCTGGAACATGTCGCCTGTTTTCCTTCCGGAAAGGCTGATAGCAGTAACGAAAGCTTGCAGACAGTCTTGCGCCTGCGCACTATAGATATTCAGGGCCCGCACCACCGTGCGGCAAACCGGCAGGACAGCAACGCATGCGAAGCTATTCCTGCGGGAAAATACGTCAGTCTCACACTTGCCGGCAGCAAACCGGCACTGCTTGCCCATGGCTGCAATACCTGCCCGCCGTGGAGTACGCACGGCAACCCCGCCCTTGCCATGATTCAGGGTATAGCAGACCTGCATGGCGGCATGTTGTGTCAGGGGCCTGAAGAAAGCGGCATGGCGACAATGTGCCTGTACCTGCCTGCAGTGGGTGAAACCAGACTGACGGCTTCCCTGACAGGCCCTTCCCCCAGACTGGGCAGCGAGCGTGTTCTCGTGGTAGACACCGACCACCACGAGCGCAACAAATGGCGCGCAATGCTCGGGCCTCTGGGGTACCGAATTGAAACACGTCCCGGTCCGGTGGAAGGTCTTCGCCTTTTTATGGAATCACCTGAATCTTTCGACCTTGTCATCACTGCGTACGCCATGCCCCAGCTGAACGGGCTGGAGTTTGCCCGCACACTGGCAGGCATCAGGCCCGACATTCCCGTAGCATTATGCCTTTCTCCTCAGGATGCGGTCAGCCCTGATGCGGCATGTGCCGCCGGAGCATGCAGGCTGGCGCGCAAGCCGCTGGACAGCACAGCGCGCATACGGCTTGTAGAGCTTATGCTGGAACAAATTGCAGATAACCATCCGGAATCACGCACATGGCCCAGATTCTCATCATAGACGCAGATACAGCCTTTGTCCTTACTCTCAGTGCCATCATCGAAGGACTGGGGCATAAGGTCAGGCACACGTCCTCCCTGAAAGACGGGCTGGCACTTGCGAACACGGCAGAACATGACATCGTGTACCTGCATGAATACCTGCCCGACGGCAATGGACTGACTGCGGTGGAAGCGCTCCGCAGTGCTGCCGGAAGGCCCGAAGTAGTTCTGCTTACTGATGAAGGAGACCCCGATACCGCAGAAGAAGCCATCAGAACCGGTGTGTGGGAGTATGTAGAAAAATCCGCCCCGACAGATAAAATTATTCTGCCGCTACTGCGTGCGCTGGACTATCGGGGCAGGCGCCCTTCGCGCCGCCCTGCCGCCGCCCTGAAGCGTGACGACATCATAGGCAGCAGCAGTGCCCTGCAAAAATGCCTGCAGACAGTCTCCGAAGCTGCTTACAGCGATGCCTCTGTTCTGCTCTTCGGTGAAACCGGAGCAGGCAAGGAAGTATTCGCACGCGCCATTCACAATAACAGCCACAGAGCCAGCGGCCCCTTTGTTGCCGTAGACTGCGCATCACTCACCCGAACACTTGCGGGCAGTATTCTGTTCGGCCACCGCAAAGGTGCATTTACCGGCGCGGAGCAGAACAAAGACGGACTGGTACTGCAGGCACACGGCGGCACATTGTTTCTGGATGAGGTGGGAGAACTGCCGCTGGCCATGCAGAAGCTGTTTTTGCGGGTATTGCAGGAACACAGATTCCGTCCGGTAGGTGGCAGAAATGAGGTAACCAGTGACTTTCGCCTGATTGCGGCAACAAACCGTGATCTGGAAAAAATGGTCGCGCAGGGCACCTTCCGTTCCGACCTTTTGTACCGCATGCGCACCATTGTGATGCACTTGCCGCCGCTGAGACAACGGTCCGGTGATATCATCGAGCTGGCGGACCATTACATCCAGCGCCTGTGCGGCAAATACGCCATTGCCACCAAGGCCATGGCGCCGGATATGCAGGAAGTGCTGCGAGCCTACGCGTGGCCCGGCAACGTGCGTGAGCTGGTGCACACCTTGGAGCGTGCCGTTTTAGCTGCGCAAGACGAACCACGCCTTTTTGCCCGTCACCTGCCCGACCACGTACGCATCAGCACTGCACGGGCTGCAATGAAGCATAGGTTTACGGCCAAACAACCCGCAGCAGAAACGCTGGTGGAACACACCCCATCCGGCACGGCCGGTGTTCAGGAAAATACAGCGATACGCCATGCTGCTGCCTTTCATGGTTCCCATCAGCCTACGCCTCAGGCTTCTCCCCAACGCCCCTGCCAGACATGCGGTGCACTGCCGGAAGTGTCCGCAGAGCAGAAAGGCCAGCCTCAGACTCAATATTCCGATCAGGAAAGGTCTTATGCATACGCTGCAACAGATAGCACAGAGCCTGCCGCGCATGTTGCCGACGCTGCGGGGCTGAGTTCACACAAACAGCCCCTCCCGCCGTTTTTTTCATTCCGCGACAACATCTTTCAGGAATATCTTCAGGAGCTGATGCGACGCACTGACGGAGATATACCACAGGCGTGCACCATGTCCGGTCTTTCGCGGTCCTACTTATACGATTTACTCCGCCGATACGGTTTACGTGACGGCAATTCTTCAAAAAACAAGTGATACTTATCTCATGCTATCCGCAATAGCGGACAAACAACGCACCGCTTTTCCGCGATAACGGACAAAGGCTTCCCTATCGCGTCCGCAATCACGGACAAAAGTATTATTTACTACGCGAAGAATGAAAGAATTTATTCATTACATTTTTTATTATTTAACAATTCAGCGTGTTAAATACAAAAAAGCGCAACACGCTCATTTTGGCACGATACTTGGTAATAGAAGGGCGAGTGTCTGGTCCACACTCACTGTTCTCATGCCTTCGTGTACCGGACAAAGTCGGAGGCAGAGCGCAGAAGCGTTCGCATAGCGAACATAAGAGAAATCGCGTCATACACGCAGTGTGGCGCGCTTTCTTTTTTATCCCCCTGCTCTGTCATCCCGCAGCTGATCTCTTCTGGCGCCCCCCCCTTCCCAAAAAGAACAACACGCAGTACCTCTGCACATGACATGGGCAGAACACATTTTACAGAACTGGTGATTTCGCTGATCAAAGACATTCCTGCCGGACGTATCAGCACATATGGCACGATCGCCGCCTTGGCAGGCAATCCCCGAGCAGCGCGTCAGGTTGCCCGCATCCTGCACAGCTGTTCTTCTTCAGCCTCTCTGCCCTGGCATCGAGTCATCAACAGTCAGGGCAAAATATCAATGACAGGTGCAGATTATGCAAGGCAAAAAGATCTGCTGGTACAAGAAGGCATCATTTTTGATAAAAGCGACCGTATTGATCTGGGCAAATTTCTGTGGAGCAAGTGGTAGCTTTGCCTAACTGGCCGGTACACATCGTCATTCGGCCACAAGGCCTGCTTGCTCTGTTTCTACCGTGCCGCATAGTTCTAAGTCATATGTAACAAAGCACGTTCCAGCCAGACTTATAAGCACCACTCATGCACCAGCCGCCGGCACGGTTCAGTTGCAGATACGACGGCATACCTGACCGGCATAACAGCCAGTCTCAGAACAGGCGCAGTTTCAGACAACAGGTATACGCTCAGTCTGCAACACTTCAGGATATACCTTTACAGAAAGCGAGTAACCTCCGGCCACACGTGCCCCCCGCAACGGCCTGCCTGCGCTTCGTTTCGGCCTGTCTCACACAAGGGAATAACGGGCAGATAAAGCTCCCGATACCCGCGCAGTATCCACCTTACTTATTGAGCGTTAGTCCTTACATAACGCTCTTCCTTGCAGGCTTGTTCCCACGCAGTACATGCATAAAACAAAAAAGCCCGCATCGTGAATGATGCAGGCTTTACTTTCGTTACCTTGTACAGGCTGGAGCTAAATATTTTCGCCCAGCAATTCCAGCAGGCGTCGACCAAGCTCTGACAACTCAGGCTTGGCAAATTGAGCATCAGCCCCCACGGCTTCCCCCCTGTGCAGCAACTGATCTGTAATAAGCGAGGAAAAAAGAGCGACAGGCAGCTGCTTCAGTACGGGATCTTCCTTAATTCTTTTACACAGGTTCAACCCGTCCATACGGGGCATTTCCACGTCTGTAATAACAGCCTGAACCAACGAGGTAAGCGGAACATTCTCCCTTTCGGCCCTGTGTTTGAGCTCTTGCAACATCTCCCAAGCTTCTTCGCCGTTCGTCGCCTGCTGCAACTGAAAGCGACCGCCCTCTTCAAGCAACCGCTTAACCATTTTGCGTATGCTGCCGGAATCATCAGCATGAACAATGGAGTACACCTGTTCGCCCTGATTCAACACTACCGGCGCACTTTGGCGGACGGCCAAATCAGGATTCAGGTCGGCCACAACGCTTTCTAAATCGAGCAGAAAAACAACGCGCCCTTCAAGCCTTACAACACCGGTAAACGCACTCTGAGAAAAAGCCTGCAACATTTCCGAAGGCGGCTCTACATCTTCCCAGCTTATACGATGGATACGGTTGACAGCGGAAACCTGAAACGCCGTAATCACCCCGTTAAATTCAGTCACAATAACCTTGGGAGGCTCGTGTTCTTCCAGCGTTTTCCCCAGATAGCAGGCAAGATCCACAAGCGGCACAACAGCGCCGTCGCGGTGACGGAAAGCGCCCATTACCGAAGGGTGACGTTCGCCGGGTACAGCAGTAATGTTCTGCTCTCGCAGAATCTCAAGCACTTTTGCCACGTTCACGCCATAGGCACCACGATACCCCGGTTCATCAAGATAAAACTCGATAACCTCAAGCTCGTTTGTTCCGGATTCCAATAAAATTTTAGACTGAGACATAGCTCCCCCGGCTCTGCCGGCGCATCTTGCTTATTTTGTTACGCTGCCACCCCGCCACTCTGCCTCAACAGGAACTCAATCCGCAACCCGTCCTGAAAGGCCGTCACGTTAAGCGGTGCGCCGAATCTTCGCTCGGCTATAAACATTGCAAGGGCAAAACCTTCGTGCCCTTCCGGGTCTTCATCTTTACGTAGCGGAACTATCTCGCTACGCAATAGTCTTTCCACATCAACAGGCTTGGTACATCCGGAAGCAGTCAAAGTAACGTACCCTCCGGCAGCATCGGCACCGTGCCGTATACGAATCCCTCCCGGGGAGGCTGCTCCTTCTGCAAGAGCCTGCAGGCCCAATGCTATCATCTCGTATACAACCAGTTCCGCATCACCTGACCGTATCACGTGCATAACCTGAGTTTTGTCAGACTCCAGACGCCACCCCACACGGCTGATACCTGCTTCACGCAGTCGCGGGTCTTCCTTGCCCAGCCTGAGGGCATTTTCGACCACGTCTTTCAAGGGCATGGCTCTTCCGGGCCTGCGTCGTTCGGTATTGGGCATGCGCGCCACAACACCCATCACTTCCATCGCAGCTTCCCGCAAGGCTTCCAGTCTGCGCGGAACACCGCGCACTACCATGTATGTTTGCAGTGCATCCATGCTGCAGCCTGCTCTGGCAGCTGTTCGTAAATTAATTTCAGAATCAGCCCTGAATACTTCTTTAAGCTCGTCAGCACCTTGAGCCATACTGGTCAACGGCTCTTTTGCGCCCTGGCATAATCCTGTTATGTGGCGGGTAAGTAAAGACAACCTGTGAAGATTTGCCGATACAACTTCAAAGGCGACATCATCAGTCACATCACGCAATACCAGCAGGCTGCCGCCGGCTGCATACGAAAATTTGGAACCGGAAATATCAATCTTTCTTACCCCATTGTGCATTCTGGCGGTTGTAAGCTGCGAAAAATGATCTGCCCCTTCCTGCAGCGCACTTCTGGCTTTTTCCAACGGGCCTGCCAGCATGGGGAATACAGCTTCCGGTATCAGGCCATTTGCAGCAGCGGTATCAAACCCTGAGGCATCTTCGGCCACGTTATTCATGGCGATTACGCGCCCGTTATCATCCAGCAGCAGCACAATGGCCTTCATCACCTGCATTACTGCAAGGGCACCTGTTCCGGCGGTAACAACCTCCCTGCACGCCTGACGGCATTGCCATCTGCGTAACAGAAAGACAACACCAGCCCCTATAGCCAAAACACAAAGCACGATAATCAGATAGCCCCAGACAGGAAACTTTTTATCAGGAAGGTTGCGGACCAGCACATCTTCCGGCAGGCCGCCCAGCTGGACACCGAACTGTTGCAACTGTGCGTAATCCAGCGTTCCCATAGTAGGCGTTTCGGTATTTATCGGCAGGCTGTCAGCTGCCGCCCCGCGCAGGATAAGCTCTGCAAGCCGTGCGGCATGTTTGCCATGTTCAAAACCCGAAAGAGTCATGCCCCCCACAAGGCCGCTCGCAATATATTGCGAAGCCACGCCGTATACAGGCACAGGGGATGCGCCGACAACCATCCGCGAACCTTCTTCCACGGTCAGGGTTTTGCCGTCTTTGCCTCGCAGATAGCTGAGCAAAATAACCACACTGGATGAGGGCAGCTTACCAAGAGCATCTTTAAGGCGTTCAGGAGACAGATTCGCCAGTTCTATAAAACCCAGCCGTCCGGCAAACTGCTGCTGAGCATTTCTGGCCACCTGCAACATCCGCATGCCGGACGTTGTATTATCTGTGACAAATGCAATATTGCGGATTTGTGGCTGCACTGAAATAGCCAAGGATATAGTTCCAGCAATATCAGTAAGCTCCAGAACACCCGTAGTGTTTTGCAACATCTGATCGCGGGAAACCTGCAATCTGTTTACGCCGCAAAAGACCAGAGGTACGTCCGGAAAAAGAGCTTGACGGAACTCCGTCATAAAGTCGAAAGCGTTATCATCCGCGGCGATGATTACATCAAAGAAGTCACGGTAGTACTTTTCGCTCAGTATACTGCTAGCCTGCGTGGCAGCCCTTTCGTACCCCCTGCGTTTGCTATCCATGTATTCGAAGTACAGTTGCGGCTGCAGACCGGAAGTTTTAAACCAAGCCTCAATACCGGCCATTTCTGCATCGGACCATTCGAACCCCCGATGGTATGAATTGAGGACCAGCACACGCAGATGATTGTCTGCAAAAGCAACTTTAGGGGGTATCAAGGCACAGAAACACACCAGCAAAAAGCTGCACAAAAGCCATACGACCTTGTCGCATGGCAAGACTATGGGTATACGAGGAATCTTCATGTGTTTCTGGTGTCCTCACTCAGCAACTGTATGTGATAAAAAAGTACACCATGCGCCGCGTATCCTGTCAAATAAACAAGCTGCAAAGCAACAGATTCTAACAGTTATCACAGTCAGAAGCACCCGCTGCAGCATATTGAATTCGTCACAAACATCTATGCCAAGTACAAAACAACCTCACCAACCATCGGTTAACGGCACAGCCTCCGGCAGAATAAAACAGCACAAAGGCTCTCGTAAAAAAAGCAAACTTGTTTCACTTATTCCGCTTCTTTGCGGCATAGCAGCTCTGGCAGTCATCATACACACTGACCCTGCCCTTTTGCACTGGGAAAAAGCATGGCCGGAGCTTGTTCGCCCGCTTCTGCGCATGCTGATATATCTTGCAATCGGCCTTGCCGTAGGACTTATCATCGAAGGAGCAGGCTGGGCACCGTTTCTTGCCCGCCTTGCAAGGCCGCTCACCCGATGGGGCAAGCTGGGGCAGACCGCGGGTGCAGCCTTTGCCACTGCGTTTTTCTCCGGTACGGCAGCCAACACCATGCTTATGGAAGCCATGCAGGACGGCCGCATATCGCAAGATGAACTGCGGGCATCCTACCTTGTAAATACCGGTCTGCCGGTCTTTCTGCTGCACCTTCCCACAACGTTTTTCATCGTGGTGCCCATGACGCGCACCGCAGGTATCATCTACCTGACATTAAACGGCATGGCGGCTCTTGCACGCACGATGGTCCTGCTGGCATGGTCGCGTAACCGGCTGAAGCACTGTACGCAGGAAGCAGCAACCGCGTCAGGCAGACAATCCGTAAAACTGGATCTGCAACGTGTTGCTTCTCTTTTTCGCAGACGCTTTGCCCGCATCATTCTGTTTACCGCTCCGGTCTACTTCCTGATATATGCGCTGACGCAGGCAGGTGTGTTTGAAGCGTTGCGCATGGCCGCTGCAAAAGGAGTCTCATGGGGATTTCTGCCGGTAGAAGCTGCCAGCGTGATCATCTTTGCCGTAGCAGCAGAATTTACATCCGGCATTGCGGCAGCAGGGGCCTTGCTTGACGCAGGAGCACTGACCACCGCCCAGACAGTCACAGCATTGGTGCTGGGCACCATAGCGGCAACGCCCATCAGAGCCCTGCGCCATCAGCTCCCCTCCCACGCGGGCATTTTTACTCCGCGGCTGGGCTTTATGCTGCTGTTACAAAGTCAGTTTTTGCGTATCGCCAGCTTACTTTTGGCTACAGGATGTTATCTGCTTTTTGCCGCCTGACAAGCTCATATGCACAAGAAGCCCTGCGACTTCGATGTTGCCCACGCATCGCCACAATGCCGCCTCGACATCATCCCGATTCTGCCTCGGCAGTTGCCCCATGGTTGCTTGACAAGCAGCATTAGGAGTATATAACCCGAAGCAATTCAGGTGCCCTTATGGGCTTGATAGGGAATCCCGTTAAAGTCGGGAGCGGACCCGCCGCCGTAAGTTCGAATAACGCCATATCCACACTGTGCCACTGGAGCTGCTCCGGGAAGGCCGGATATGGTCGGACAAGCCGGAAGACCTGCCTGAAGAGTAAAGGAGAACTTTTTGGGCACGGGGCTTTGCCGCAGAAAGTCAGTCAAGGTAACAAAGGCGCCCCTTCCTGCACTTACAGGAAGCAGCGCCTTATCCTTTTACCGTGACATCATATCAACGCCCCAGTTTTTCTGGAGGTCTTCCTCATGAAAATGAACAATGCATGCAAGGCTATTGTTCTGTCTCTCTGCCTGATGCTTCTTGCCGTCCCTGCCATGGCAGGCCACGGAGCACCCCAGCCGGATAAAAAAGCCATCCTTCTGGCAACGTTCGGCAGCACAGTGCCCGAGGCCCGTGCTCCTTTTGCAGCCTTGGACAAAGAAGTACGCGCCGCGTTTCCCGGCGTGGAAGTACGCTGGGCTTACACCGCCCGTAAGGTACGCAACACCATTGCCAACGAACAGGACATGCACGTTGATTCCCCTGCCGTGGCACTTGCCCGACTTGGCGATGAAGGGTTCAACCACGTTGCCGTGCAGTCACTGCATATGATCCCCGGGCTTGAATTTTTGTGGCTTATGCATACTGCAGAGCGTTTTGAAGGCATGCCCAAAAGCATCAAACAGGTCGAAGTGGGCAAACCGCTGATGTACAGCGCAGAAGATATGGAGCGCGTGGCAAAGGCCATTATGACTGCCGTACCCGCTGACCGTAAAGCAGGCGAAGCCGTTGTCTTCATGGGTCACGGTACCAGCCATGCAGCCAATGCGTTCTACCCTGCGCTGCAATACTATCTGAACAAGCTGGACGAGACCGCGTTTGTGGGCACCGTTGAAGGCAGCCCCTCGCTGGATGATATCCTTGGCGCTCTGAAAAAGAACGGTGTCAAAAAAGCATACCTGCTGCCGCTGATGTCCGTTGCCGGAGATCACACCGTTAACGACATGGCCAGCGACGAGCCCGACTCGTGGAAAAGTGAATTCAAGGCCAACGGCATCACTCCCGTTACCGTTGTCAAAGGCATGGCCTCTGTTCCCGCCGTGCGCGCCATCTGGATTGATCATCTGAAAACCGCATTTGATGAGCTTGATTAAATGAAGCAGGCCGGAAACACCCTTGGAGCGTACCAGACGCACACCAACCGCCCCCTTCTGCTGGTGGCGGCAGCTTTGTGTGCGTGTGTTGCCTCGGTGGTTCTGGCCTGTTTTTTCGGCGCCTTTCCCGTTTCCCTTAAGGATGTTACGGCAATACTGCTGCATGGTGCGGGGCTTGGTGCCTTGCCCGCCGCAGCGGTGGATAATCCTGCACTTTCCGTTGTTGTGCTTGACCTGCGTCTGGGGCGGGTTGTTCTTTCGCTGCTGGTAGGTGCCGCTCTGGCAGTGGCAGGCACTGTGTATCAAGGCCTGTTGCGCAATCCTCTGGCAGACCCGTTTACACTGGGCGTTTCATCAGGTGCTGCGTTTGGTGCTTCGGTAGCTATTTTCTGGGGCATAGGCTCTGTAGCTTTGCCTTTTTTTCCCGCTGTGGGCGTGCTGCCCGCCGCGGCTCTGCTGGGCGCTACTACAGCTCTTGCAGCTGTGCTTATGCTGGGCCGTGTGGGCGGGGTCATGCGCCGCGAGACGCTGGTGCTGGCAGGTGTAGTCGTATCCACGTTTCTTTCAGCCCTTATCTCGCTGGTAAAATCGCTTGATGAAGAATCAGTTGCCAGCATTGTGTTCTGGATAATGGGCAGCCTGCAGGGACGCGGCTGGCATGAGGTGATGTTGTTTATGCCATGGTTCGTGCTGGGAATGTTGCCGGTAATTCGTTTTTCGCGGGAGCTGGATATTCTTTCGCTGGGCGAGGTGCAGGCACGTCAACTGGGCATGGATGCAGGACGGGTACGCCTCTGGCTGCTGCTGGGCGCCGGAGCTCTTACCGGTGTCTCCGTTGCTGTAAGCGGTGTTATCGGGTTTGTAGGTTTGGTTGTACCCCACCTTGTACGACTGCTCATAGGCGCAGAACACAGACCACTGCTGGCGGTATCCGCTCTTACCGGCGGGCTGCTGCTGCTCTGGTCGGATGTTCTTGCACGAACCTTGCTTTCCGGCGGAGCAGAACTTCCCGTAGGCGTGGTTACGGCGCTGCTTGGCGGCCCGTTTTTCTGCCTGCTGCTACGCCGCAAGACGGGGCAGTCGTTATGATACGCCTGCAAAACGCCACTCTGGGGCACGGCAACTCGCCCGTACTACGCGATATTTCACTGCATATACGGCAGGGGGAGATGGTCGGCCTGCTTGGACCCAACGGCAGCGGCAAAACCACCCTGCTACTGACGCTTTCCGGCGTGTTGCCTCCGCTTGGCGGTGCTGTTCTGCTGCGTCCGGCTGATGCCGCAGGCTCTGCCTGTAGCGCCGGATTCGGGCACAACATGAATACAGCAGCTGAAGATACCGCAGCAACTTGCACGCAACAAATTCACGACAACGAGCCAAAAAGTACAGGGCAATCCTCACAAAAGAGTACCGATGCAAGACAGCACTGCATAGCGCAAACCAACGCTTCGGCGTTAGCCGAAGTAAGCAGCCTGTCACCACGGCAACGGGCCATGGCTGTTGCTTCTGTGCCGCAACGGCCGGATACCGTACCTCACATACCGTCGCGCTCCGTCGTTCTTATGGGACGCTACCCGTATGTATCGTTCTGGGGTGGCTATGATGGGCAGGACTATAACGCCGCAGATAACGCCATGCAGGAAACCGCAACGGCCCGCTTTGCGGCGCGCCCTGCATCACAGCTCTCCGGTGGTGAATTTCAACGCGTGCTTATTGCCCGTGCCCTTGCGCAATCCGCCCCGTGCATGCTGCTTGACGAAGCAACATCAGGTCTGGACATAGCCCGCAAGGTGGAAATTTATGACATGCTGCGCCGCAGATATCTGCAAGGATTAACTGTGGTTGCCGCCATCCACGACCTGAATCTGGCGGCATTATACTGTGACCGCCTGATAATCCTGAAAGACGGCAGTATCGCGCTGGACGGCCCTACGCAGGACGTGTTTACCGAAGACAATCTGTGCCGTATCTACGAAACATCTGTAAGAGTGGTACGCCACCCTGACCATGATGTTCCGCAGGCCCTGTTCCTGCCATCCCGCAATGCCGGAGGCGTCCTGTGATAAGCGGATTACATAAAATTATCTGCTGCCTTACGGTAGCAGCGGCTTTTGTATTTTCAGTATACGCACCTGCGGTGGCAGGCTCTCCAGCCGAAACCCCGCCTCTGCTGCTGCAGCAAAATGCCGGTTCCGCTGGTGCACCCGCCAGCTCATCCGGCAGGGTACCTGCTGCTGATTCCAGAAAAACGCATGGCTACAAGCTGCAGACAGTTGCCGACTCCGCTTCGGCCCGTCATAGCCTTCATGGCCGCCATGCCCTTCATGCCGGACTACCAGTGACCATTACGGATGATACCGGACACACAGTGCAATTACAGGCACCTGCTCAGCGCATCATCGCACTGTACGGTGCCTTTAACGAAATACTGACCGAGATGGGCTTGCAGGACAGGCTGGTTGCCCGCACCAATGCTGATAACTGGCCCCCCGCCATTACAGCACTTCCGGCAATCGGCACACACATGCGCCCTAATCTGGAGCTGGTCGCAGGCCTTGCGCCTGATCTGGTGCTTCAGATGAGCGGACGCAAAGAGGCACAACAGGCCGTTGCGGAATTGCGTGCCATGAACATTCCCGTTGCGGAATTTCATGCAGGCAGCTTTGAACAGCTTTTTTCGGTTATCACGCGGCTGGGCGTTCTGACAGGCACTCCGCAAAAAGCGGCACACCTGAACGGCAACCTGCAGCAGCGACTTGAAGCAGTGCAGACCGCAGTTGCCGACCAACCGCAACCGACTGTTTTTTTTGAAGTGCGTTACCCCAACCTGCTGGGAGCGGGTCAGGCCTCTATCGTCAATGACATTATCCGGTTTGCAGGCGGAACAAACTGCCTGCAGGCAGACAAAAAACTAGATCGCCCCTCGGAAGAGGAACTGCTGCGCCTGAATCCAGACGTATACATTGTGCAGCACGGCCCCATGAATAAAGTACCTGTTCCGCTTACAGACAGGCCGCACTACCGCCCCTTGCGCGCAGTGCAGGCAAACCGCTGGATGATTGTGGAAGAAGCGCAATTCTCGCGGCCCGGCCCACGTGCCGTGACCGCTGTGGAAGAACTTGCGCGGTATCTGCATCCTTCGCGATTTGCTCCGGCCCCTGCGGTAACTGGTCAAGGAGACTCTTAGTGTACGGAACCTTGTACGGCATCGGCGTCGGCCCCGGCGACCCCGATCTGCTCACCATAAAAGCGGTAAAAACTCTTGCCCGTGCAGATGTTGTATTTGCCGCAAGCTCTACCAAAAACGATTATTCGGTGTCGTTGTCCATCGCGCGTCCGCACATGCGTGCAAACGTGGAAATCAGACAGCTGGGTTTTCCCATGTTGCGCGACAAGGAACAGCTTCGCAAGGCATGGAGCGAAAATGCAGCCGTAGTGGCAGAACATCTTGCCGCCGGTAAAAATTGTGCTTTTCTGACACTGGGCGACCCTCTTATCTACTCTACTTTCGGATACCTCATGCAGACGCTGCGGACTATCAACCCCGATCTGCCTGTTGAAGTTGTTCCGGGTATCACGTCATATCAGGCCGCTGCGGCGCGCACACGGACTGTGCTGTGTGAGTCAGGAGAAAACCTGCTGCTGCTTTCCGGCGTAGGCAACGGACTGGATAAGGCTCTTGATTTTGCAGATAACGCTGTAATCCTTAAGACGTACAAAAACTTCACCACCATCCGCGATACCATTGTTGCCGCAAAAAAAGACAGCCAGAGCACGTTTATCTCGCGTCTTGGCATGGATGGAGAAGTGGTTGCCGAATCACTGGCAGAAGCACCGGAAAGGCCGCATTACTTTTCGTTGCTGCTGGTTACCGGTGACAAGAAACGTCGCAACGGATGGGAATAAGAACAGCTCTGCTGACAGTAGGTTACGTACGCAGACTTAACAAACACAAACGGCCGCCTTTTGGGCGGCCGTTTTATTCGCATCAGTTTTATACGTTATTTCTTCTCCGGAAAAAGAGCAGTGATCCGGTCTGCCAATCTGTTAAAGGGCAGACTTTGCAGATACACACTGCCATGCCCTTTCAGCGTAGCCAGAAAAACACCCTCTCCGCCAAACGCCATGGACTTCAACCCGCCGGAAAGAGCAATGTCGTAGTCGATGCCAGAGGTAAAACCTACAAGACAGCCAGTATCAACACGCAGCATCTCGCCGCGCAAATCCTTGCGAACCACGGCACCGCCTGCATGAACAAAGACCAGACCGTCCCCACGCAGACGTTGCAAAATAAAGCCTTCTCCGCCAAAGAACCCCGCCCCAAGCCGCTTGCTGAACGCAACATCCAGTTGGGTACCACGTGCCGCACACAAAAAAGCATCTCGCTGGCAAATAAGCTCGCCGCCGATCTCCGCCAGATTTACCGGAACAACATGCCCGGGAACCTGACCGGCAAATGCAACCGAGGCTTTACCGGAACCTTCGTTGGTAAAGTGCGTCATAAACAACGACTCACCAGTCACAAGTCGCTTGCCTGCGCCCAGAAGCTTGCCAAACAGACCACTGTCCGCCTTTGAACCGTCGCCCATGCGCGTGGCAAACTCAATACCCTGATCCATCCAGCACATGGCTCCGGCTTCGGCAATAACGGTTTCGCCGGGGTCCAGTTCCACTTCCACTACCTGCAAATCACCGCCGATGATGCGGTAATCAACGTCATGACTTTCCACGAAGACTCCTTTCAGATTACTGTTTACCTATAAATGACAGGCTGATGCAGTCCTTTTTGCAGCTGATCTTGTACACTCTTACCATGTCATTATGCTAGAAATAATCTGCCTGTTCGTAACTGCAGGCGGCGATGCGGGGTATCGCATGATAAAAAATCCTGCAGCCGGATTGACGCCGTATGCAACTCACGCTACCTGAAGAGTAATACTCGCAGGCAAGCATGTGACGCATTTTCATATCCTGTTTTCGTCCGCCGCCTTGTCTGAATCACCGTTCCACATCAGTGAGGCAACATGGACAGCATCAGAGAGCTTTACCGCATAGGCGTCGGCCCTTCGTCCAGCCATACCATGGGACCGCAAAACGCGGCCCGTAAATTTTTGCAGCGCAATCCGGATGCCCCCCGTTTCAGAGTCACATTATATGAAAGTCTTGCATCCACAGGTAAAGGTCACCTTACCGACTGGGCCGTGCATCAGGTGCTGGGCGATTCCCGCTGTGAAATACTGTGGAAGCCTGACGAAAAAATGCCCAGACACCCCAACGGCATGATTTTCGAAGCACTGGACGAATCAGGCAATGTACTCGACAGCTGGAAAGTATACAGCGTAGGCGGCGGTGCCATAATGGCGGAAGACGAACCCCGCCAGTCTGCAAACAAAGTATACGCCCTGCCTGATCTTGGCTCCATCATGGCGCTGTGTGAAGAAAAAGGGCTGACATACTGGGAATATGTGGCGCGTTGCGAAGGCGACGACATATGGAGCTTTCTGGAAGAAATATGGCAGGCTATGCAGGACGCCGTGGAGCGCGGCCTGACGGCACAGGGGGTTTTGCCCGGTTCCATAGGGCTTCGCAGGCAGGCCTGGAACTATATGGCCCGCACCAAGCTGGCCCACAAGACCATGCATCAGACAGGCAAAGTTACGGCTTACGCTCTTGCCGTGTCAGAGGAAAACGCAGCAGGCGGCGTTATAGTAACAGCGCCTACCTGCGGTTCGTGCGGCATTGTGCCCGCAGTGCTGTACTATCTGCGTGACACGCTAAACGCCACGGAAACGGACATTCTGCGCGCATTGGCTACCGCCGGTCTTTTCGGCAATATCATTAAACATAACGCATCAATATCCGGCGCCGAGGTAGGGTGCCAGGGCGAGGTAGGTTCTGCCTGCGCCATGGCTGCAGCCGCTGCAACGCAGTTGATGGGCGGCACCGTACGACAGATAGAATACGCGGCGGAAATGGGACTTGAGCACCATCTCGGTCTGACCTGTGACCCTGTGGACGGTCTGGTGCAGATACCCTGTATCGAGCGTAATGCCTGTGCTGCAACAAGAGCCCTTTCCCGTGCGCAGATGGCGATTCTCTCAGATGGTGTTCACCGCATTCTTTTTGATGAAGTGGTTGCCGTTATGGCACAGACCGGTCACGACCTGCCCAGCCTTTACCGCGAAACATCCCGCGGCGGGCTGGCAAGAGTGTATGCAGCGCGTCCTCCTAAAAAAAAAGATGCCCCATAGGGGTATCACAAAAGTCATTGTTCAGTTAAATACTTCTAAAAAACAACCTATTATATTTAGAGAGAGGAAGTTTTTCCGGCTGCATTCTTGACGAAACCGGAGTAGCATACTAAGGATTAACCTGAACTAAATACGCGATGCTCCTTTAACCATGCCACGGGATTGCGAGTATTATGAAGCTATCCGCAAGAACACGCTATGCCACGCGTCTGCTGCTTGACCTTGCTCTGCATGATGACAATACCCCCCGTCGTGCATCCATGCTTTCTGAAAGCACCGGAGTAACGGTTCAATTTATCGAGCAGATATTAAAACCGTTAAAAAAAGAAGGCATTGTCACCAGCGTTCGCGGAGCAACAGGTGGACACCTGCTGGCAGTTTCTCCCAAAGAGCTGACTCTTGGCCGTATAGTACGCGTAATGGAAGGCGGCATACATATGACAGAATGCAGCCGTGATGACTCTGCCTGTGAACGTTCGCATGACTGTAAAACCCGTCTTGTCTGGATGCGCATTTCCAAAGTCATGGAAGAAGAGCTGGAGTCCATCACGCTGGCAGAGCTGATGCACGACTCATCCATGTTAGGTCCTCCGCACGAAGCTAAGCGTCAGCTGGACAACTTGTCCTGAGCCTCTCCACGTACAACCTCCTGTAGGCACACCTATTATAATGTTGATTGCGCTATAAACTATGCTACTATGGCTCTGACTTTGTTTTCATAAACATAACAGGGCCATTATGCATAACATTACGGATAGATACACACCTCAAAAAGCATCTTCCGGCGCAACAGTCCTTAATTCTTTTCATCAGCCGGAAATGCTGCACGGGTGCTGCCCGATGCGGCTCCTTGCATTACATCTTGCCCTGTCCTTTTTCCTTCTGCTCGTTTTTATATCAGGCAGCTTTGCTTTTCCTGCAAAGGCAAAAGCTGCAGACACCGGCGAAAAGCTGCACATTCTGCTGCTCCATTCATATCATCCGAACATGTTATGGGTGCAGGACATCAGTACCGGTGTTCAGGAAATTATCGAACCTGTCGTTGATGCATCAAACGGCAACGTGCGCCTGTCCATCGACTATCTTGATGCCAAACGGTATCCGGAAGAAGAGCATCTTGTGGATATGCTGCGTTTTTTACGCAAAAAATACACCCTCCACCCGCCTGAAGTCATCATAACCGCCGATAACATCGCCCTTGATCTGCTGCTGAAGCACCGTAAAGAATTTGCACAAAGCAGTATCGTCTTTTGCGGATACAACTATTACACCCCCGAAATGCTTAAAGGGCATGAAAACGTTACCGGCATTGTTGAGGCAGTAAGCATTGACGACACGCTGCAGGCAGCCTTTTCCATGTTGCCGGAACTATCAAGAATTGTCGCCATAAGCGACCGCTCCCAGACTGGTCAGGCATTAATTGAAGACTTCAACAGGCAGGTTATCACTCTTCCTCAACGCGGTCGTCTGGAACTGTGGAGCAACTACACCTTTGACTCCCTGCAACATGATCTGGCCAATCTGGACAGCGGCAGCGCCATTCTGCTGATGTCGGCCCTGCAGGACACAGAGCAAAAGGTACGAACCTACCGGCAAAGTCTTAACAAGATACTCGAAGCCACAGACAGACCTGTCTTTGCGATATTCGGTTTTTTTGCCGGAAGGGGTATTGTCGGCGGTAAATTGACAGACGGCGTTGAGCAGGGGCGTCAGGCTGCTACAATGGCGTTGCGTATAGCCCGCGGGGGCAACGCTGCTGATATTCCTGTGATCACTGTCAGCCCGAACAACTATATTTACGATTATAACAAGCTTCAGCAATATTCCATAGAGCTTGCAAACGTTCCCGCAGACAGCATTATACTGAACGAACCGCCGACGTTCTATCAGCGGTACCGCAAAATCCTGCTCCCCATGTTCGTGCTGGTCAGCTTGCTGACTCTTGCGCTGGCACTCGAATCGCGACACATCATAAAGCAACGCGCAGTAGAACAAAGCCTGCGCGAAGCCAAAACACGATACCGTGAACTGGTAGACAACGCCCGCTCCATTATTCTGCACATCAGCACAGACGGCACAATTGAGTTTATCAATGAATACGGCCTGTCGTTTTTCGGTTACAGCGAAGGAGAGCTGGACGGCAAAAAAATACACGGAACTTTGCTGCCGGACAGTTCAAACGCCTTGCCAGACCTGCATAATCTGATCAACCGCATTCTGGAACATCCCGAAATTTATCAAAGCCACGAAAACGAAAATACCTGTAAAAATGGCGACAAGGTATGGGTATCCTGGCTCAACAAACCTATTGTTTCCGAAGACGGAGAAGTTGTCGGTCTGCTGTCTGCCGGGCAGGATGCAACCGCCAGAAAAAAAATTCAGGATGCACTTGCAAGGCGTGAGCGCAGCTACGCCGTGCTGCTTTCAAACCTTCCGGGAATGGCCTTCAGGCGCAGGGGCGATGATCTCGGCACAATACTGTTTGCCAGCGAAGGCTGCCTGCAGCTTACCGGTTATTCTCCTGCCAGACTGTGCGACAATATAGGCTATTGGGCCCTTATCCACCCTGCTGATTTGCACAAGGTACAAAACGCAGCCATGGCATTTCCGCAGCGTTATGCCGTGGAATATCGCATCGTACAAGCTGGCGGCTCTGTTCGCTGGGTATGGGAAAGCGGGACATGCATGACAGAAACCAACGAACCGCAGAGTGTGGAGTGCAGGCCCGGCGATGTGATCGAAGGCTTTGCCACGGATATCACCGACAGAGTGACCACCCGGAATGAGTTGGAAAAGCTGAACGAAGAACTTGAAGAGCGTGTACGTGAACGGACAGCAGAACTGAAAGAGTCACTTGAGCGGCTGCAACAGGCACAAAGCCAGCTGGTGCAGACTGAAAAGATGGCTGCGCTGGGTGGTCTGGTTGCCGGAGTTGCGCATGAAATCAACACGCCTATCGGCATCGGCGTCACAAGCACCTCTTTTTTACAGGAAAAAATACAGCAGCTTGAAGCGCAATATGCTTCCGGCAAAATGAGACGTTCGGATATCGAAAGCTTTCTGCGTACCGGTAACGAATCTCTGGCTGCCACCCAGATAAACCTGAACCGCGCGGCGGAACTTATCCGCAGTTTCAAACAAGTAGCTGTAGACCAGTCAGAAGAAATGCCACGAAAGTTCAACGTGTCAGAGTACCTGGAAGAAGTTCTGGTCAGTCTGCGCCCCCGTTATAAGCGCACAGCCCATACAGTAAAGGTGGAAGGCGACAAAGAGGCGACCATTATCAGTTACCCGGGCGTCTTTATGCAGATTGTTACAAACATTCTGACCAATGCGTTGCTGCACGGATTTGAAAACGTAGAAAAGGGAACCCTGACCATTTCAATTCACATGACTGAAGCGGAACTTAAGCTTGTATTGCAGGATGACGGAAACGGAATGCCTCCTGAGGTACGCGACAAGATATTTGAACCTTTCTTCTCTACAAAACGCGGCAAAGGCGGTACAGGCCTTGGAATGCATATTGTCTACAATCTGGTAACCCAGAGACTAGGCGGCACGATAACTTGTGACAGTGCTCCCGGTGCAGGAACTTCGTTTACCATCGTCATACCAATAAGCGGAAACAACCATGCAGCATAGCCACGACAACACCGACCATCTCAAGCCTGTATCCGCGGGTGATACCGACGATCTGCTGTTCGCTCCTGAAGATGTACAGGGAACTGGCAATGACGTCACTCAACGTTCCGGTTGTGTGTCAAACGTCTGCTGGACGGTTCTTGTTGTAGACGATGAAGAAGAAGTTCACCGCGTCACGCGCATGGTGCTGAACGACTTTTCCTTTGAAGGTAAGCAGCTGGAACTGTTGTATGCTCTTTCTGCAAACGAAGCGATGGCTACCCTTTCTTCCCGCAATGACATTGCCGTGATTCTGCTTGATGTTGTGATGGAAACACCGCATGCGGGACTGGAAGTGGCCCGCAGAGTGCGTGAAGAACTGAACAACTCCTTTGTGCGGATCATTCTGCGCACCGGCCAGCCGGGGCTCGCCCCCGAACAGCAGGTCATATCTGAGCTGGACATAAACGACTACCGCCAGAAATCAGATCTTTCCGCGCAGACTCTGGCAACGTCTGTAACCACGGCTCTGCGCTCTTACCGTGATCTGCTGACAATAGAAGATAATCGTAGCCGCCTTGCCCAACTTGCGCTGGGGGTAGCACACCATATCCGCAACCGCACAATGTCCATAGCCGGATTTTCACGCCTGATACTGCGCGGTATCCCTGAAGATTCGCACATCAAAGATTACCTTGTTCCCATAGTGGAAGAAGCAACCAAGCTTGAATCGCTGGTCCACAGTGTTTCCGACTTCGCAGCCGTTACAACCGGCCCGAGAAAACAGCTTGATCTGGGTCAGGCGGTAAAAAAAGCCGTTGAGGCTTTTAAACAGAATCCCGAATCAGGCGGCAGCTCGCGTAGTGCAGACAATGTACATTGGAAAGAAAGTTATACTCCTGCCCCGATTGTTGCCGACCCGGACCTGCTGATCAGACTTATAGCCGAACTACTGGGCAACGCTCTGAACTTTGCCCCGCAGGCACAAGGCCTGATTGAAATCAGAGTAATCCCAACCGGTAAACGGGTGTTCCTGCACATACGCGACAACGGCCCCGGTATAAAAGACTCTGTACTCCCATTTGTGTTTGACCCGCTGTATTCAACGCTGCCCGAAGCAAGCGGCATGGGGCTTTGCCTTGCCAGACGCATCGCCACAGAGCACCACTGGGACATAGCCCTGCTTCCGCAAAGCGGCGGCGGTACGGAGGCAGTGGTCTCCATGCCGGTATGCACATTTAAGGCATCGCAACAGTTTGCCGAATAAAGGAGCGACCATGTCTACATATGACAATATTCCCGTTCAGGCCGATGACCATGACGACGATCTGCTCTTTGCCGAAGAAGATGAAAGCACTGCATCTGAAAGTTCTTCTGAAACGTGCGAGATGGGTGGAGACTCATGCTGGAAGCTGCTGATTGTCGATGACGAGGAAGACGTGCACACGACAACCAGACTGGTTCTCAGTGATTTTACGTTCAACGGTGCCGGCCTCCAGTTTTTAAGTGCGTACACCGGCAAAGAGGCGTTAGCGATTCTGAAGGAACAACCGGACATTGCCGCTGTTCTGCTGGACGTTGTCATGGAGACAAATCATGCAGGGCTTGAAGTGGCAAAAGCCATCCGCGAAGAGCTTAACAACAATCTGGTGCGGATCATTCTGCGCACGGGACAACCGGGGCAGGCACCGGAGCGCAAAGTAATTGTTGAATATGACATCAACGATTACAAACATAAGGCCGAACTTACTTCACAGCGGTTATTCACCACAGTCTACACTGCGTTACGTTCGTATCGCGACCTGCGGGTCATCGAGCAGAACAGGCAGGGACTGCGGCATATTATTGATGCCTCTGCCAATCTTTTCAAAATACACTCCATCCGCCAGCTTGCCCAAGGCGTGCTGACGCAGCTTTCTTCATTGTACGGCTTATTTGCAGGGTCGGTATACATTCAGAGCTCGGGCTTTACGGCTGCCAACGACCATGATGCACTGGAATTCATTGCCGCTACGGGCAAATACAACGACCTGCAGACCGACGAAGGCTGCCCCGCTTTAAGTGATGAAGTGCGTAAAGCAGTAAAAGAAGCAGTTGAAAAAAAACATAGCATATTCAACGGGCGCGACTACGTCGGTTACTTTCCTGCCCGCGATGGACGCGAGCACCTGATTTATCTGGAAGGTCGGGGCGGAATTTCCACGCCAGATGAAAACATGCTGCAGGTATTTACCAACAACGTGGCTGTGGCATTTGACAACGTCTACCTGAATAAAGAAATCATAAACACCCAGAAAGAAGTTATTCTTCGATTGGGCGACGTTGTGGAAAGCCGCTCAAAGGAAACAGCGCACCATGTCCGGCGCGTGGCCGAATTTACGCGTGTTCTTGCTCTGGCCATGGGACTTAGCGAAGAGACAGCCGAGCTGTACCGCCATGCATCCCCGATGCATGACGTCGGGAAGATAGGCATATCAGATTCGATCCTGCTTAAACCGGGACGACTGACCGATGAAGAGCGTGAGGTAATGAAGACGCATACAACCATCGGGTATCACATTCTGAACACTTCCGAACGTCCCATCATGCAGGCAGCCGCCATCATCGCCCACGAGCACCATGAACGCTGGGACGGTCAGGGATATCCCAGAGGGTTGCAGGGCGAGGACATACATATCGCCGGCAGAATTACCTGCCTTGCAGATATCTTTGATGCTCTTTCCAACAAACGGGTATACAAAGAAGCATGGACTCAGAAAGACGTCCTCAGCTACCTTCGGGAAAATCAGGGAACTATCTTTGATCCCAGGCTGATTGATGTTTTCTTTGACAAGCTTGACGAGATCAACAGGATTCGCGAACGGTATCAGGAGACACCCAGAGCATCCTGAACCGGACACAACCGGAGACCAACCATGAGTAGTCGTACCCCCAAGCATTTCCAGAAGATGCAAAGCCGTTATGGCTCTGTGATGGATAAACTGCAGGAGCTAGGAGAAGCCACATCTGCTGCCGGTCCGTTGGATAAAAAGCAGGCACACCTTATCCAGCTTGCCGCCGCTGCGGCGCAGCGTTCCGAAGGAGCTGTGCACAGCCATGTCCGCAGAGCACTTAAAGCCGGATGCGCCGGCGACGAAATCGGTCATGCGCTCATTCTGCTGATTCCCACAATCGGCTATCCCACTGTGGCTGCCGCGCTCAGCTGGGCTTTCGACATTATTGATGACGCCTAACCCGCATCCAGACAGCCGATGAGCGAGACGAACAAAGAAAATCCGGAGGCAGAGGCGTGCGCTTGTGCTGGTTTCCGCATAGAGATAGCACATCCTGCTTGTACCGTTGCCATACTGGGTGGCGGTAAGGGCCAACGGCTGGCAGTACGCCTGAACGGCTCATCCAAATGGCTGCTTGAAATAAAGGGGCGGACCATACGCGACAGGCAACTGGCAGTGCTGCACCCGTTTGCAGACGAAATGCTGTTTGCTGGCGGTGACTGCAATGAAGCAGATATGCTGCCCGAAGGAATCCGCTGCGTACCGGACATATTGCCCGTTAAAGGGCCTATGGCAGGGCTGCACAGCGCACTGGTGCATGCTTCGAACGATCTTGTGCTTGTAGTACCGTGCGACGCTCCTTTTTTAAAAAAAAGCGTCTTGCAGCATCTTCTGCAACTGGCACTAACTGCACCACAAGCACCTGCCGTTGTTCCCAGACAGGCTGACGGGTTCTGGATGCCGCTTCTGGCCGTTTACCGGCGCGCCTGCATTCCGTATATGGAAGCACTGGCTAGCGAAGGCACTCCTCATGTATTCAGATTATTTGAAAGGATGCAGGCAGATGGAATGATGCCCGTAGCACCGCAGGTAGAAACACTGAAAGCAGTTGACCCTGAGCTTGAGTCATTTGCCAACATCAACACACCTGATGATCTGGACGCCATGCAGGCGGGTAACACGCCATCCATGCCGGAACTGGCGACACGCCCTAAACGCTGGTAGCCCAAGCACGTAAGCAACATACTTGCAGGCAACGTTGCAGGAGTCCCTCAGGCCGTCCTGTATATCCGGAGCCGCACGTTGCGCTCTCTTTATAAAACAGCGCGCATACCGGAAAAAACTCACCCCCCCGTTATCAATACACATTATGGATTGCATTTTGTGCCGTCATGATAATCTGTATTGCAATAAACGAACACTACAACCGCCGTACTGAATATAAACACGGCAGCGGAACTGCCTTCCGCTGCCGTTATCTGCGTTATTCAAATGCAGTTGTATATCGCTATTTACCGAACGAACACTTGGGCCATGTGCAGGCTTTGCAGTTGTGGCAAAAGCCCCCTTCTGCCAGACGGGCAAGATCGCGCCGCGTAACGTCACAATCTGCAAGCAGTCGGGGAAGCAGCAGGTCAAAGCCCGTGGTCTTGTAATACAACGCACAGGCCGGCACACCGATAACGCGCGCGGTACGTCCGCCATGCCGCAGCCTGCCCACCAGAGTCATAGTGCCGGGCAGCACGGGAAGCCCATACAGCGCTTCAGAAAGGCCTGCGTCAACAAGGCCCGCACGGGTAACGTCGTCGGGGTCCACGCTCATACCAGCCGTGGTGACGACCAGCTCTACCCCCTGCTCCATGAAGTCACGTACAGCCTGTGAAATTGCGTCCTTGTCGTCCGGCACAATGCGGCTGACAGTCACATCCCATCCCAGTCCCATCAGTTTGCTGCTGACAATGGGAATAAAACGGTCCTCAATAAGCCCCTGAAACACTTCTGTTCCGGTAACAAGCACCCCTGCCTTTTTCAGCACCATGGGCTTGACGGAAAGTACCGGCGAATCACCCAGCGCGGTAAGTGCACGGCTGAAATATTCCTGCGAAAGATACAGAGGTATAGCTCTGCTGCCAGCAATCTGCTTGCCTTCTTCGATGACGGAATACCCGTGGCGGGTAGCCAGCATCACGTCAGGCACCAGATTGAATCGCTCCAGCGCTTCCAGATCAACCGTCAGCACACCTGCATGCGCGGCGGTAAAATTAATCTTACCTTCGCGGGGGGGCAGCTCATAGGCCACACCATCACCGGCAATGCGCTTTGCAAACGCTTCTACCGCAGCGTTTTCATGTACCCATTCGTCGGAAGGCAGCTCGGAATCATCGTATACATTAAATTTACCCATACGTTGCAGGCGGCACAGGTCTCCTGCTTCCAGAGTCTGACCGGCAAGTACGGAAGGTCCCTTATGCTCATCAGGAACAATTTCCGTCATATCATGCAACGCTTTTTTCCCTTCTGCCTGCTCTGCGGGAATAATCCGCAGGGGAGCGCGCTCAAGCACATCTGCCACATCATCGGGCTGTCCGTCGCGCGAGTCGATGACATAAGGCGCTTCGCCCTGACAGCCGCGGCAGATGCCGCCGTCACGGGCCGGATAAGGCTCTTTACAAACGGGGCATACCCCAACGTCGCCCATGTGCGAATGGCCAAGATATTTGGGATTAATCTGAATAGGCTGGATACCGCAGACTGTTTCGCCTGCCTCTTCAATCTCTGCGAAAAGCTGGTCTGAATCCTGCTCTGCTTTGGGGCGCAGCTTCATGAACCATGCATAGTATTCGGGCCATGCTTTAAGCTTCTGCTCATCTACATACACCCTATACCCCTGCCCCGTATACTTATCGTACAGCGATACAGCATACCGGCCCAAAGGAATAACTTTCATCCACTGGTTGCCGGTGCTGCACAGCGTCAGCAACTGTACAGCGTCGGGCAGACACTTGGCAGACTCCACCATTGCTTCAAATAGTGTGCCTTCGGGCAGCTGGCGGCGTGCCATTTCAACCATGTACCCGCCCAGCAGAAGCCCCGGCGCCGGGTAACTGTGAAACGCGGCGGCAAGCTCCTTAAACTCTTCGAAAGTGTATTTTCCAATGTTCATCTGTAGTAAATGCCTTTTGTTAACCTGTTAGGACGAAAGTGTTCCCCCAGACCACAAAACTAACCGCATTACACAATCCCTGCGCCATACAAACAGAGTTGCGCATCATGCCGGAACATGATTCCCACTCACATACCTTGCCGCGCCCGTCACGTCCAGCACCTATGATAACTTCATGGTTTGTTACTAGTTACGGGCAATATATAGCGCAAAGCCCGCCACCTCAGCGTGTGCACCGCCACAACATGACGTATCGCACCCGAAAAAAATAATGCTGTCGTCACAAAAAAACGTTGCACGCCATTGACACCCATACCCCCTATGGGTATTCATAGCTCATATTCACAAAGCGTCAGCCCGGGCACAGCGCGTCGGGAAACAGTAAAAACAGTCTTTTATCATTGCACTCGCCCGAAGTAACAGCACAATCGGTAGAGTGGATAAAAAATCATGCAACAGGAGAATGTATGCAACGCAAAGTCATCACCGGAATCGTAGCGGCACTCTTTCTGGTAACAGCTTTCAGCATGGCTTTTGCCGAAGGTGGCAACGCGCGCAAAGGCAAATACCTTTACCGCAAGCACTGCCGCACCTGTCATGGCGTGAACGCCAGCGACCTTTCACCCAGCAGCAAATTGCAAAAAGAATGGAAAGCACTTCAGGCCGATCCTTCTTCCATTCCCTGCAAAGCTGACTGGCCGAACCTTTCTGACTCCGACCTTAACGACATTTTTACCTACATGATTGACTTCGCCAAGGATTCCCCCTCTCCGGCGAAGTGTAGCTAAGCAGCCCCTGCGCCTGCCCCTGTCAATTCTGCATGACAGGGGCAGGCCGGTGGTACCATTGCCGCCCGAGGCAACAACAGGAGGATTTCATGTCGGACATCAGGCACCCCAGACTGACCAGACGCGGGTTCTTTAAAGCGGCAGGGCTGACCGCTGCCGCCGGAGCCGGAGCCTCCATACTCGGCTCGCTGGCTCCCATGGTGCGCACGGCAAAGGCCAAAGCGCCGGACTTCACATCGCATTATTCCGCCTGCGACATGTGCTTTAATAAATGCGGGCTGATAGCCCGGGTGGAAGACGGGGTAGTTACAAAGCTTGACCCTAATCCCAAATTTCTTAAATCACGCGGCATGCTGTGTGCCAGAGGCAATGCGGGCATAGCCCAGCTATACGATTCTGACCGTCTGAAATACCCCTTGTTGCGTGTCGGCAAGCGCGGCGAGGGTAAATGGAAGCGTATCTCGTGGGATGACGCCCTGAATATTGCCACAGAAAAAATGCAGGCAGTGCGCAAGGAATATACCCCCTGCGGTATGCTGTTCACCGCCGGAGCAGACCTGCAATCACAGTTTGTAGGCCGCTTTGCCGAAGTCTTCGGTTCGTACAATATCACCTCACACGAATCACTGTGCCTGCTGTCCAACAACCGCGCCTACCTTGATACGTTTGGCGAAGCCCCTTTTGCCGATGTATTGAACAGCCGCTACATCATCATGGCCGGTGCGAACAGATTTGAAGCACTGGTCACGCCTGACTCCATCGACATGATGACGGCCCTGCGCAACGGCTGCAAGCTGGTGGTGCTTGACCCGCGCCACACCAAAACAGCAGCGCTTGCCAATGAGTGGCATCCAATCCGTCCCGGCACCGACATGGCCTTTATGCTGGCACTGGCCCATGTGATTATTGCAGAAAAATTATACGACTCTGCATGGATTGAAGAAAAAACATACGGGCTTGCGCAGCTTGCGGAGCATGTAAAGCAGTACACTCCGCAATGGGCGGCAAAAGAGTGCGGCATTCCTGCAGAAGACATTACCCGCATAGCCAGAGAGCTTGCAGCCGCCGCTCCTGCCGCCATGGTATACCCCGGCAGGCGTACATCGGACTACAGCAACTCTACCCAGATCCGGCGCAGCTTTGCCATAGTAAACGCCCTGCTGGGCAACTGGGACAAGCCCGGCGGCTTGCTGGCTGCACGGGCAGTCGGTCTGAAAGGCGTACCCTATGATGCACCGTGGTACGACGAAAACCCGTTCGAACGGGTGGACGCAGGCACCGTACCCGGCCTGTTTGAACATGACGGGTCGTTTGTGCTTACCCGCGAGGCGGTGCTCAGCGGAGAACCGTATCCCATTAAAGGATGGTTCATTTACAAGACCAATCCGCTGGTCAATGCGCCGGACCGTGCACGCACTATTGAAATGTGTAATGCAATGGATTTCATGATGGTGGTGGACATTGTGATGAGCGATACCGCCTTCATGGCTGACCTTGTGCTGCCTGCGCCCAGCTATCTGGAACGACAGGACCCCGCCTCAGGCCTGCAAGGCTCTTCCGCCTGTGCCTGCGTGGTCCAGCGTGATCCTGTAGTACCCGCCATGTACGAATCACGGCCTGTATTTGATGTGCTTAAAGACATCGCAGGCAGACTTGAGCTTGGTGAATATTTCGACTTCTCCATGGATGAATACCGCAGCAAGCAGTTGCGCGACCTGCCGGATGCACCGCTCGCGCTGGAGCGTGACGGCGTATACTACAACCCCAGCAAGGTATACGGCATCTACGAAGACCGTATTTACAAAACCTTCAGCCACAAAATTGAATTCTATAACCAGCGTTACGAAAAAATGGGGCTCGACCCTATGCCGGTCTATCAACCTCCGGCAAAAGCACCTGCCAACACCTTCCGGTTGCTGGTGGGGCGCAACGCCTACGTTACCCACGGCTCGACCAATAACAACTCGCTCATCCATGAACTGGTGCCCGAAAACACCTTGTGGATACATCCCGACGCCGCAAAACGCCTGAGCATCAGCGAAGGAGACATGGTCGAAGTATCATCGCCTGTGGGCCGCGGCACCTTGAAAGCGGAAGTAACAGAGCGCATCCGCCCTGATTCTGTCTATATGCTGACGGGATTCGGCACGCTTTCCGACGGGCTCAGCCGCATCAAAGGTGTGGGAGCCAGCATCGCCGCCCTGCTGGAAAGTCACTATGACAGTGTTTCCGGCAACGCCGCCATGCATGAAACATTCGTGTTTGTAACGAGGAGGGCATCATGACGCAGCAATTCGCCATGGTGATCGATTCGGCCAAGTGCATTGACTGCAAAGCCTGCGTTGTAGCCTGCAAAGTGGCTAACAATGTTCCAGCGGGATACAACCGTAACTGGATTAAAGAAGCTGTGCCCGTTGTAAAGGCCGGCAGAAACCAGAACGGTCACTTCCAGCCCGGCGCATGTATGCATTGCGAAGCGCCGACTTGCGTGGATGCCTGCCCAACTGGCGCCACATGGAAAGAGAAGAACACTGGCATAGTGGAGATTGACCCCAAGCTGTGTATCGGCTGCGGCAACTGCATACCCGCCTGCCCTTACGGGGCACGATTCCGTAACCCTGCAAAACGCATTGCAGACAAGTGCAACTACTGCCCCGAACGGCGGGCTGCCGGTATTCCGCCAGCCTGCGTGGACACCTGCCCGACCAAGGCACGGGTATTCGGCGACATTCATGATCCTGAATCCGAAGCTTCAAGACTTCTTAGCAAATACAGCGGACAGGTTGTCCAGCTGATTAACGAAAAAAGTAACACTGCACCGCACATGTACTACCTGCTGGCAACCGCCCCGAAGGGATGGGTGCAGGAAGCCAAGGCTCCTGCCTCCATGGATGCCTTCACCGGCGTAGTGGCCCCCGGTATCAAAGGACTGGTTGCTCTTTCGGGCATCGGCGTACTGGCCATGTTGGGCAGACAGCTGCTGAGCCGTAAAGACGGCGGGCATCATGATAACGCAGCCCCATCAGATAAAAAACCGGATAAAGAAAGCTCAGCAGCCTCCGGACAGGCTGCTCATAATGCAGCTGAAAATACTCCGACAGACTCTGAATCTACCAAAGACTCGTCAAAAAGCGTCGGCGGTACCGCCGCTGAAAGCAAAGAATAGGAGGACGTCATGAACATCAGATACAAACGTCATGACCGTTCCGACATTGCCATACACTGGATCAACGCAGCCTGCTGGCTGTTATTGCTGATCAGCGGACTGGGCCTCATACAAAACCACGCCCTCAACCCGCTGGGCGAAAGCTTTCCCGAGGTACTGCGCGCCATGGCAGGCGGAGCAGGCAATCTGCTCATCTTCCATGAGGCCGTAGGCATCGGCTGGCTGACTGCATTTATCCTGTACCTGATTGTCAATCCGAAGGGCGCAGGCTTCTTTCTGAAAGAAATATTCAACGTCAGCCCTGCACGTGACATGACATGGATGGTTCGCAAAATGGTGCTTATGACGCTGGGCGAAAAGGCACTGAAGCGTATGGGGCAACCGGCAGAACTGCCGCCGCAGGGCTTTTATAACATGGGCCAAAAAGGTTTTGCACAGGTTGCCGTCATAGGCAGCATGGTCATTGCCGCAACAGGCCTTGCAATGCTGTTTTCCGATGTAGGGCCGCTTACCCCCGCTACCGGACTGACAGGCTGGGCCGTAACCTTGCACTACCTTGCTGTCGGGCTGGTTTTTGCGGGGCTGCTTGTGCACATTTACATGGCAGCCATTTCGCCGGAAGAGCGCCCCGGATTCAAGTCCATGTTTACAGGATCGGTGCCGGAAGAATACGCCAGACACCACCACAGACTCTGGTATGATCGCGTTAACCAGAACGCACAGGAATAATTGCCGGATTCGCCTGACGCTCGGTCTAGGCGACACCGCACATCTTAAAAGGAGAGGAACCACAATGAGAATGATGCGCAAACAGTTGCTGGCCCTGATGATGCTGGCCTTCGGCCTGATGCTGCTTTCCGGTTGTGCCGCAAAACAACCGCACGAACCGTGGATGGTAGATGATATAGTTGATGTTCAGTTTGTGGCACAGTACGTCAAAGTTCCCCACCCTGAAAATGTAATGATCATCGACTCCCGCCCGTATGAGGCAATGTACGTCAAGGGCTACATCCCCACCGCGGTCAGCATTCCTGATACGCAGTTTGACAAGCATATCGACATGCTGCCAGCCAACAAAGACGCACTGCTCATTTTCTATTGCGGCGGCTGGCATTGCAAGCTTTCACACAAGTCCGCCCAGAAGGCTATGGCGCTGGGCTATACCAATGTAAAAGTGTTCGCGGCAGGATACCCCGCATGGCTGGAAAACGGCCATGCTCCCGGGCTGGGTCTTGAAGCACTGCATGCCATGATGGCAGCAGGTGACAGTTACATGCTCATCGACGCACGCCCTGCCAAAAAGTATCTTGAAGGTTCCATCCCCTCAGCCATATCTATTCCCGACAGCCAGTTTGACGCCAAAAAAGGCCTGCTGCCTGCTGATAAAAACACTCCGCTTATCTACTTCTGCGGTGGTCTGAAATGCCCCCTCAGCCATAAGTCCGCTGCAAAGGCACAGGCACTTGGCTACACCAGTGTCTGGATTGCCGAAAAAGGCGAGCCCGGTTGGAAAGCCATGTACGGCGGCGGACAGGCTGTTACTGTTCAGTCCGGCGGAGCAGAAGGTGCCATCGACATCGTACAGTTTGAAAGCATCATGGCCTCCAACCCCGCCAGTATAATGGTGGTGGATGTACGTGACCCTGATGAATACAGTGCAGGCCACATGACCGGCGCTGTAAACATTCCCGTAGACAAGCTGGAAAGCCAGATTGCCGGCCTTCCTTCTGACAAGCCTGTGGTATTTGTATGCGCATCCGGCGCGCGCAGCGGCGAAGCGTTCTATATGATACGCGACCTGCGCCCCGAACTGAAAGACGTCTTCTACCTTGAAGCCGAAACCACCTATCACAAGGACGGCAGCTTCGAAATCAAGAAGCCCTAATACTCATGCGGCGGGTTGTATTATGCAACCCGCCGCTTTTGTTCCATGGAGAAAGCATGTCCGCAGCACTTTTTTTTGCAGCCATTGCCTCCCGCATCTCCAGACTCCGTTCCCCATCAGGTATACCAGCTCTGCTTCTTACGTGCGCTTTTTGCGTTATGGCCTTTCCCCTGCTTTCCTACGCCTCCGACCGGTCTGACTCTCATGCACCTTCGCCTGCCGCAGCTGATGCTGAGCCTTTCTGGCATAGAACCATGCGGCTGCACGCCGCCGAAGACGGCTACCGGCTGCTTTCGCCGGATAAGCTGGCAACTATTCCTGACACTGCCCTGCTGCTGGATGTACGTCCTGACTATGAGTACCAGAGCGGCCACATTGCTGACGCGGTGAACCTTGAGTTCGACCCCGGTGATGCGGACAATCTTTCACCGGAAAAAGCAGCACAGCTGAAGGAAATTCTCGGGCTTGATACAAAAAGGATGATAGTCGTCTACTGCCGCAGTTTCCGATGCTTGCGCAGCGGTATTGCTGCCAAGGCTGCAGCACGGCTGGGGTATACCAATGTATGGCGTATGGCGGAAGGCTACTTTGGCTGGCTGGACGTACAAGAGCCCCAGAAAGGTGAAGCGCCCGGCCGATGCGGCAGCGATGCGCAGACTGCGGTCCGCAGGCTACCCGACCACGGCCTTGCTATTCTGGGCGGAGATGCTGACAGACGTATTCTGGGGCTGCCGGAAAACGCCCATACCGCCCGTCTGGAAGACATCCGCTGCGACATGCTGGTGGTGCTCTTCTTTAACACCCATTGCATTCAGTGCCGCGAACAGATGATCGCACTGGAAAAGCTGACACGCCGGATTAACGATGCGGCAGGGAAAGCGCGCTCAACAGCGCCTGCGTTGCTGGTAGGTATCGGCGTGCAGGAATCCAAACGGACGCTTGCGACCATGAGGCACGGGCAAGAACACCCGATACCGCTGTTTGCAGACCCTGACGCAGCGCTTTTTGCGGCTTCCGGCTTTGCGGGTGTTCCCGCAGCATGGCTGATCGGCCCGACAGATGCCAGCCAGCGAGAAATTCTTATGTCTGCAACGGGTGAAGTTGCCGGAAATCCCGACTTCCGCAGTCTACTTTTCAGGATGACGGGCGTACCCGCATGGGGTATAGATGACACCGCAACGACAACAACCGATGGCGCAACGCATGCTGCGCACCCTGCACGTCAGTAACGGCGGCAACGCATCAGACACTTTTTTACGGCGGGGTGTAGTTGCCGTGAAGCATTACAAGTCAGCGGTCTGAAGAGTTACTGTCCTGTGCTGCTACTACACGGAGCACGTTCAGCAGCAGATCTGCGGCAACAGTGTAAAAGCCTTTGTCATCTGCTGCCGCAAGGCTCCGCCGAAAGCGCCCGAACCACGGGAGCATGGTGCCGCGGGCAAAGGATGCGGCAGCCTGCAACGCTGTCATGTCGGCATCGTTCCAGCCGCGGGAAAGCTGGTAGTACAGGTACTCCAGCTGAATGCAGAGATGGTCTGCCGGTTCATTTGATGACACCGCACGCTCCAGTCCGGCCTCTGCCAGACGCTTTTGCATAGCCAGAGCAGGCGGTCCCATCATACGGGACGCATGAACGTGTTCATCCGAAGGGTACAGGGATTCGTAAGGCGGGGCTGCCACACCGGCCTTGTCGTTGACAAACAGACGGACAAAGTCCGTCTGGATGGTATCACAAAATTCTGCGACAGCCGCGGCATCTTCGGGGCGAGGAAGCAAGGCTTGCAGGGCAACAAGGGGATCAGTAAGGTGAGCGGCTTGGTTTGATGCTGTGCCGAAATGCAATTCAAGATTTTCACGACAAAGCGCAAGGCACCGCTGTGAATCCAGCCCCCTGAAAAGGGCATCGGCCAATTCCAACGCATCCAATATGGACTGCCTGAACACGGCGTCCTCAGCGGGGTACGGACTCATGCAGCAACCTCCTGATACAATTATCAACAGTGTGAGCACTGACACTACGTCAGCTACGCCCAAGGGGCAACACCATAACGGGGCACAAAGAATGGAAGAAATAGATATTGAACAGGAACAGATAAAAAAGAATGTAATTCAGCGCATGAAGCGTATTGAGGGACAGATACGAGGCATCCAGCGGATGATTGATGAAGGCAAAGAGTGCGAAGACATTTTGGTACAAGTTCGCGCGGCTCGTTCTGCCCTGCAGTCTGCAAGTCGCCTGATTCTCAAACGTTATCTGCTTAAATGCCACATTGAATCACTTCGAAACAGTGAAGATCCCACTGAACCTCTTGATAAGGTCATTGATGTGCTTTCCCACTATGTGGAAAGCTGATCTGGACAGACACGGAAAAGCCTCCTTCAGGGAGGCTTTTTTTCACAAAAAAAGCAGGCCTCCGATGGAGACCTGCTTTGTATCATCACAGTATAAAACAGAATCTGACTACTTCTTCCAGGAAGCAACCAGCTCGGGGTACTTCTTCAGAAAACGTCTGGCGTTTTCCAGAGGGGTGCCACCTTCCTGATTCCATGCCATCAGTTCCTGAAGCTGCTCGGAAGACTCGTAGTGGAAGTTATCAAGAAAAGCGTACACTTCGGGCTTATCAGCCTTCAGGTCGGCACGTACAACGGTATGAATCTGCTCTTCGCCGCCAAGAACACCTTTAGGGTCTTCAAGGTACTTCAGCTGCCACTTACCGAACATCCAGTGAGGAGACCACGCGGTCACAACCACCCATTCATTGCGGCGGATGGCATCAGCCAGAGCTGCCGTCATGGTTGCCCCGCTGCCTTCGACCAGCTCCATGTCCTTCAGGCCGTATTCAGACATAGCTTTTTCAGAAAGCTTCATCAGACCGGCACCGGGATCAATGCCGATAACTTTGCCTTTGAACTTAGCTGCGTTGGCTTGCAGTTCTTCCATGCTGTTGATGTCCACATACTTCGGAACAGCCCAGCCAAGACGTGCACCGCCGACGATGGGGCCGAGGTCTTCGGTATTTTTACCGACTTTCTTAAGGTAGTCGCCATGAGTCACAGGCAGCCATGCGGTGACCATCCCGTCCATATCACCGGTGGAAATTGCCATAAACATAGCAGCAGCACCAACGGGAGTAATATCCACTTCGTAGCCCATTTCTTCCAATGCGGCCTTTGCCAGATTGGTGCTGGCAGTGGCGCAGTCCCACTCTACATAGGCAAGGTCTACTTTACCTTTGGAAGCGGCCCAGGCGGGCACAGCCATAAACAAGCTAAGCATAAGAGCAACAATAATCTTTTTCATGCAGTCCTCCGTTTTACATACACAAAGAATATGTACGTATCATTCATCATCAGCCGTCCCCGTAACAGTTCCGGCACAACTCACATCTTATTTTCTGGCAGTGCGCGAGCCAAACTTCTGCAAAATGCGGTCAAGGCAGATAGCTACGATAACGATACCGATACCGGCTTCGAAACCGCGGCCCATCTCAAGACGCTGAATGGCTTTCCAAACTTCGCCGCCAAGACCTTTCGCACCGATCATGGCAGCGATAACTACCATCGACAGAGCAAGCATAACTGTCTGGTTTACGCCTGCCATAATGGTGGGCGCGGCAAGAGGTAGCTCAAGTTTGCGCAGACGCTGCCAGCGATTTGTACCAAAAGCTTCGGCACACTCTACCAGCTCGACAGGCACCTGACGGATGCCAAGACAGGTAAGCCGGATAACGGGCGGCATGGCAAAAACAACAGTCGAGAAAATAGCCGCAACCTTGCCAAGACCGAAAAACGGAATGGCCGGAATAAGATAAACAAACGCGGGCATGGTCTGCATGACATCCAGAACAGGCATGATCACGCGGTATGCCACCTTGTTGATGGCGGCAAACACGCCAAGCGGCAGACCGATGAGCACCGCCAGCAGCGTTGCCACCAGAACCAGAGCAATGGTGCTGACCGTGGCAGGCCACAGCCCCATATTATACACAAGGCCCAGTCCGAGAAGCGCAAACAGCCCGAGACCGCGGCTTCTTGTAGCGCGCCATGTAAACACCGCCACAAGCGGGATGAAAAGCCACCAGGGGATAAAGGCAAGACCATTTTCCAGTACGGACAATGCCGCTTCGGTCACTGCGGAAAATGCTCTTGTGGCAGTGGAACAATGTTCCACCAGAAAGTCGATGATCAGTTCAAGCGTCGCTCCGACAGGAATACGATAATCCATCATTACTGCTCACCTCCTCTTTCAGCCAGCGCACCCAGCAGCAGGCCGCGCACGATAACCCCCTTCATACGTCCCCTGTCGTCAACAACAGGTAAAGCATGCGGCAGTTCGGCCATAAGCGGAATAAGCTCGGCAGCAGGGGTATCCACATCTACGGTCTGAATGTCTTTACGCATGATGCTTTCAAGGTCGCGCCTGTTTTCTTTAATAAGCGCAATAACATCATCAGCACTTACAATGCCCAGAACACGATGATCGCGGTCCAGCACAAAGAGTGTGGCAATGGCAGCCTTACGCATTTTACGTAAAGCCGTCCGAGGTCCGTCCACGCCCAGTATCGCAACTTCTTCTGAGCGTTTCATGACAGCTCCGGCGGTAAGCACGCGGGAAATGTCAACAGACTCTACAAAGCGGGCGACATAATCGTCTGCGGGGGAAGTAAGAATATCTTCCGGAGTGCCTTCCTGCACAACGGCTCCGTCACGCATTAAAACGATGCGGTCGCCGATGCGGATGGCTTCATCCAGATCGTGGCTGATAAAGACAATGGTCTTATGCATTTCTTCCTGCAGCCGGAGCAGCTCATCCTGCATATCGCGGCGGATAAGCGGATCAAGCGCACTGAAGGCTTCGTCCATCAGCAGGATATCAGGGTCGAGAGCCAGCGCCCGGGCAAGCCCGACACGCTGCTGCATACCGCCGGAAAGCTGTGCGGGGCGGCTGTCAGCCCAATCAGCAAGTCCTACGCGCTCAAGCTGTGCCATGGCACGCTCTTTACGTTCATCGGCACTCACGCCCATCACTTCAAGGCCATATTCGGCATTCTGCAGGACATTACGATGGGGAAAGAGTGCAAAATTCTGAAAAACCATACCCATCTTGCGCTGGCGAAAATCGCGCAACGTATTGATGTCCATTGCAGTTACGTCTTCGCCGTCAATAATGACTTTACCGGCGGTAGGCTCGATCAACCTGTTGATGCAGCGTACAAGAGTAGATTTACCGCTGCCGGAAAGGCCCATAACAACGACAACTTCGCCCTGTGCAACTTCAAACGATGCACGATTCACACCTACGGCAAGTTTTGTGCGCTGCTGGATTTCTTCTTTTCCCAGCCCCTGCTCAAGCATCGGCAGAGCACGCTGGGGGTCGGAACCAAACACTTTGGTAAGATTCTCTATTCGAATTTTAGCCATTTACCCTCCAAAGGCAAGAAAGAACAAAAGCCGATCACATGAATTATGCCGGCAACAAAAGACACCGGCATAATCAGTCGTCTGATCGCCTTCTCGGAGGATGACATGCATGGCAACTGGCCATTGCATGACGCTGCAAGGATGACGCGGGAAGCCCGCAAAGAGGCGGGGCAGGTCGTCGAACCGGAGCCGGCAATCGCTGAAATAGCAGCAATTTAAGGACAACATTCCGATTACAGGCGACACCTTGAAGTAGAGCGGATACAGTCATGCCAAGCAGATTCATATAAACCGGCATGAACGTTGCCAAACAACATGCTTCAGCGCATTTTCCGGCAACCGTGAAGCCCCGAATAAACGTGTTATTCAGGAGCGGTATCTTTATCCTCCGAAGCTTTCACTAATAGTTATGTATCGGTACAATCCTGTTACGTTTTTCCCAAAAAAAATCAAAACAGCAATTGTTCTGAGGCTAGCTATATTACATATCATGACCAAAAAGTCCACCCCATGTATTTATCATAATGAATCACATGTTCTTCAATATAACGTCGTAACACACATCATGATGCATAGTGTCTGCGAAGCACTGCATAGAAAAGGTTCAGCCAGCCCGCCACCGACAGCACAAAGAGTAACGCTCTACTTCCTGCATTTAATTCAGCTATTGTGAGCACTCCCACTTCCGTGCTATGTTTTTACAATGAAATTTGTCTCCAATGCTTATCCCCCAAGGAGTATACATATGACAGCATCCGGCACGAAAGCCCGTGTATTACCTTCTTCATTACACATTCTGATCACATTTTCGCTCTGCATCCTGCTGCTTGCAGGCTGTTCAGAAAACAAAGAAGAAGTTGCACCGCCACCGGTCAAGCCTGTAAAAGTGATGACCATCGGCGGAAGCGACAAGGGCATTAAACGGGTATTCCCCGGAAAGGTTGTTGCCGGAGAAAAAGTAGAACTGGGCTTCAGAGTTACCGGACAGCTGACTGAATTTTCCGTCAAGGAAAGCCAGCACGTAAAAGAAGGGCAGGTTGTTGCCGAACTGGATAAGAATGATTTCTACACCAAGGTACGAAACATCGAATCCCAGCTTGGCGGCGCTAAAGCTTCGCTGAACGAAGCAACGCTGAACTTTAAGCGTATGGAGACTCTGCTCAAGCAGGACACCATTTCCAGAGCAGACTATGACAAAGCCCGTGCAGCCATGGATAACGCCAACGCAAAGGTGCTGTCACTGGCACAGCAGCTCAAACAGGCTAATCAGGACCTTGAATACACCACATTGCGCGCACCATTTTCCGGCGTGATCGCAAAAAAATACGTGAAGAACTACGAGCAGGTTCAGGCACAGCAGCCTGTTCTGCGTCTTGAAAATACCGACCGCCTTGATATCGAGGTGGAAACCCCGGAGTTTGTCATCGTACAGCTGCGCAACCAGAACAGGGCTAAAATGCCGCCTCCCATAGCGCGCTTCTCCGCCTTCCCCGGCCGTTCATTTGAACTTTCGCTGAAAGAATATCAGACATCCGCCAACCCCCAGACTCAGACATATACAGTCACCCTGACCATGGAAAGTCCGGAAGACATAGAGCTGCTTCCCGGCATGACAGCCGACGTTGAAGGCACCCTGCCCTTCGGGGACGACATTCAGGCAACATCACTGCCCGTTTCTGCCGTTGTAGGCGGCGAAACCGACGAGCCGTACATCTGGCAGCTTGATAAGGAATCCATGACAGTTTCACGCAAACCTGTTTCCGTAGGGGCTGTTCATCAGGATAAAATCACCATCATGGAAGGCCTTGAGCCCGGAATGACTGTTGTGGTGGCAGGTGCCAACTACCTGCACGAAGGCCAGAAAGTGCGAATCCTTGAAGGCAAAATCGGGGGCGGCAAATGAACATTGCCGAGTTCAGTATCAGAAAGCGCACAGTAAGCCTTGCGCTTACGGTTGCGCTCACAATGGGCGGTATTATTGCCTATATGGGTATGGGCCGGCTTGAAGACCCTGCATTCACCATTAAGGACGCGCAGGTCATCACCACCTACCCCGGCGCACTGCCCGCAGAAGTGGCAGAAGAAGTAACGGACGAGCTTGAAAGCGCAATCCAGCAACTCGGGCAGCTCAAGCGCATCGAGTCAGTCTCCCTGCCGGGCATGTCCATCATTTCTGTAAAAATCAAAGACCAGTACGGCCCTGCGCTGCTGCCGCAGGTATGGGACGAATTGCGCCGCAAAGTGGGCGATGCACAGGCCAACCTTCCTCCCGGTGCCGGCAAACCGCTGGTGGTGGATGACTTTGGTGATGTGTACGGTATTTTTCTGGCTGTCACTGCAGACGGATACTCGTATAAAGAGCTGAAAGACTACACCGACTTTTTGCGCAAAGAACTGCTGACAGTGCCGGACGTGGCCAAAGTCACATTATGGGGCGCCCAGCAGGAAGCGGTGTATGTTGAGATATCGCGCGCACGCATGCGCAGTCTCGGCGTATCGCTTGCCACCGTGTATGATGCGCTTAAAGCAAACAACCTTGTGGTTGATTCCGGCCATGTTCGTGCAGGGCCGGACTATCTGCGCATCCAGCCCACAGGAGAGATCAAATCTGTTGAAGAACTGGGCAATCTGTACATCAACGACCCCGCAGCGCCCCGTCTTGTATACCTTAAAGACATTGCGACAATCCGCCGTGATTACGTAGAGCCGCCTGCCACCATAATGCGTCAGGACGGCAAGATTGCCATATCCATGGGCATTTCGCTTGCCCCCGGCGGCAATATCGTCACACTGGGAGAGCGCATAGACACCCGCCTTGCAGAACTAGATACTGTAACGCCAGTGGGCATCAATATTGAAAAAATCTACTTTCAGCCCGACTACGTCACCAACGCGGTAAACAACTTTGCCGTAAGCCTGCTCGAAGCCATCGCCATTGTTATCGGCGTGCTGATGATCTTCATGGGGCTGCGAAGCGGCGTGCTTATCGGCTCTATCCTGCTTATCACCGTGTGCGGCTCATTCATCTTCATGAAGATGATGGACATTGAACTTCAGCGTATCTCACTGGGAGCGCTCATTATCGCTCTGGGTATGCTGGTTGATAACGCCATCGTGATAACAGAAGGCATGCTGGTGCGCATCCAACAAGGAGAAGACCGGATAAAAGCAGCGCGGGAAGTGGTCAACCAGAACATCTGGCCTCTTCTGGGTGCTACCGTTATCGCCATCATGGCCTTTGCCGCCATCGGTCTTTCCGAAGACAACACAGGTGAATATTGCGGCTCCCTGTTCTGGGTTCTGCTTATTTCGCTTATGCTCAGCTGGGTGACGGCTATCACCATTACCCCGCTGTTCTGCGAAATGTTCCTTAAAGGCGGTAACGCAGGAGAAAGCGACCCTTACGGCGGGACAATTTTCCGCGCGTATCGCGCCATGCTGGATAAGTGTCTGAAGCTGCGCTGGGTTACAGTCGGCGTAATGGTGTTTTTGCTGGGCCTTTCAGTGGCAGGCTTCGGCCTGCTGGACCAGAGCTTCTTCCCGCCTTCCACACAGCCGCAATTCCTGCTGGACTACTGGAAGCCTGAAGGAACAGACATCCGCACTACCAGCGCAGACATGCAGCGCATAGAACAAGCACTGAAAAACGATGAACGGATTGAGTTTTCCAGCTCTTTTGCCGGCGGCGGTGCACCGCGGTTCATGCTGGTATACACCCCTGAAAAAAGATACCCCAACTACGGTCAGATTATTGTCACTGTAAAAGATTACAGAGAAATTGATGCGATAATAGAAGAGTACAGGGCCAGGTTACAGGATGCATTCCCTGCGGCGTTCTTTAAATTCAAAAAAATCCGCCTTGGCCCCGGTCGTGACGACCCTGTAGAAGTACGCTTCAGTGGGCCCGACCCTAACGTCCTGCGTGAACTTTCAATACAGGCGCAAGCGCTCATCCGCGAAAATCCCAATGCCCGCGGCATACGCGACAACTGGCGGCAAAAAGTAAAGCAGGTCGTCCCTGTGGTAAACGATGCCTCTGCCCGTAGAGCCGGTGTCACCCGTCCGGATATAGCCACAGCGCTTCGCACGGCATCTTCCGGAACCACAGTGGGTATATACCGCGAAGGGGATACGCTTATCCCCATCATCGCAAGACCCCCCGCAGACGAAATGGACGATGCATCACGTCTGTCAGATGTGCAGGTGTGGAGCCCCACCGCCAAAAGCATGGTTCCCATCGGTCAGCTTGTCTCATCGTTTGAAACCAGAATGGTGGATAACGTGCGGCAATCACGGTTCCGCAAGCCTACAATTACAGTTGCCTGCGAACCTGTTTCCGGTCAGCCCAGCACCCTCTTTAAAGAGCTGAAGCCCGTACTGGAGTCCATGCCCCTGCCGGAAGGCTACTCGCTTGAATGGGGCGGCGAGTATGAAGACAGCCGCGACGCTCAGGCTGCGCTGTTTGCTTCCATTCCTCCCACGCTGGCAATGATGGTGCTGATTACAGTTATGCTGTTTAACGCCATCCGGCAGCCGCTGATTATCTGGCTTACAGTACCGCTTGCTGTCATTGGCGTAACATGGGGCCTGCTTGCCGCAGGGCAACCCTTTGGCTTTATGGCGCTTCTTGGTTTCCTCAGCCTGACGGGTATGCTTATCAAAAATGCCATCGTACTGCTGGATGAAATCGACACGCAGATACGCGAAGGCAAAGACCGCTATCAGGCGATTCTGGACTCTTCGGTCAGTCGTATGCGTCCCGTTCTGATGGCTGCCAGTACAACAGTACTCGGCATGCTGCCGCTGCTGACAGACGCCTTCTTTGTTGCAATGGCTGTGACCATCATGGCCGGTCTGACATTTGCGTCCATCCTGACACTGGTTGTCGTCCCCGTGCTGTACGCCATTTTCTACCACATCAAAGAAGCGTAAAGTTACAACAGCAAAGCAGAAGCAGCCCCCAGGCTGCCTTTCTGACAACACCAAAATCAGGGCCGGTTTAACCGGCCCTGTTCGTGTACATTGCCAAATAAACTGCCTGCAATTGCGCAGAGCCCGCACATAGTCCCACACGAACCACCCTGATCGATTTGTAGCACATTGCCACCTTGCGGTACCCGACAGCGGCGGCTTCCTCCCTCAAAAGGGATGACTACTTTTTAGTAACCATATTGACCTGACACTCCCGCAGCGCTAATAGTTGCATTTGCAACAGTTGCCGCCAAAACATTCCACTTCACCCTGCTCTACGGTTCTCACATATGTCTGATCATCAAAGCCTTGGCCACGGAAGGCGCAAAGCGATTCTGCGCACAGCTCGCAGGCAGAAAACAAAAACGCGATGCCAGCCGCAAGCGGTTCAACCCAAGATATGCGCAACATGTCAGCTCTCGACTGCAGAGCCTCCCGCAAAAGATGCACCTGACATTTCGGGCTGTTTGTGCCGCATCCGCCGTTGCCGTCATGACAGCATGGGCCGGATTATCGCTTTCATTTCCCGCAAAATGCGCACGCACCTAGTGGAGCGCCTTGCCCCTTTTGATCTGGGAGCAGGACAGTATCCTTTTGTCATCGCCCTGCTGCGCCGCGGAAGCTGTTCTCAGGACAAATTAGCCGAGCTGACAGCCATGGACAAAAGCACAACAGCCCGTGTTTTGCGGACACTTGAGCAAAAGGGATTCATAACCAGAACGCCAGTGCCGGAAAACAGGCGTATGAACATGGTGCACCCGACCCCGAAGGCTGAAGCACTGAAAGAAGAGCTGGAACACCAGCTGGATGCACTCAATCAGGAACTGACAAAAGGCCTGAGCCTTGCAGAACAGCAATTATTGCGTAACATGCTCCACAAACTGGAACAGAACGCAGGCAACCTGAACACGTTATAACAACAGACTATCCGCTTTATATGTCAAATTTTGTACTTATTCTGCTGCTGGCAGCCTTTCCTGCCTTATCCACAGACATGTACCTGCCTGCCATTCCCACACTTTGCACGGTGTGGGACATACCGCTTTCGCAGGCCAACCTGTCGCTTGTGGTCTTCTTTATCGCCTTCAGCAGTTTTTTACTGATTCATGGCCCCCTTTCTGACAGATTCGGCAGGCGCCCCATTCTGCTGACAGGCATTTTGCTGTTTATTACAGGCAGCTTGCTATGCGCATTTTCTCAATCAATTAATGCACTCATCGCTGCCCGTGTGGTGCAGGCCATCGGCGCCGCAGCAGCTTCAGCTCTAAGCTTTGCATTGGCAAAAGACCTGTACGACGGTGAATACCGTAAAAAACTGCTTGCATACATCGGTATTATCATCCCGCTGTGCACCATGACGTCCCCGACCATCGGCGCACTCATACTGCAGCAAATCTCCTGGAGGGGCATATTTATCCTGCAGGGAACGTTGGCCCTTTTTGCGCTCTACGGTTCGTTCAGGCTGCAGGAACCCCTGACAGAAAAGGAAAGCGGAGGAGTGGCTGAGGCATTAGGCAGGTATGGAATACTGTTCCGCAATGCCCCTTTCATGATTTACTGCGTGGCTTTTGCCATGGCAGGATTGGCGTTTTTTGCCTTTATTGCCAGTTCGTCAAACATCTACATCACCACGTTCGGCATGTCGGAAAAAGCATACGGCCTGCTGTTTGCGTTTAATGCGGTCTCACTGACACTCGGTTCTTTCATGTGCTCCCGCCTGTGTGTAGGCATGGAATCACGCCATATCCTGTATATTTCTTTCAGCGGTATGCTGCTGGCAGCTCTATGCATGGTCGTTCTGGGAAATGACACCCCGGTCAGCTTTGCAGTAACCATGTTTTTCTACACAATGTTTCTGGGCATGAGCCGCCCCATCAGCAACCATATGATTCTGGAACAGGTGGACCGTTACGCCGGTGCCGCGGCATCGCTGGTTACGTTTTTCTTTTTCCTGTGCGGAGCGCTGGCCATGGAAATTGTGTCGCTGGACTGGCAGTCCAAACCGTTTGTCATTGCCACTCTGGGCGTAATAGGCACGGTGCTGCCTCTGGGTGTGACTTTTGCAATGCGCTATTCCGGCAGAACGGACACCCCGCAGACATAGCATTTGTCCCCTGAAGTCACGTCACACATGTATGTCGCAGCAAGAACAAGGCATTCTCACAGGTCTCCTTTAATGCCCGCCGGCAATATGTGTCCCTGCACAGGTCTGACAAACTGACTGGTCAGGGGGCCTGACGGGCCGACAGTCTGAGGAGGTCTCGTAAAATGCAAAGCAGCCCGCGCGCATACAGCCGAATACCATTTGAAGCAGCACAAAAAAGGGGCCTGTACAGCTACTGTACAGGCCCCTTTCATAATGCGTTCAGAGCAAATTCCTAGCTGGCATCCGGAATAACATCAGCAATGATCGGCCGATGGTCAGAGCCGACATCCGGCCCTATCTGAAACCATGCAGACCGGACGCCGTTACTTGTCAGAATGTGGTCAACGCCAACCATCACCGGAATACCTTTCATACGTTCAAAAAAAGTCCAGCCGTACCCTGTGCTGTTCGCCACAAAGGCATCCTGCATGTCTCCCCAGAACCTGCGAAACAGCGAACTTTCCCGCGGCATGTTAAAGTCACCTGCCACAATGACGGGTAACGTGGCGTCGTTTACCACCTTACGGGTAAAAAATGCAGCCTCTTCCCGCTGGGATATCTGCGCTTCCAGAAGGTCTGTCTTTTCCGTATTAATTATACGTTTTTTATCCAGAACATGCTGCAGACCGTATCTGGGGCTGGGTAAATGGATAGAATGAAATGCCACCCGACCAAGCCGCGTTGTAATAACCACCGGCAGCAGGCTGTTTCTTTTCCATTTATGCGGGGGATGATCCAAAAGAACAGGCTCTCCGGCCTCCATCGGAACTCGGGAATACACGGCCAGAGCCCCCGCCTGCGCTTTACTCCACCCATCCGGCAAGTCCAGTTTCAGGTGTCCGGGAAACTCCTGCAGGGCCACAACATCCACGTCCATGCTACGGATAAGTTCTGAAAGTGCCTTTTCATCCACCGCGTTGCCGCCAGCGTTGCAGGACAACACGCGGATGCGGCTGTCAAACAGGTAATCATTGTCACCCGATGCGTAGTTAAACCCCAGCAATGGCCATAAAAAGATTACCGCCGCAACACCAAGAGGCAACAATAGGCTTCGTCTGATAAAAAGTGCCGCAGGAAGCAATGCAAGTAAAGGCACCCCGAACATCCACCGCGGACCGAACAACAGAAAAGAAGCAGGCCACCACTGGTCACTCTCAAAATGCAACAGCCCTGCAGCGCTTGCTACAGCAAACAGGTATACCCACGCCGTCACAATCAACAGCCTGATATAACGTTTTTTTACAACCATAAAAAACTTCCCGAAGGCCATACACCGGTACCCCTGCCAACCCCGAAACATCAGTGAACAGCCATACTTTTCGATCGCATCGACTGAAGCAGACAACAGTACCTGCCAAAATTTAAACAGCAATTTCCGGCAACTGAGCACACCACAGCCGCCCCTAGAGAATCACTCTTCCGGTATACCACTCCTGATAAACTTGCAACTCAGCAGGGCAAATCGATAGTAAGGAGTTTTAATAATAACAGGATGGCGAAAAGAGGCATACCAGACAGAAGTATGCCGCGTAGTCTCATCCCGCACATCAACCGGCAAAATTATAACACATGCTGAGCAAAACAGGTTGATTGTCACCTGAAGACGCCAAACTGTATCTTCATACTGTGGTGGACAGCTAAGACAACAAACCGCCACCTCTCTCTCTGCGATTATTAATTATCTTTTCCGCCCGCCCTTCCTTAGAGTTCAACGCGTATTTATATTTTTAAAAACATAGAATTATTGCAGTTCATATAAAATAAAGATACTTACATTAGCTACTGTTACGACAAACATGAGCTATAGACATACAGTTGGCATTGCAGGCGGTCGAACAGTTTCAGAGTGCACAACGGGGAACGCGGGGGATACACAGATGACCTTTTCACTATTACGACTTCGCAATAGCGAGTCTGGAGCCACTTTGGTTGAAACGGCTCTGGTTATCCCTATTTTTCTGGTGCTTATGTTCGGCGTCATTGATCTGGGGCGGTACTTCTGGGCGCAGCATTCAGTAACCTACGCTGCCAATGAAGCAGCCAGAATGGCTGTGCTGGCCGATGTAACTGATTCCGAGGTTGAAGACGTTGCAACGTTTCATATGCGCAACTGGCAGCAGCCACATACAACGCAAGTAACTGAAACACCCGCAGCGGCCGGAGCCCCCGCCACGGTTACCGTAACAGTTTCCATGCCGTTTTCATTCATTCTGTTGCCTGAATGGACAGGCCGCTTTGCCGTGCGGACAATCTCGCACACAGTCACCATGCGTTCTGAAAAGTGACGGAAGCTCTGCATTATTCGCGCAGCAAAGGAATACTATCATGGATATCTTACGAAATAATAAAGGCGGAGTATCAGTAGAGTTTGCTCTAGTTCTGGCATTCATACTGGTTCCTTTGCTGGTGGGCATGGTCGATGCCGCACGGTTTGTACATGCCAAGGTAATTTTAAACCGCGCCGCCCGTGAGGGGGCAGTCAACGCCATGCGGGGCGAAGCATATACACCGCACATTCAGGCGGTGCTCAGTGATGCCGGATTTGACACAAGCGCACTTACTGTCACTGAAACAGCACCTGCCGATGCAACCAGCGACAGCCGGACAATCAGGCTGACCTACACAATACCGGACTTTCCGCTGTTTACCTTTCCGGGAATATCATTTCCTGATCAGGTAAAAGCTGATGCAACCTACCAGCGACCGTGAGGTGACTATGCGCATATTATCTGCTCTGCGACGCAACGAGCTGGGTGCCGTCAGCATTATTATGGCTATTTCCATGTTTGTGGTTATCGGCTTTGTGGCTTTTGCCGTTGATATGGGCTATCTGCGCGCCAAAAAAGCAGACCTGCAAAAAGCGGCGGACATTGCGGCACTGGCAGGAGGCCATGCGCTTATTTCATATGGCAACGACCTGCCTAAAGTAAGGGCAAAAGTAACGGAGTTCGGCCATTCCAACCTGCACAGCAGTGACTCGCCCGCAGCCGCGCTGCAGGATTCCGACATAACCTTTTATCTGAACGGCGTTCCTGACATCACCTCTCCCAACCAGATTGAAGTGTCCATTACGCGCAGCACCGGACGTGCCAATCCATTACCTTCAATTTTCGGCACGGTACTGGGGGTGGACGAATTTGACGTTTCAGCCAGTGCTCGAGCCAGCGCAACGGCCATGTGCTCAACAAAGTGCCTGAAGCCGTTTTCTGTGCCGGACAAATTCACGTACACGGAAGTGGACGGTGATGGCGAACTGACCACCACAAACCCGCAGGAAATGAGTTCAGTGGTCGTACAAGGCTACTCTGAAGCTGACCTCGGCACCCCTATCACGCTTAAAATCGGCGACCCTAAAGACACCATAGTGCCCGGTCAGTTCAACCCCATTAACTTTCCGCCGGTTAACAAAGCTGCTCCCATATCCGGTGCAGCAGCATATCGTGAAAATATCGAAGGCTGCACAGGCAGCAGCAGCGCCATGGCCGTGGGTATCAATGATGAGTTGCAGCTTGAACCGGGCAACATGACCGGCCCAACCAGTCAGGGAATAGCAGACCTCATCGCACAGGACGGCGGAGCGTACTGGGATGCCGCAACACAAAGCATTAAGGGGAGTGCTTACGCCGATCCGCTCAACAGCCCGCGTATAGCCTTGATTGCATTTTACGATCCTACAAGACCGCCGGTATCCGGACGTAACAGTATCTTCGTTAACTTTATCGGGGCGGTATTTGTAGAAGGCATGTCCGGCAAAGATGTGACAGGACGTTTTGTACGCACCATGGCTGTAGACCCCGACTCCGGTTCGGAAGGCAATTGCCTTTCTTATGTTTTCAAGTTTGTGCGGGATTCCAGCAGATAACAAACACAGCGGCCAGCAGACTCACAGGGTAAGCCGGCCGCTTTTTTTAATATTAGGGTATCTTCTATACGGGTATATAACGTACGGCTTTCAAAAATTATAAAGGCAGCCGTTATAACGCTCTGCTCATGCGCTGACACCTGTCACGCCCGCAACTCCATCCCCCGTCAGCTAATAATACAATCAACTACAAAGGCTGAGTGTTACCCTGTTACGCAGTCCGAAATACCCGACAACAGTACGACAAAACAACATATAAGCCAGTTCAAAAAGAGACAGTCTCTGGCAGTTCCGGTTCTGCGTCGTCAGCTTTAACGTTCGCCTTTTCGGGCAGGCATGAAGCCCAGATACCCGCCAATACGCACGCCAACCCCGCCCAGTGCGCACCGCTGACTTGTTCGTTCAAAACAACATACGAAAAAAACACGCTGCTCAAAGGTACAAAGCCGGCAAAGGACGCCGCAACACTGGCGGGAACATGAACAATCCCTTTAAACCAGAACACATAAGACAAAAAAGAAACCACCACGCCATAGTACACAATGCACCACGCCGTCTGAGCATCAATTGAACCGAAGTTGAAATTGCGGGCGTCGTATATCGCCAGCGGCAGCAGACACAAAAACGCATACAGCGAAACCATGGCGGTTCTGAATAGGGCAGACATGGGGCGTTCATGCGCTTTGGACAGCACAGCGAATGCCGCTTCGGAAAATACAGCCGCCAGCACCAGACAATTTCCTTTCAACGCGCTGTTGGCCTGAGAAGAATCCGTCAGAAACGGAATAAGATTTACAGCCAGAATCCCTGCTGAGACACACCCCACACCAATCAGCCGCGTTGCAGCCAGCCTTTCGCGCAGCAGAACAAACGCCAGCAGAGCTACCAACGCGGGCACTGCGCTGTTAATCAGCCCTCCGGCTGTTGCCGTGGTGAACTGAAGTCCCCAGAACATAAAAATGCGATACAGCACCACACCGCACAAAGCCTGCATCAACAGCTGCAAATGCGCCTTACCATCCAGAGCTGTTCTATAGTTTTTATTGCACCATACAACAGGCAGCAGAACAAACAGACTTACCAGCAGCCCCATTTCCACAGCCAGAAAAACAGGGATACTGGCTACCATCAGCTTACCGGCCACCACTGCGCTTCCGGCTATGCTCATCCCTGCCGCCAGATACACATAAGCGGAAAACCGCACACTCATGAGGCCACCGCCTGCATTATGCGGGGCGGGGATACAACCGCCTGCGGATAGGCCGTTGTGATATAGTGTGCAAGGTCGGCAAAAAAGTCTTGCATCTGCTGCACGGTGACTCCGCACAGACCATAAGCGCAATATACCGCAGCCGTACTGCTGCCCGTAAGGCGCGAGGCATAGTCCTGCCCTTCCAGCACACTGGAAAGAATCGCTTCGCCGTCTGCGATATACAAATCGTCAGTCTTTAGTGTGCGTTCCTTGCCCGTTACCACGGTAAAGGTCTCACCCCCTTCGGCTACGCGTAGAGAATATCCGCCTGACAATTTTTCCGCGTCATGCCCTGCCACCAGCAGGCCATGCTTCACCTCTGCCAGAAACATAGTTTCCACAGCCGTACATGGAGAATCAACACCGCGCCCTTTCAACAGGACAGACTCCATCTGTAACAGGACGGGGTAGGTCTTTTTAAACTGTTTATAATATGTTCCGTAGCAAGACAGCGGCGCCTGAGAGAGAGCGTTCTTACGTTCATATGCGCTGTGATATTCTTTAAAAGCTGCCAGTTCCTGTGCTTTCAGCCTTGCCCAGCCCGCCTCATCCTTCGGTGTATCAAGCCGCCTCACGGCCATGGTGCCCATAATCGTCTGCGGGTGACGCTCAAACACTGCATCTGCGAAATCCATGGTACCTCCTTGTTATCGGCACAGCCGCTGCCGGCGGTTGCCTGTGTACGGGAGGAACTGTATAGTGTCGCAAGTGGCTCTTGTAAGACCCACTTTTTATCATTTTCATCTAAGCCACTTTTTTCAGCACAGGATGCATATGTGGATAACGCTTGATCATGACAGCAAGGCCACGCTGAGCAGGCAGATATACAGGCAGGTGAAGGCGCAGATACTGACCGGAGAACTGCGTGCCGGTAAAAAGCTGCCTTCCAGCAGAGCGCTGGCAAAAGACCTGAGCGTTGCCCGCAACACCGTGATGGAAGCATACGATCAATTACTGGCAGAAGGGTATCTGGTCGCGCGTCACGGTTCCGGCACGATTGTGGCGGAAGGCATCCGGCCCATACAGCGCACGCAGCATCAGGAAAGCAACCACCAGCAAAAGCCTCAGTTACCCATGGCAGCAGCCCAGCCAGTCATCAGCTTCCGGTCCGGCATTCCGGCATTGGACGCGTTTCCCGCAAAGGAATGGGGCAGATTGTACCAGCGTACATGCGAGGCTCTGCCCCCTGAGGCCTTGCGCTACTGCGCACCCGCCGGAGTCCGGCAACTGCGGGAAGCCATTACCGCTTACCTGCTGCGCATAAGAGGCATTCGCGTTTCGCCGGAACGCATCATGGTCACATCCGGCGCAACGCAAGCCCTGTTGCTGATTTCAAAGTTACTGTACAAACCGGATTCGACTGTTGTGGTGGAAGACCCTGTGCATTCAGGTCTTACGGCAGTGATCAGCAAGGCCGGTTATACCGTGCGCAGCATCAGGGCAGACAACCGCGGGCTGGATACATCGCAGTTGCAGCGCCTTAGTCATCAGGAAACAGTCAGCACGGCCTTTGCGTATGTCACGCCTTCACATCAGTACCCGCTGGGCGGCATTCTGCCTGTGCAGCGCAGGCAGGAGCTTATCCGCTTTGCCCAAGCCGCAGGTTGCTTCATCGTAGAGGACGATTACGACAGCGAATTCCGCTATGAGGGTGCGCCGGTCAGTTCACTATACGAGCTGGCTCCGGATACTGTCATTTATGTAGGGTCGTTCAGCAAGATCATGGCCCCCGCCCTGCGGCTGGGATTTGCTATTATCCCCGGAAGTATGATTGACGTGTGGCAGCCTGAAAAAATGTATATGGATGTGCACACAGATGCCCTTTCACAGCATACGCTAGCGGCGTTCATCAACAGCGGCGGGCTGGAACGGCATATCTGGAAAATGAAAAAACTGTACAGCCACAAACGCGCTCATCTGATAGCGTGCCTGACTGAACAATTCGGCCCAGACTACGACATAGAAGGGCAGGCAACCGGCCTGCATCTGGTTGCCGGATTCCCGCAGGTCAACTTTTCAGACAAACTTATCGCGGCGCTGCACTCCCGCGGCGTGCAGGTTACTCCGGTGGAAAAACACTCTCTGCTGCAGGATGGCACGCATAAACATAAAATCATTCTGGGGTATTCCCACCTTTCCGATACAGACATCGCCAAGGGCGTAGGGCTGTTACGCAATACTCTGCAAGGCTTCGCCAACTGACGCCAACAAGCAGCCAGCTGCACCGCTGACCAGATCAGCAGATACAGTAAAAATAAATTGTTTACCTATATGCAGCGGAAACACAGTCGGGTATACTCTGAATAGCCAAGTGCCGTACTCCGTCTTCCCCCAGACTCTACCCTGTATACAGTTTGCGTGGGTGCGCAGGATGCCGCATCTGGCATATTTTACTGTCTTTTATGCGTAATACCGGATAGTAAAGCAGCATCGCCACAGGTAGCTGTTCATAGCAACACAGAACCCGAACGTTGACTTGCACAAACCATCCCGAAAAGTAAGTTCCGGTTTTCCGGCACAACGTATCAGATGCGTTTTAAAAGCGGTAAAGCCAACTATTGAAGACCAAAAAGAGAGAAAGAAATGAAGGTATTTTTTAGAGTTATTCTGACTTGTTTTCTGTGTATGAATTTGCTGGCCTGCTCCAACCTGCACACCAAACAGGACAAAGGTACAGCGTACGGCGCCGGTATAGGTGCCGGTGTGGGGGCTGCAGTCGGTCAGGCTGTGGGCAAGGATACCAAGTCCACCCTTATCGGCGCTGGCATCGGTGCCCTTGTTGGCGGCATTGCCGGTAACCAGATCGGTAAATACATGGACATGCAGGAGCAGGAACTGCGGCAAGCAGTTGCCGCTTCTGAAGCAGCAAGCATCCAGAGAGAACAGGACATTCTGCGCGCAACATTCAAGGGCGAAGCATACTTTGATTACGATAAAAGCGACCTGAAGCCCGGCGCATACCACGAACTGCGCCGCATTTCCGAGGTGCTGAACAGATACCCCCAGACAACCATCGAAGTTGGCGGACACACCGACGTGCGCGGCTCTGAAGAATATAACCAGCGTCTGTCCGAACGCAGAGCACAGGCGGTAACCAACGAACTGCTGCGCAACGGCGTAGCCGCTCATAGAATCCGCACGGTAGGTTACGGCGAAAGCCGCCCCATTTCTTCTTCACACGATGTCAACCGGCGTGTTGAAATCATCATCGTACCCGTACGACAAGGGTACTAAGCAAAAAAGCCCTATAGTTAAGCGGCTGCATGCGTGTGCATGCTGCCGCTTTTTTTGTTGTCTCTAACTTACCCTGCGGCCCAGACATAACGAAAAAAGCCCTTACGATTGCTCGTAAGGGCTTTTACATTCGTGGCGTCCCCAAGGGGATTTGAACCCCTGTCGCCTGCGTGAAAGGCAGGTGTCCTGGGCCAGGCTAGACGATGGGGACGCATTTTATGTGGCTCTGAACAGCAGTTGCCGTCAGCGCGAAGAGGTGTTTATGGTACCGCGTCAAATTCGTCAAGCGTTTTGTTGGGCGAAATGCATTTTTCTGCATTGACTGTGGCGGCAGCGGTATTATTCTATGGGCGAGACAGAGGACAGCGGGTTCTCTGCCTTGCAAGAGTATACCGCAACGGAGGATAAGCCTGATTAATTCCCATGAAGAGAACCGAGATGAAAGAACCTGCTGGTGACAAATGTCGTACCGGAGCCAAGGCAAAGCCAATATGGCCGGACGACCCGGGCGGCCCGGAAATTTCAAGCAGGTTCTTTCGCGTTTGAGGGCCGCTGCCAGCAGAATGCGCCATAGGGCGCTTTTTTTATGCCCGTAGAAGAGTGAAGTCTTCCCGTTAGTTCTTTTTCATAACCTTAAAAAGTCACACAAGCAGCTCTTTACCAAAACGAATCAAGAGGTGCAGATCAGGGAATGACACACCTTGTGGAACTTATATCGCGGGCTTAAGGACCGGAGCCCCTTTTCCCGAATGAGTCCCAGCAGCCATTCTGCAAAAATATCACACTGCACAGCTATGCTATTCGGGCAGACTGCGGCTAGCCGGAAAATGTTCAACTGATGCCCTGCAATCTTCACACAGCCCCTGCCCAATCAATTTCCCGCAGATTGCTTATACTAAGCTGGCAGCAAGAATAGTGCAGTCAAAGCCGCAGCAGATCTGCCCTCATACCTCGCCAACGGAAATCGTGCACAGCCTAGTGTATGCGCATGCCTTTACCGACATTTATCCATAGCGAAGGATCATCGAGAGGGGTTTCCGGCGACAGAAAAGGGTTATCCATATGCAACACTACAGAGTCGTTGAATCTGGACAAAGGAAACAGACCCGCCGTGGCCGGATGCTCACGCATATATTGCGCAAACGAACCATCCTTGATTGCAGCCCGCAGTCCGGCCTCTATACGTAGTGCAAGAGCCTTATTCGTAAGCGAAGTGAAAAAATACATCGGCAACGCATAGTGCAGCAGTACAGAATCAACAACAACCAGATTCGGGTCCCCTGCACCTGCAACTTCTGCGTATGCTTCATTAATGCCACGGGGAAAGTAATCAACCCCTCTGCGCTTGAGCAGGGCATACATATGCTCAAACACAACAACCCGCTTTACAGGCAGACCGGCAGCTTCCAGAATGTCAGAATCAGTCCAGTCAGTGCCTTGCACCGCCACAAACCGCTTCATCTCTTCCATTGATCTTACTGCCGCAATGTCAGGCGCAACGGCCTTGTTCGTTACCAAAGCCCTGTAACCCAGCAAGCCGCCCAGCAAGGGAATTCTGACAGGCAGCAATTTCTGCTCCCATTCGAGACTTGTTCCCGCCCATTCCACGTCAATGCGGGACAAACGGGGGTCTTCCAGCATTTTAAACGCACGGCTTTTGGTAATTTTCTCGTTTGTAATGTTTATCTTTGCAGGCCCGTATTCTTTCTCAGTCTTGTTTAAAGCCAATTGCAACAGGCCCGCGTAATAAGAATGCGTTGCATCCTCCACAGACTGAGGCTTACGAATCCGCACTTCCAGCATGTTGGCAAACGCGCTGCCGGTAAGCAAAACAAAACAAAACATAAAACAAACAATATAGTTCACCAATTTTCCTCCGAAGGAAGGGAAAAAAGTTACACGAAAACAGACAACGATAATTCAGTATACCTCTTTCCGGCATCCCGAACACGGGGCAACATTCTAACGGATCATTCAAACGGCTAGTGAGGACGCAAAGGCCCCCCGACAGAAATCCACAAAGAGGAATCCCCCAACAATGTGGTCGGCGGCAGGTTCGGATTTTCCAGATGAATCACACGGGAACCTACAAAGCGGGACAGAGGAAAGAGCGGGGCAGTTGCAGGGTGAGAACGGAAAAGACGCGAAAAACTGCCGTCATGGATAGCTGCGCGCAATCCTTTTTCCAGACGGACTGCCAGTTTGGGACGTAGGTGCGAAGTAAAAAAATACATCGGCATAGGGTACTGTATCAGCAGCGCATCAAAAACGACCAGTGCACCGCCCCCTGTTTCTTCCACCTCGGCGTAGGCTTCGGCTATGCCTCTGGGAAAAAAATCACTCCGCCCTTCTTTGAGCATGGCGTACATAGACTCAAACAAGGGCACGCGTTCTACGGGAATTCCCGCAAACTCCAGAATATCAGAGTCAGGCCAGTGCATACCCTGCACAGCCTTATAATGCCGCAAATCACCTATTGCACGTATTGCCGAAAAATCACCCACCGAATCTACGCGAATAACCGGAACACGGTATCCCAGCAGTCCGCCCAACAAAGGCACACGCACCGGTAACAGGTCTTGTTCACGCCTCAGGCTTGTTGCCGCCCAATCAACATCAATCCGCGAATCCTGCTCTCTGGCAAGCTCAGTCAATGCCCTGCCCTGCGTTACATTAAAATCTGTAACCACCACGGTTGCAACCCCATACTCATCCGCAGTCTTATCCAGCGCCAACTGAAGCAAACTGATGTAATATCCATGCGTTACATCGACTAAAGACTGAGGGGCGCGAACGCGGACATCCGCACCGTAAGCGGAAGCAAAACAGCACAAAATTACGAGCAACGCACACATATAACACGTAATTTTTGGCACATGATTCTCCTCAGCCTATGCATGTGTAAGAGAGTGCCGACTCAGAACAATGCACTTTCATCATAAAAAGACAGAAAATACAGAGCATGAAAGCATCACTTACAAACAAGCAATATACCGGAACACTATTAATTACCAGTAACTTGTTAAAAAAACGCACACACCGCACTAAATACAGGAAGTCAGCACCCCGCCACTCAATAACAAAAAAAGCCGCCAGCCTCTTGCCCTGCTCATTTTTTCGCGTAGTATTACAATACGTTTCACTTTCACGGAGTACATCATGAGTCGTCTGGAACCAGCAGCCAATCTCTTCGATATTCTGCATCACTTCTGGGAACACCCGCGCACAGAACGCTATGTAGCGCACGGTCTGATAATCATCTTTCTGATAGGACTTGCCGGTATCGAGCTGAACAGGCAGGGAATGCTGCCTGCACCGCTCTCTGCCATCACCCCCATGAACCACTTTTATGCTGTGGACTTAGCCTTCACCATGTTGCTGGTGCTGGAAGTTATGAGCCTGATTTTCGTGCTTTCCACATCGGTTGCAAAATCACTGGGCAAGCAGCTTGAAATTTTGACTCTGATTCTGCTGCGAAACTCATTCAAAGCACTTTCGCAAATGCATGAGCCGATCTCTGTTATTCTTGATGCAGAAGCACTGATGCATGTTGCGGCTTCCGGCGTTGCGGCGCTGTGCATATTCGTCATTCTTGGCGTCTACTACAGAGTGCAGCGTTTTCAGGGGTATCTGAAAGACCCTACGGAGCGCATGAGGTACGTTCTGACTAAAAAGATTATCGCGCTGGTATTGTTCATCTCGTTCGTTATTATCGGCATTTATGATGCGGTGGACTTTTTGATGTACGGCACCAAGCACGACTTTTTCGTCACCTTTTATACCGTACTTATCTTTGCGGATATTTTACTTGTGCTTGTCACGCAGCGGTTTATGCCCAGCTTTCATGCCGTATTCCGCAACTCCGGCTTTGTAATTGCCACTCTGTTCATGCGCATAGCCCTTTCCGCCCCTCCATACTATGCAGCAGGCATAGGCGTGGGTGCCGCACTGTTTGCGCTTGCCGTATCTTATGCAACCAGCGTGTTCACACACGGCACCTTTTCCACCGTGCAGTTTAAGGGCGCGGACGAAACCAAAAAATAACCAGCCTATAAAAACAAAACGAGAGCCCCATATACGGGTTCTCGTTTTGTTATTGTAATGCAGAACACCTGTAATCCGGCAAGCAACTCGTTATCTGCCGTGCAACAATGCATCACCCTCGCTACACAGTGCTGCTTCCCGAAAGCCTGCACCGCGTAATCCGCGAAGACTCATAACGTGCCCCTCGTTTCAGCTGGCGGCATCTGCCATCGGCACGTTTGCCACCTACATGCTAACGATACAAAAAAAGGGCGCAATGCGCCCTTACTTGCCTGTCAGCCCATGTTTTTCAGGCACCCCTGAAAAGCCGTTCAACGGCCTCAATCAATCCGCCAGCCACCTGACGATTCCCGCAGGTAAGCGTCCATCTCTTCGCTTACCCCCAATCGCACTTCTTGTTCTGTCACTGAAAGCAGCACATTGCGCTCGGGGACAAGACCTACGTCCAGCGCAAGCTCTTCTATATGCCTCTTTACCCCTGTCATCCACATCTGAACGGCAGGGTCTGTTTCATAACGACTACGCGCTACTTTTGCTACTGCGGTGAAGGGCATACCTAACCTCCCACGCTACGTTATCCGGTTACGCAAAAGCTCTAAGACGCCACAAAAAATATACTTCAAACATAAGACACGGAGCGCACCTGGCAAGCCGCCAGCGCGGACCACGCGTTATAACTTCACAAAAGGACAGATCCCGCTGTGCAGTGTTGCCGGTTACATGCAGGGCACAACAAAACGCGGAGAGACTAGCCGGTCTCTCCGCGTTATTATCAATATACTGCACCCTGCTGCCGTAGCAGAATTCAGCGTTTTTTATGCCAGCTTACAATCTGTCGATAATAGCCTTGGCAGGAATAAGTCCGGTTGCGGCGGCAGAAACAATGTTTCCGGCAACGCCGGGACCGTCGCCGGCTACAAACAGCCCCCGCACACCTGTTTCCAGCTGACTGTCAGTCTCGACCTGCGTGGCAAAAAACTTGATTTCCGGCGCATACAACAAAGTTTCCTCGTTGGAAATACCGGGCAGCACATGATTCAACTGCTCCAGACCTTCCACAAGGTTTGTCACAATGCGTTCCGGCAAAGCCATGGCGATATCACCGGGCACCACGTTGGTCATGGTCGGCTCAATGTAGCCCTTGCTTATGCGGTTCCATGTAGAACGGCGGCTGCGCTTCAGGTCACCGAAGCGCTGCAGGATGGGCTTGCCGCCGCCAATGATGGTCGCCAGCTTGCCGATAGCCGTGCCGTAGCCTGTGTTATCTGATACCGGATCGGTCAGCACTACCTTAGAAAGGAAAGCAAAGTTCGTATTTTCCGACTTCTTGTTCCGGTAGGCATGGCCGTTTACGCATACGAAATCCTGATAGTTTTCCAGCGCGATGAAGCCCGCAGGGTTAGTGCAGAACGTGCGGGTCTGATCGTCATAGGTTTTTGTCTGCACAAAGAATGTGGGGTCATATATAATGTCGGTTGTATCCGACATTATGTCGTTATGCACTTCTACGCGCACGCCCACTTCAATACCACGCTGGCTCACCTGCAATCCGAAGGAACGACAGATTTCGCCCACCCAGTCCGCGCCGACGCGCCCCGGGGCAAGAATGGCGGCTTTACAAGTATACTCACCTTTATCAGTAATCACGCCTTTCAGCTGACCGTCTTCGGCCATCACTGTTTTTACTTCTTCACCCGTCCGGATGGTAACGCCGCTTTCAGTTATGTAGTCGCACATACGTGCTATATGTTCAGGCAGACAATCGCTGCCAAGGTGCTTTTGTTTGATAAGCAGCAGGTCAATGCCATGTTTTTTTGCCTGCTTGCGCTGCTGCTTTGCAGCTTCCATATCGGAAGGGTACACAGGGCCGTCCATGCCGAACCGATTGAAAATCATTTCGGTTTCGTCAATCAGCTCCTCTGCACTGCTGCGGGACAAAAATTGCGTAAGGTCTGTCTTGCCCAGTTTATGGATAAAATTCAGTTTTCCGTCAGAAAAAAGTCCACCGCCGCCCATGCCGGAAAGAATATGGCACGGCTTACACTTTACGCATTTCTGCGTTTTGTTGATGGGACAGTTACGCTTGCGGGCAGTGTTACCGCGCTCAATAAGGCATACAGACAGGTTGGAATGCTCTGCCAGATAGTATGATGCAAAAAGCCCTGCAGGACCACCGCCCACGATGATAACGTCAAAATCTGTCTTCACCTTCGACATGTACAATCTCCCGTAAAATCGACACATTACCACCATTCACGCAAGACCGTGGCACCCTGCGCGCACAATGGCTTAGTGTACCTTGCACACGGGTCTGCGAATTTGTCAATAGGTCGCGGGCGACATTTCCCGAGGGGGCAGAATTGCAATTTTGAACATTTTTACTCTTTGTTTTCTGCAAGTTAAGCATACACTATTTATTGAAACGATACGGTACGGTCTAGCCAGCCCAGAGGGTGCGTGTTAGTATTTTCAGATATCACGTTTCACATGCACACAAAGGAGCCTGCCATGACACCTGAACGCATATACGAAATAACTGAAAACCAGCGAGCCTTCTTCCTGTCCGGCGCCACACGCGACGTGGACAACCGCAAGGCATCTCTTCGTACGCTGCGGAGCGCAGTACACGACTACACCCGCCGCCTTATCGTTGCGGCAGGTCAGGATGCCGGCCTCTCGGAACATATGGTACTGGCGGCGGAAATCGCCCCCGTCATCAATGACATCGGCCATATGATCAAAAAGCTTCCCTGCCTTGCCAAAGGCAAACTGGTAAAACGCTCCCGTCTGCATGTATGGGGATGGGGCCGCAGCGTGCCCTCTCCTGCCGGTCTGGCACTGGCAGTAACCGGCTGGGATATGCCTGTTCAGCGTGCGCTCATGCCCGTCACATCTGCACTGGCCGCCGGTACACCGCTGGTGCTGGCGCTTTCTCCGCGCACTCCCAATGTAAACGGCGTCATTGAGCGCCTCGTGCAGCAGTTCTTCAAACCCGAACAGATTTTTGTAACAACAGCGGAAGAAGAAACCGTTGAGTCACTGCTGGGGCAGCGCTTTGACGCCTATCTGTGTACAGCCCCGCGTGATGTGGCCATCCGCTTCGGCCGTGCAGCGGCAGAACATCTGGCACCTGCCGTCATCGAAACCGCAGAAGGTCGCAATGCTGCCATTGTGCTGGAAGATGCCGATATCCGTCTGGCTGCGCGCCGCATCGTGTGGGCCAAAACTCTTGCTGCCGGACAGGCTGCCGCCGCGCCTGACTACATCATTGTACAAAAGAAGGTCCGCGAGCGCCTGATAAACGCTTTGCGCAACGAACTGGAAACCCAGCACGGTGCAGTTCCCAGAGCCAGCTCTGCTTTCGGCAAAATGATTGACGCCAAGGCGTTTGCAGAGGCAGAAGCTTTTCTTGCAGACGGCACAGCGGTCATCGGCGGAGAGTCCGATGCATCCTCACGCTTCATCAATTTTACAGTACTGGAAGGTGTAGCCGACGATGCTCCGGTGATGCAGTCTACCACCCGCAGCCCCATTCTGCCCCTGTTTGAAGCAGACACGGTGGAGCACGCCATTCAGATGGTCAACAGCCGCCCTGCGGCACTGGCATTGTATATATTCAGCACCAACATATTCACTGCGCGTATGGTGCTGGACGAAACAATGTCCGGCACAGCAGCGGTCAACGACACGCTGGTACAGACGGTATATCCCGCGCTGCCTTTCGGTGATGCGGCAGGCAGCGGAGCAGGCAGCCATCGCGGCGAGGCAGGCTTCATGGCCTTTTCGCGTCTGCGCAGCGTTGCCCGCGGCACAAACTTTATCGACCTGCCGGTACGCTTCAGCCCGGATGCAAACTGGAAGCAGAAGCTGCTACGCTACATCATAAAATAAATCCGTTCAGGCCTGCCCGTGCCAAGCACGGGCAGGCCGTTGTCATTTTATACACTGCACTCACTCATCCTGCATCATCAACTACCCTGTATTACTAGAGTTACAAAAACGCTCCTTCTGCCTGCCTGCTGCATTGGCCATAGCCTGAAAGCGGGCTTACTCCGCTTACTGGACAGGAGACAAGCGAGCCGCTAGACTCCGCGCCAAACGACTCTTGCGAAGGTGATACTCTTGCAAAAAAGCCCCATATGGGAGCGTCAGCCCGCGCTGTGCGCTGCCGCAATCATAGCGCTGACCACTATTGTCCGGTTCTGGTTCATAGCCTCCGGTCAGCTTGACCTTGTTCAGGACGAGGCACAGTACTGGGACTGGACCCGCCGCCTCCAGCTTTCCTACTATTCCAAAGGGCCGCTCATCGCGTGGCTTATCAGCCTGTGGACGGCAGTTTTCGGTGATACCGAACTGGGTGTACGCTTTGCCGCGGTTATTAACTCGTGTCTGGCGCAGATTATTCTGTACACAGGTGTCGGCCACCTTATGCGTCGCCCCTTGCTGGGCCTCTGGACGCTTGTTGTGGCCAATACTACGCCGCTGTTCATCGCTTCCGGCATTTTGATGACCACTGACAGCCCCCTGCTGGTCTGCTGGGCAGGCGCCATGATGTGCCTGTACTGGATGTCCGTCTCGCCCCGTAACTATCTCCCGTATGTGCTGCTGGGCACAGCCATGGCGCTGGGCATTCTTGCAAAATATATGATGCTTGCCATGCCCGGCATAGCAATTCTGTACGCACTGGGTCTGCGCCGCCAACGGATGCTGCCGGAAGGCATGGTCACGCGGATGCTGATTGCTCTTGGGGCAGGTACGGTTATCGGCTTTCTGCCGATTCTCATATGGAACATGCAGAACGACTTTGTCGGCTTCAGGCATGTTGCAGGGCTGGCAGGTGTCGCATCGCCTGATCCCAAGCCGCTTATCCGCTTTGACCGTTTTCCTGAATACATCGGTGCACAGATCGGCCTTGTTTCGCCGTGGTGGTTTGTTTTCATGCTGGCCGGTGCATGGCGCGCATTGCGCGTGTGGCGCATCCCGCGTTCCGGACGCGACATGTACAGCGGGCTGCGCAACGACATGAACGAAGTCCGGCAGTCGCTGCTGTTTTCTGCCGCCTTCTGGCCGTTGTGGGGCTTTTTCATTATCTGGAGCTTCCATACCCGCATTTACCCCAACTGGTCGGCCATGAGCTACGTTGCCGGTATGATACTGTGCGCATCTGCCCTTGAGCGAAGCGGGCAGGCTGTGCGCGAAGCCGGTAAGCGGCTGTCCCGTCTGCGGATGCGCCGCATATGGGTCGGGCTTGGCATGCTTCTGTTTGTGCTATTGTACGGACAAAACTGGCTGCCGCTGCCGTCCAAGTATAATCCGGCAGTCAGGCTGAAAGGCTGGACGGACTTAAGCCACAAGCTGGAAGAGCTGCAAAACAGCCTGCCTGATCCGCAGAAAGTATTTTATTTTTCTAAGTCATACGACATCACAGCCGCACTGGCGTTTTACGCACCCGGTCAGCCGGTTACCTATTGTGCCGACTTTGGCAGACGCATGAGCCAGTATGACCTGTGGCCGACGCCGGAGGATAAAAAAGGCTGGGATGCCATTTACGTGCAAAAAGACAACGGCATTAAGCCCCAGTTGAAAGAAATGTTCGCGTCGTATGAAGTGATACGTTACAAGACTACACACAGGGACGCGCCGGGACGCGAATTTACCATTGTGGTATTGCGCGATTTCAACGGCAAATGGCCCCGAGAACAACAGGAACGATACTAACGTGACCAACTGTGCCGATCCTCATGTCTGTGCACGTTGTGCTGCCAAATTCAGCACGTGCTGTCAGATGACTCCCGGAAATGAGGAGTTATGTTTTCCCCTTTCGCCCAGCGAATGGAAACGCATAGTGGATCACTGCAATGATCAGGGCGGATTTGCGACTCAGCGCAACACGCAGCCGTTCATCGACTGTATGAAGCGGCTGTTCCCCGCTGATTCAGCCCGTCTGGAAGAGGTATTTCCCCCGCATGGCGACCACCTCAGGCTTGCGTCTGACGAAACAGGCCGTTGCCTTTTTCTGACGCATTCGGGTTGCAGGCTTCCCCGCGAAGCCCGTCCGTGGTATTGCCGCCTCTTCCCTTTCTGGTTTATGCCCAATGGCATGCTGACCATGTTTACACCCGATGAGTGCCTTGTATACCTTGAGTCCTCGTCCATACGTGAAGCCATGGAGACCATGGGCGTTACAGAAAATGAACTGCGACTGATTTTCGGCCGCCTGCGTCTTGCATGGGGACTTGACCCCGAGCAAGACGAACACGGCAACCAATATCCACTTTGCGACCATACCTTATAGAATATCATGAACCGCACTCTCACTTACTTTCTTATCGGCTTACTCAGCCTTGTGCTTCTGGGCATACTCGGGCTGGGCGGAATCTACGTCTGGGCAACCAAAGACCTGCCCGGATTCACACGCATCACGGACTACCGCCCGCCGCTGGTGACCACGGTGTATGCCCGTGACAACAGCACCATAGGCTATTTTTACCGCGAAAAACGTTTTCTCGCGCGCCTTGATGAAATGCCCAGCCACCTGCCTCTGGCCTTTCTGGCAGCAGAAGACGACTCATTCTACCGTCACGAGGGCATCGACTTCCGCGCCATCATGCGCGCTTTTATGAAGAACATGCAGGCGGGCAGTATCCGTCAGGGCGGGTCCACCATCACTCAGCAGGTCATCAAACGTCTGCTGCTTACCTCCGAACGCAGCTACGAGCGTAAAATCAAGGAAGCAATCCTCGCCTACCGGCTGGAGCGCTACCTGAGCAAAGATGAAATTCTGACCATTTACCTGAACCAGATTTACCTCGGGGCAGGAGCATATGGTGTAGAGTCCGCTGCACGTACGTACTTCGGCAAGCACGTGGGCGAACTGACCATTGCCGAGGCGGCCTTGCTGGCCGGCCTGCCGCAGGCTCCTTCAAAATATAACCCGCTTAACAACCCCGAAGCCGCTTTCAGCAGGCAGCTGTATGTATTGCAGCGTATGCTTGCACTGGGCTGGATTACGTCTGAACAATACGACACCGCCATCAATGAAGAGATGGTTTTCACCTCCATGAAAGATCCTTCGTGGGGTACTGGTTCATGGTATCTTGAAGAGGTCCGCCGCAGGCTTATCGAATACCTGAGCGAAGACAACATGGAAAAACAGGGAATCAAGCTGGAACGTTACGGCGAAGATGCCGTTTATGAATCCGGCCTGCACGTTTACACCACCATGGAGCCCAAGCATCAGGCAGCGGCGGAAGAAGCCCTGCGCCAAGGCCTTATTGATTCTACCAAACGTCGCGGCTGGCGCGGCCCGCTTGAACATCTGGAAGCAAAGGAAGCCCGCGAAGCCTTTCTGCAGGAAAACCCCGTTGCTCCGGAAACACTGGTTAACAATGCATGGGTAAAAGTACTGGTAACTAACGTAAGCCAGAAAGGCGCGGATGTAAGCTTTGGTGAATACAGCGGCTTTATGGATGTTGAATCCATGCACTGGTGCCGTACACCCGACCCCAAAGTGGCAACGGACTTTGTTGCCGCCGTTAAAGACGCCCGTACGGTTGTAAAGGCCGGTGATGTGGTCTGGGCTCAGATTGTATTGCCTGAAAACGACAAGAAAGACGCTGAACCCGCGCAATTTACGGCTGATACCAAATTCAAGCTGGCTATCGCGCAGGAGCCGGATGTTCAAGGCGCGCTGGTATCCATAGAACCTGACTCCGGTGACGTGGTCGCCCTTGTCGGCGGGTACTCATTTGCAGAAAGTCAATACAACCGCGCTGTGCAGGCAAAAAGACAGCCCGGCTCCGCATTCAAGCCTATTGTATATTCTACTGCACTGGATAACGGGTACACCCCTGCATCCATCGTGCTTGATGCGCCTTTCGTGTATACTGATGACGCTACCGCTAAAATCTGGCGTCCGGAAAACTTCTCCGGCAAGTTCTACGGCCCCACGCTGCTGCGCACGGCACTGGTCAAATCCCGTAACCTGTGCACCATACGCATTGCACAGGCTATCGGCATTCCGCCTATTGTAGAGCGCGCAAAGGCACTGGGCTTTGATGCGCCTTTCCCGTTTGACCTGTCTGTCAGCCTTGGTTCCGTTGCTGTTTCGCCGCTGAACCTGACAGAAGTGTATACGGCGTTTGCACACGAAGGTATGCGTGCTAAACACCGCATGGTAACCAGCATCAAATCCGCCTGGGATGAACCCATCGCCACGTTTGAGCCGGAGCAGACAGAGGCTATTTCGCCCCAGAACGCCTACATCATGGCTTCGCTGATGAAAGAGGTTGTCCGCGATGGTACCGGCTTCCGGGCCAAGGTGCTCAAGCGTCCTCTCGGCGGCAAAACCGGAACGTCTAACGACGAACGCGACGCATGGTTTGTGCTCATTTCGCCCTACCTTGTAACCGTTTCGTATGTAGGCTTTGATGACCTGACGCCTATGGGTAAATGGGAAACAGGCTCACGCGCGGCATCCCCCATCGTGGTGGACTATCGCAGGGCCGTGGAAGAAGATTATCCGGTTCAGGACTTCCCCATGCCCCCGGGCATTGTTCAGGTTCGAATCGACGGTAATACCGGCAACCTTGCAGGACCGGCATCGTCACTGAGCTACTTCCTGCCCTTTAAAGAAGGCACCCAGCCCACAATAGTGGAGGGCTCCGCGCCGCGGCATGGTGCTGACGACAGCAAAAGCGGTGAAGACCTGATGAAACAGATGTTCTAGTCATCGTGAAAAAACACTACCGACGCCCCGTGCAACCGCGGGGCGTTTTTTGTGGGCAGCTCACTGAAAAAATTTATACAGTGCCGCACCAGCAACACAAACCGGCACTTCTGCTACAGGATAATCTTCCCTGTCATATGGCCCATACCGCAGAGCTGTGCTACAAAACAGCAAACACAACGTACAACCATTGAACCATCGGAGACCGTTATGAGTACCTCCCGTTCATATTTCATCTGGCTCCCTGCATTAACAGCTTTTTTGCTGCTTGCTTCATTTGTTTCCCCGCAGGCTGCCAGCGCTGCGCTCCCGCCCCGTCCGGCGGAGCCCAGTCAGGTAATACTCTTCCCGCAAAGCGCACAGCTTAGTGTACAGCAAACGGTACAGGCATCTGACTCATTCACCCTGTTCCTGCCGCAACAGGCAGATCAGGACAGCCTGTCACTGAAAGTCGGGGGGAACACCGTTACTGACATCAACTGGCAACGCGTTCCCGTGGCGGCAGCGCCACCTGCCACTGCCGCCATTGAAGAACGCCTGAAAAAGGCAGAACAGGCTTTGGCAGAAGTCCGGGCAACAGAAAAATCCATTGAAGCACGTATTGATCTGTGGTCTGACCCTCGCAGTGCCCTGAACAATGTGGCAGAAGTAGAACGCCTGAATGCGGCAATGGAAAAGCGGCTCACAGCACTCTATGCAGAGCGGGCAACCCTTGAGCCACTTATCGATAAGCGCAAGCAGGAAGTCAAAGAAATCCGCGAAGAACTGAAAAACGCCACAGGCGGCGCCGAACATATGTGGCTGGTCACGGCATCACTCGCTAAGCCCGTCAACAAAGCTGTGCCGGTCGAATACACATACACAGCTTCCGGCTGCGGCTGGGCACCGGCCTATACTCTGCATGCCCGCCCTGACAAAGGCACCGTACTTTTCACGTATGCCGCCACCTTGTGGCAGCGTCTTGGCATGGACTGGACAAACACCCGTCTTGCCATTGCCACCATGCCGCCACGAACCGGCCTTACGCCTCCTGCGCTGCCAGACTGGGACATCGAACAGAGGGTACCCCGCCCTGAGCCGCGCATGAAAGTTGCCATGATGATGGCTGATGCCGCACCTGAAGCCGCAGAAATGGCAGCACCAACGGCACCTGTTCGGGAAATGGCCTCAACCTATGCCATCTGGCAGCTGGGTAGTGTGTCACTTGCAGCCGGCAAAGAGCTGCGCATTCCCATTGTGGATGAGACATGGAAAGCAGAATTTGTATATACCATCCGCCCTGCCCGTTCGCCCCGTGCGTTCCTGACAGCCCGTGTGACCCTGCCTGAAGCGCGTCTGCTGCCCCCCGGCGTAGCCACCATGATTGTGGACAACGCCACCGCGGGCACACGCAGGCTTGAGTTTGCCGGAACCGAAGAAACATTCCACTTCGGCAGTGACCCGCTGGTTACAGCGACCATGAACCTGCAAAAACAACAGGAGGGTACCAAGGGCTTCATCGGCAAGAAGCAGGTCTTCGACTGGGCATGGGATATAACCATCGCCAACGCCCGCTCTGCGGCTGTCAACGTGGAAGTACAGGATGCAGCACCCCGTCTGCGTATGAAAGACATGGAGCTGGAGCTGACATCCTCTCCCGCGCCGGAATTGGACAAAGAAGAACACATCTACGTCTGGAAGCTGCAAATTCCCGCGCAGTCGGAAACCGCCATCAACCACAACGTTACCGTCACCGCACCTGCTGACGTGCAGATAGACACAGGAAGAAGACAATAATGGATTCATTCGTATACCACGCACCCACACGTATTGTTTTCGGCAAAGATACCGTAGATCGCACAGGTACAGAGCTTGCCGCGTACGCGGTAAAGCACGTGCTGCTGGTTACGGGAGGCAGTTCGGCAAAGCGCACAGGGGCATATGACAGAGTTCTCGCTTCGTTAAAGGAGGCCGGTATCGGCCACACCCCCTTCGAGGGAGTCACGCCCAACCCGTCCCTTGAACTGGTCGAAAGCGGTATTGATGCAGCCCGCGCCTGTAAGGCGAAAGGTGTTCTTGCCATCGGCGGCGGCAGCGTAATCGATTGTGCCAAAGCCATCGCCGCCGGAGTCTATCTGGATGACTATTGGGCAGTTGTAGAAACGCGTAAACCCGTAACACAGGCGCTGCCTGTGTTCACGGTGCTCACGCTGTCCGGCACCGGATCAGAGATGAACGAAAGGGCAATCATCACTAATGAGCCGCTGGCAAAAAAATGGTCACTCAACGGCCTGTGCCTGTGCCCGAAAGTATCCATCATTGACCCGCAGTTGCAGGCGGGGCTGCCGTGGCGGCTGACGGCATCCGGCGGCATAGACGCCATGACGCACGTGATGGAATATTACTTCCGAGGACGCCTTGCCGATGCGCAGACAGGCTACTTTCACGAAGAGACAACCCTGCAGATATGTGAAGGGCTTCTGCGGTCCCTCATTCTTTCACTGGATGAACTGCAAAAAGACGGCGCAAACTATTCCGCCCGCGCAAACCTTGCATGGGCTGCCTGCTGGGGGCTGAACGGACTTTCCGGCTCCGGTCTTTCCGGCGGCGACTGGACATCTCATGCGCTGGAGCACGCCGTAAGCGGCATGTACCCTGCCGTGCCCCACGGCGAAGGGCTAGCTGTACTTTTCCCCTCATGGATGGAGGAAGTGTACGATAAGGTACCGGACATCTTTACCCGCTTTGCCCGTAACGTATGGGGAGTCGACAGCCCTCAGCAAGGTCTGGAAGCCACCCGTGCCGCCTTTGCCCGCTGGGGTGCACCGCAGCGCCTCTCGCATTGGAACATACCCGAAAGCGCCATTCCTGATATGGTGAAAAACGCCTTTGCGTACCGCGCTCTTGGCAGACTGACACCGCTTTCGTACGATGATGTTATGCGGATATTCATGCGCGTATTATAGCAAGCAGGGGCATCATGCCTTAGCCGGTACAACCTGACCGTTAATCAGCTTGCAACTTCGACATACTGAAAACTCCTGTGCGCGTTTTGCGTCACAGGAGTTTTTTTTCATGTTATTCCGGTAAGATTTTTCTATTCATTACGAAGCAATAAGATACACAGAACAACACGCAGTTTCATGATCCATAACAGGATGAGGCACAGCCGCGTACTGTGCCGACGCCTTCCGGCATCTGAGCAGGATACAACGAAACTCGCTGTAATAATTGTGGCAAAATGACATACGCCAAAACAAACCGGCCTCTTCCAAAAGGAAAAGGCCGGTTACAATTTTATAACGTGCACGTCGATACGCACAGCTTTCAAATACTCTAACGGCTGCGGATGCTACGCTGACAGAACGTCACAGCTTCCTGTGCCAGATTAGGCGTTTCCGGCCAGTACAACTGGCGGCGGCTCATGCCTATCAGCATAACAGCAATAAGAGATGCCGTGGCAGGTACATCAAGGTCATCACGCACCGTCTCGTCACGCATACCTTTTTCAAGGCAACGTTCCAGCGTCTGGCCAAGCAGTGCGTAAATCCGCTCCATAACTTCACGCGCACTGGGCATCACGGTGTAAGTATTCATGATTACCTTCAGCTCAACCACCCGCTCGTCCAGAAAAGCATCCAGATCAAGAATCAACGTCTGGATGAGACAGTAACCTGTTTTCTGACGCTCGTGAATACTGTCCATCAACCCGCTGAAGTCATCAAAAAAATCATTAATGATGCCGTCAAAAATCTGCTGCTTGGAACGGTAATGTCGATATATTGCCGCATCCGTAACATTGGATGTCTTGGCTATCTGCGCAATGGTCGTGCCCTTGAAACCGTTTTCGGAAAAGAGTCTACGAGCATTTTCAAGAATAAGTTGTTTAGATGAAGCCATAACGCCCCGCTTTTCAGTATGATAGAAAGGCCGCACTAGACTACTATCCGGCAGTAACGTCAAGTGCTCCGGCATCCCCGAAGTTCCGGCTGCTGTACTACGCCTCAGGCGGCGTACTCTGCGGGTGTTTCTTCCCCTCTGAGAACCCGCAGACCACCCAGTGCCAGCGCCTGCATTTCTTCCAATTCAGGCAACACTACTACTGGGCCGAGATAGCGCACCCTGCAGCCGATGGCATGCATAAGCCGTTCAGAACGGGCCATGCCGCCTGTCAGCACCACCGCATCAACAGGACTTGCCGTATCACAGTCATTTCCCCCGTCCAGTGCAGCCGGACATGAAGGATCATCTTCTGATGTTGCCGGTGCCGGGCCTGCAATAGTAACCGTCACGTTTCCCGCTCCCGAAGGAACTATTTGCGCAGGGTCAATAAGGGCAGGAGCAAGAGCGCACAAAGCCTTAGCGCTGTTGTAAGCCAAAGCATCAAAAATAAGTGCAGCCTGCCGGTCACCTTCATCCATACGGCGTTGCACTTCCCGCAGGTCATTTGTGCCCAGATGTGCCCACATACCGCCGGCACGCTGCACAACATTACGCATCTCGTCAAAAGAGTACATGCCGTTGCGCACCAGTTCCAAAGCAGGCATTACAGGTAGTCCGCCTGTGCGTTCCGGCGAAAACGGCCCTTCGCCTTCCAGCGCGTTGTTCACATCCACCACGCGACCGTTTCTGTGTGCGCCTATGGATATGCCTCCGCCGAAATGTCCTACCAGAAAGCAACCTTCCTCGTACTTCATGCCCAGCTGACTTGCCGCCCTGCGGGCGGCAGCACGCTGTGACAGGGCATGAAACACACTGCGGCGCGGTAATTCGGGCAAACCACCCACGCGTGCAATATCGTCCAGTTCGTCAGTAACGACAGGATCAACTATAATTGCGGGAGTTGAAGAACCGGCACCGTGGCTGACGGCAAAAGCGAGTGCCAACGGGGCTCCGAGATTACAAGGATGTTCACCATACGCGGCCTTGCTCAGATCATCCAGCATCGGCTGAGTGATCCGCCATGCACCACCGTGCATCGGGGCCAGCAGGCCGCCGCGACCCACAACAATATCAAGCTTTACATCACCGAATCCTGCCTCTGACATCAGGGTTGCCACGGCCTTGCGTCTGGCTTCCAGCTGGTCAAAAACACAGGCAAGTCCTTTAAACTCGCTACGGGTGTGCTCGACAGTTTTTTCAAAAAGCGATGTTTCGTCTTCGTACAACGCCACCTTGGTGCTGGTAGACCCGGGGTTGATGGTCAGGATAAGACTCATCCGGTGCGTTCCTCTCTTGTCATGTACGCTGCCAGTGCCAGCGCATACAGTTTGCTCTTATCGCTGTCACCGCGCGAAGGCACAATGAGCGGAATTCGGCTGCCCGCCACAATACCTGCCAGCGGCAGATCCAGAAGGCTTGTCAGAGTTTTGTACAGAATGTTGCCGCTTTCGATATCCGGAGCCACCAGAATATCGGCATCCCCTGCTACCGGATCTTCAAACCCTTTGCGCGCTACAGCGGCAGGAGAAACGGCCAGATCCAACGCCATAGGGCCGGAGACAACAGCATCACCGAACTCGCCCTGCTCGCTCATACGGGCGACCATCTGGGCATCAAGCGTAGCTGGCATAGCGGGATAGATTACCTTTTCCGTTGCTGCCAGCATGGCAATCTTCGGCTTTGCAATGCCAAGAGAATGCGCCACACCCAACGCGTTGCGGACGATTTCCGCTTTTCGCTGCATGTTAGGCGATATGTTTACTCCGGCATCAGTAAGCAGGCGCAAGCGCTGCTCGCCAGGCAGGCAGAATACAGCCACATGCGACAGAATACCCGTGGGCGGCACGCCTGTTTCTTTATTAAGCACTCCCTTCAGCAACACGTCGGTATTCACATTGCCTTTCATCATCATGGCAACATCACCGGCGTGGAACAGCTTCAGGCAGTGCTGCACAGCCTGCGCTTTTTCCGGCTCGTGGTGACTTTCAAATTTGCTGATATCCGTACCGGCGCGCTCCGCTATGGCACGGGTCTTATCAAGATCCCCAACCAGCACAGGCTCGGCTATGCCGCGCTGATATGCGTCCAATGCGGCCATTAAGGCCACATCCTGTCCGCTTGCCGCCACCGCCACACGGGGCATAGACTCGCGGCCGGTTGCAGCGGACAACAGATCTTCCATTGTACGTATGGTCATCGGCCCTCCGGCGTTAGTCCTCATCCCCGCGCCGTAGCGCAATAACTCCGGTCCGGCACAGACTGCGGATACCATGCGGCCGCAGCATTTTAATAAAGCCGTCCACCTTTTCTTCGTCGCCGGTTATTTCCACGGTAATTGATTCCTGCCCCATACCGACAACATTTGCGCGAAACACTTCAAATATCTGCATAACCTGCGACATTGTTTCGCGTGTGATGGAAACACGCAGCAGCGCAAGCTCGCGGTCTACAAAATCACGACGGGCGAGGTCTTCCACTTCACTGATAAAGTCAAGTCCGCGCAGCTCATCGCATACGCGCTCAACTTCTGCTGACTGGCCTTCAACGGTGATGACAAGGCGGGAAACATCAAAATCTTCTGTTTCACCGCAGGATACGGACTTGATATTTACGCTGTATTTACGGAATACGTCCGTGGCCTCAGCCACAACACCTACACGGTTATTTACAAGTGCGGAAATCGTATGCTTCACGGTGTGACTCCTTTTGTATGCAGACATTGAATATACAACAGCATGAGCACTACGCAAGCATGAAGTAGCAAGCACCCGCAAACGACGGCCAATACACCACAATAACAGCATCATGCTGCCAGCATAATGTATCGCTATTTACTAAGAATGCAGCGCATTGAAACAATATTCCATTGAAAGCCCTGCCCTCAGCGATAATACTTTTGCCTGCCACCTACTGTCACGCCGCGCTCCGCAACCCGTCAAAAGGAACAATCCGCCCGCAGCAACGGTACACTTTGGCCCGTCCCCATCAGACTTTACAAACAAATTGCCGCATGGCTAAAATCTAACCATGCGGCATTCTTAATCTACAAAATTAAAAGAGCTGTTACCGGAAAGACCTGCCGAAAAGCGTGTCCGCCGCATGTCCGCTCAACGTTTCAGATATCAGACGTCAAAGACTCCGGTTTCCCGCAGTACAGGACAGACAATCTCCACACCGGAACGCGCGTTCAAATCCTGCAATGTGCATAATGTATACGGAGTGTGAGCACCCAGACGGGCAAGAAAGATCTCCAGCAATTCCGCCGTGGCTCTGCCCTGCATATAAAGCACCCGCATCCATCGCCAGCGGTCTTCGTAGGGATACCAGCGAGGTACTCCGCTCTCTTTAATGGCCCTGTTGAGATCTTCAATCATCCGATCTCCTTTACGAACCAGTTCAAATGTTCTGAAAATACGAGCCATATGTGTGCCTCCATCCTTACTTCAACGGGAGACTCTCCCTTATAAGCATACTGGGCTATCCTCTACGCTCATTCAATGATAAAGCAAGTTCTGCACCAACCACCGAGACACGCAACACAGTTCAATACGCATTCCAAGGAGCCTACATGACACCCGTTAGTACACATAAAAGGCCATTACTCATCGACCTGCTTCTTTTTGCATTTCTGGCTGCCAGCATGGTCTTTATGCAATGGTACAGATACAATGCGATGCCTTTGAACAGCGAAGCCGTCATCAACCTGCCTGCAGCCGAAGCAGCGCTCCTGCTGCAGGAACAACCTGACATCATCCCCCTTGATGTACGGACCCCTGAAGAGTTTGCAAAAGGACACCTCGCGAACGCCGTCCTCATCAACTTTTATGATGCCGACTTCGACGAACAGCTGGCAAAGCTCGACCGTAATGCCACATACTTGCTGTACTGCCATTCCGGCGGACGTAGCGGCCATACGCTGGATAAAATGCAGTCGATGGGCTTCAAAACTCCCGTCTACCACCTGCAAGACGGCATTGTGGACTGGCAGCGCAACCAGCTACCCTTACAGTAATACCTTACAACAAAAAGAAAAGGCCGCCACGCATAGCGTGGCGGCCTTGTTTTATACGCGGACAACCAGTCTGAAGACTAGTAGCGGTAGTGGTCAGGCTTAAAGGGGCCTTCTGCAGACACACCGATGTAGTCTGCCTGCTCTTTGGTCAGGGTGGTCAGCTTTGCACCAAGGCGGGCAAGGTGCAGACGGGCAACTTCTTCATCCAGCTTTTTGGGCAGAATGTACACTTTGTTATCCAGATCAGGGTTGGAAGCCAATTCCAGCTGGGCCAGAACCTGGTTGGTGAAGCTGTTCGACATAACAAAGCTGGGGTGACCGGTAGCGCAGCCAAGGTTTACCAGACGGCCTTCTGCCAGCACGATGATGGAACGGCCGGACTTCAGGGTCCACTTGTCCACCTGCGGCTTGATGTTCAGGCAGGAGCAGAAATCGTTGTCTTCAAGGTAGGACATTTCGATTTCGTTATCAAAGTGACCGATGTTGCACACAATGGCTTCATCTTTCATGCGTTCCATGTGCTCGCCGGTGATAACCTTGAAGTTACCTGTGGCGGTCACAAAGATGTCGCCCATAGAAGCAGCTTCATCCATGGTGATCACTTCAAAACCTTCCATGGCGGCCTGCAATGCGCAGATGGGGTCAATTTCAGTTACCAGCACGCGGGCACCGAAGCCGCGCATGGACTGTGCGCAACCTTTGCCCACATCGCCGTAACCAAGAACAACAACAGTCTTACCGGCGATCATAACGTCGGTAGCGCGCTTGATGCCGTCAGCCAGAGACTCGCGGCAGCCGTACAGGTTGTCGAACTTGGACTTGGTAACGGAGTCGTTCACGTTAATGGCGGGGAAGAGCAGGCTGCCTTCTTTTTCCATGTGGTACAGACGGTGAACGGCGGTGGTGGTTTGTTCGGAAACCCCTTTGATCTTGGCAGCGATACGGGTCCACTTCTGGGGATCGGTTTTAACGCTCAGGGCGATACGATCCATGACAATCTGGAACTCTTTGTTGCTGTAAGACTTTTCCAGAATGCTGGCGTCTTTTTCAGCTTCCACGCCTTTGTGGATCAGCATGGTGGCGTCGCCGCCGTCGTCCACGATAAGGTCGGGGCCGGAACCATCAGGCCATGTAAGAGCCATCTCGGTGCACCACCAGTATTCTTCCAGTGTTTCGCCTTTCCATGCGAACACTTTAGCCATGCCGGAATCGGCAATAGCGGCTGCTGCGTGGTCCTGAGTGGAGAAAATATTGCAAGATGCCCAACGGATGTCAGCACCCAGTTCGTACAGGGTTTTGATGAGCATGGCAGTCTGGATGGTCATGTGCAGCGAGCCGGTTACTTTCAGCCCTTTGAGGGGCTTTTCTGCACCGTATTTGCTGATAAGTTCCATCAGGCCGGGCATTTCACGCTCGGAAAGCTGCATTTCCTTGTAGCCGAAGTCAGCTTCGGAAATGTCGCGTACTTTGTTTTCAATAGTCAGATCAAGAGGAATAGCTCTGCTGGCGTCAGTCATGACTGCCTCCACAAAATTTTTATTTAACTGTTATTTTCTGCAACGATAAGATGGATGGAAAGGCCTTTTTCCACGCCATGTAAATCGTTGTGGCGCACCGTAAATCCGGCCCCGGTCAGTTTGTCAGCCAAGGTGGACATATCAAACCCGAGCCAGCGGTCACCGTATTCTGTCCGCATCCGTTCATCTTCGTGCTTGTCAAAATCGGCCAATACCAGAATGCCGCCCTTGCTCAGCACACGTCGCACTTCCTTGAGCGCTGCTCCGGGATGCGACAGGTGGTGCAGCACCATGCTGACCACCGCAAAATCCGCTTCGCCATCTGCCAGCGGCAGATGTTCCAGATCGCCGATACGCAACGAAACCCGCTCGGCATCTTCTTCAAACCTGCGCCGCGCAAGCTCCAGCATACGGGGCGAACCATCAACGCCGATGACTTCATCAGCTTTCTGCATCATGGCCTTGAGCATCGTGCCGGTACCGCAGCCGAAATCTACCGCAACCTTACACTTGGGCATGTGCGATACAATGGCCTCCGGCAGGTCAAACTCGCCGATAACCTCGCGGTTAAGCTGATCCCAGTCTTCTGCAATGGCATTGAAAAACTGCCGCGTTTTGCGCGAACGTTCTTCAATAATCTTGCGCGCCATATCAAGGTCCGAATGCAGGGTGATATCTTTAGTCACAAAAGGCATTACGGCATTGATAAATTCACGCCCCGGACCCTCGTCCGGTGCGGAATAAAACACCCAAAGCCCATCACGGCGCGAGCTTAAGAGTCCTGCTCCGGTCATTATTTTTAAATGACGCGAAACACGCGACTGCCCCATCTCAAGGATGGCTACCAGTTCGTTAACGCTAAGCTCAAAACGATTGAGCACGTTAATAAGCCGCAGACGGGTTTCGTCTGACAAAGCTTTGAATAAAGCGAGTGCAGAAGACATATTGGCTGTTCCGGCGATTATTTTCAGTTTACTTGATAAATCTGAATCAAGAAAAGTTGATACAGATCTATCCAATTTCCAGAATACAGTCAATATGCATGGCGGGAAAAGTGGGTAGTTGCTCTTATATCGATAACAACGCTTGTAGTGCATGAAACACCCTTTCAGCACATAAGACTTTATTCGATATAATTAAGATGACTGCCAGCAACTCTGACTTTACGCTTTTTTACAGTCCGATTGACACACAATCCCGCCCGTCGTATCCCGCAGCTTACCGTGCGAAAGCGAACCTCGGGGTTGCGTTCAGTGCACGGCATGTTAATCATATCTGTATGGCTGCACTACAGCAGCCGGTACAGATACGGTACGGAGCCATCATGTCAATGTACGATATACACGCCCGCGACTTGCGCGATGCCATGCGCCGCCTTCTGGAAGAACGCGGCGGGGGGCTTTCGTTGCAGCTTATCAGGCTGTGGCAGCAGTGGGATGATGTAATGGGGCCGGACATTGCGCCTCTGGCAATTCCGCTGGGGCACCGCAAGCATACGCTCATAGTAGGTGCAGAAGACAATATGGCTCAGCAGGAGTTGACCTATTATACTATGGAAATTCTTGAGCGGGTTAATCAGTTCATCGGTGATGACCACTTTAATCGTGTTCAGGTAGACTTGCTGATGGGAAAAACCGACCTTGCCCGATTCAAAGCCTCTTCACATACAGTCCGTCGCTGGCAGCCCCCCAAGCCGGAAAATCTGGGCGGCCTTGAAGAACTGCTTGATCCGGAATCGCCTGTAACCCGCTGTTATAGAAAGTATGTGAAATATTTTGAGGACAAGACAAAAGGCTGATAACCAACAACACCCTGATGCCGCCAAACAGCCCTCGAAACTCTCACACCGCGCCGTACCTAATCCAGTACCAGCACAGCCGTAGACTCCAGCCCGTAATCACCGTCGCCATATTGTTGCCAGAATTCCGGCAACAGAAATGAGCGGACGGTATCCTCTTTATTATCCACGCGCCGGAAGCCTGTTTTCTCGTACGCTCTTATCGCCCTGTAATTTTTTTCTGAAGGACGTATCAGCATACGCCGGATGCCGCATTCATTGCGTAAATATTCCACAAGCAGACCAAGAGCCTTTGCCCCTAACCCTCTGCCGCAAAACGCCTTGCTCCGCATCCAGATATCCAGCTCCGCGCAGGCAGGAAGCAAATGAAACGAATTAGCGCAGACGCACCCCGCCTCCTGCTGTCCGGCTTCGATAATCCAGACAGAATCAGCAGTGCAGACATAGGGTGAATTCATTTCCTGCGCACAACCGTTAAAGCCGGACATGGCTGTTTTGCCTAGCACGACCATGTCAGGCGGTGCCATTTTAGTCACAAACATCCCGTCAAAAAAATCCTGCTGAAAATCTTCCCATGAAGGAACAGGATTCTCGGGGTAGTCCGGCAACCCCATATGCAGAGGGGCCGTGTCAGAAAGACAAAGCCATTCATATACCTTACTCCGCTCTTCCATAAAGGCACGGCGCAGGCGCACCTTCATATCACCCCCGAACTTCCAAAGTATTCATTGTCGTATACCCTTACTCGTCCCTTCACTGGTAATAAGTCAGGGGCAAATCAAATTCTTTGTTCGCGCAAAATACGTTGCTGCAAAATCACAAAGCCTGCCTGCAAACACAACGTACAGGTCGCAACACCGCTTGCTTCGTCCCTTTGCCCGGACAAAGGCATCACATAACGGTGCATCCGCCAACATTGGCATAGCATCTGTATAATCTAACAAAACAATAGGTTACACAAAATAAAAACATCTGTATATACACGGTCGTAAGTATCTGCACGGAACGCTTTCCCCTGATGATAAATGTACAGGCAGCGCCATTTCATTTTTTCACAGTTTTTTCTTGACGACAGGTATTGATTCTGTCAAAAAGCTTTTCCGCGCTGTGAAAACAGCAGGCCATGCGTCCCCATCGTCTAGCCTGGCCTAGGACACCTGCCTTTCACGCAGGCGACAGGGGTTCAAATCCCCTTGGGGACGCCACAGACATCAAAAGCACTTATGAATTCATAAGTGCTTTTTTTGTTATTGCCATACAAATTATGGCTGATCAGCCTGCATCTTTCCGTTCCTGTACTTTTTCCTACACCTGCCCTCAAAAAAGATGTATCATGTTCTCTACTACTCAATATTACTTTGTTTTTCATAGTGATTTGTAAAAAAGTACATGGAACGTGTTCTAACTTTTTCATGGCCCCAACAAGCAGGCTGGAATAATGAAGCTGTCACATTACGCTCTGAGCAAAACAACATTCCATACACGTTCATTTTTTTTATATATCACTCTACTCACAATCTCCATCCTGCTGTGCTTTGCTTCTATTACATACGCAGAGCGACCTTCCCTCACCCTTGGCGCAGCAGAAATGTGCAACTCTCAGCAGTTTGAAATTGTACAAAAAGTCTATAGTGCAATATTCGACAGAGCGGGATATGACGTAAAAATAAAAACGCTTCCGCTTACCAGAATGAGAAAGATGATTCAGGAAGGGCAAATAGACGGAGATTTTTTATCTATAGAAGAAGATGAAAAACTGAAAGGCCTGACGATACGCGTCAATACGCCTGTCTTTGCAGTTGATTATGCTATCTATACACGCAAAGACAGCTACCCTGAGCTGGCTTCTACAGAGGCCATTGCCAATTACAAAAGCAAAATTTTAAACATCGGATATATACGGGGATCGCTTTCTGCAGAAAAAGTAATACAACGTATTGCCCATGCACACCATGAATACCCGCTCAATCAACATGCACAATGCTTTGATATGTTGCGCCTAGGCAGAATAGACATTGTCATAGGTCCCGAAAGAGCTCTTGAATGCCTTAAGCAGCAACAACAACCACGGTACGATGAAATAACTATACGCGGTATCGCGTCTTCACTTCCCGGCTACATCTTCCTGACGCAAAAGCATGAAACGCTTGTTCCTGTGCTTGAATCTATCATCAGTTCCATGCAGGACGATGGTTCGATCTGGTCTATCGTCGAAAAACACTTAAGTGAGACTCCTACTCAATCCGCCGGACCAGACATTACGCAGCCGAAACAATAATGTCCTCCATACAGCCACAGGAATCCTCTTACGTTTCTAAACTTGCGTCATCCCCGCCGCAGCAGCACAATCACCGAACAAGCACGGAAAGGCGACGCTCCATCACCGGTGAAAGGGTGACACCGGCACAGCTTGTTTTGCACACGTCACTTACCTGAACCAAAAGAGAATAGCGTCCCCTCTGTGCAAAATGTATCTGCGATTCCGGATAGCCGGTACGGATTTTCGGCTTTACGTATTCCGCTGTGCTGCCAGTTTCTTCGGGTTGCGCAGAAATATTCACAACACGAAAGCTTCCCTCCGGCACTTCCACGTGTCCGGCCTTCACAACAAGAAAAAACGGCTGCCCGACCGCCGCATAAGGCACCCCATCCACAATATGATTTGCCTGAACCGCATTTTCATCTAAAACAATGCGGTATACCTCATCATTTTCTACTTCCACAGCTACCGCAGGCGAAGCATGTACTAGTACCGCAAGACAAAAAACTGCCAAAAGAGCAAAGCGGGACACAAAACAATAATTATCTATTTTCATTACACTACCTTGCACATCCTACCCCCTGTAATTTGACTTTACTTTCACGTAATACTCCTTTTTCGTGACGTAACGCAAGATTCACGGTATCAGAAACCATGAACAGCATTTCTTTGTTTAGACACATGCTCACGGACAACGCGGCAGTAACTACTTTTTTACAGCAATGGTCTGAACGGATGAATGCCGCAGGGTATCTGCAACACACCACAGCCAAACGCGAAGACTGCATTCAGTCGCTGCACGGTTTTCTGCACCCTGTTGTTCAGCGAATGCAGCAGCAACCTCCCCCAAGTTTTGAAGAACTTATCCGTAATGAGGAGCACTGGGCCGATGCTCTTGTCCAGTCAGCCAGACGCCATCGCCTACGCGGTATAACGCCCGCCATGTTTCTGGGATGCTTTAAAACCCTTGTACGCAGCGTGCACCACGTCATTGACCTATTGGAAGCAGAAGCCGGAGTAAAAAGTGATGTGCATCGCCTGACACAGCTTTTTGCAGATGCCTTCGAGGTCATTTTTGTCGAAGACTGGGCGACCTCCGTTTCTGAATTGTCCACACGCCAGCATGACGAAGCAAACAGGCTGCTCACGCTGGAGAAATGCCGCTTTGAAAACATCCTGAACACCACCTCCGATCTGGTTCTTGTGGTGGATAACAACGGAACTGTGACCAACTGTAATATGCCTCTACGGGATAAGGCAGGCAGCACCACGATCATCGGCACACACCTGTGGGATGTACTGGGGCTGGAAGGGCAAAGCATGGAAGACATTCTGCGCTACTACCCTCTGGGTTTATCATGTGAAATAATTCCGTTCAGACACGATTCCAGCGTATACCGTATGCAGGTGACGCCCCTGAGCACCGTCAGTCTTGCCAGCGACGAATACCTTGTCATGCTGACAAACATCACGCAGCACGCACAACAGCGTGAAACTTTAGAAACTATTGTGGAGAAACAAACGAACGCACTGCGACAGGAAAAGCTCCATCTGGAAGAAATGAACGTCACGTTGCGCAACGTGTTACACAGCATAGAGCGGGAACGGTCTGACATACTGAAAGAAATCTCCGCCCAGATACAGACAATGGTCATGCCCGCGCTGAACAAACTGGAAACGGAAAATGACAGTACGCTGCGTGCAGGCTATGCCGCTGTAGCCCGTGACCAGTTGCTGCATCTTGGAAACTCTGCGGATAACGCTATCAACCCGTTGTTACTCAAGCTGACCCATTCCGAGCTTCGTGTCTGCCAGTTCATACAGGCGGGTAACTCCACCAAAGACATCGCACAGCAGCTTAATCTGTCCGTGGAAACCATTCAGACTCACAGGAAAAACATACGGCGCAAGCTCGGCTTGCACGGTAAGGGCAACAACCTGTTTGCCTACCTGCGTGCCAACCCCATCAACACGCAAAACGGGTAGACCGGCATACCCATCGCATCCCCATTTTTTCCTCCTGTTGCCGAATCTTCCCCTGTACTAGGAATTACTAGCAACAGTCAGAGCAACACACCTGACAGGAGGACTTGTGACAACACCAATCATGTCCGGCGCGCCACCACAGGCCGGAGAAGAAACTCCGGAGCTCATTGCCGCATTGCGGGACTATTTTGTCGCTACGGACAAACACGAAATGTCCGCTGCTGCAGTGCGGTTGAGTGACCATGATGCAAGCCTTAAGAGTCTGGAAATAGACTGGCTGCAGGTGGAGTATGAATTCAACCGCCTGTTCACCGGCCCGGGAGCACTGCAGGCCCCGCCTTATGCTTCCGCCTATCTTGAAAACGAGCCCCGCCTTATGGGCAAGCCTGCACTTGAAGTTCGCGCACTGTACCGCACGCTCGGATTACGCGTTGCAGATGAGGGCAGCATTCCGGATGATCATATCGCCTTTGAGCTGGATGCCCTGCTGGCGTGCCATACCGAAGCAGAGTTTTCGCTGCGCTGCATTGGCGACAGGCCGTTGCAGGATAACTTTGTCACTATGTACCGCTGGTTTGTAGGCGAACATCTGGCCCGGTGGATTCCCCCGTTTATGGCGGCAGTACGCCGTCATGCCCATCCTCAGTCTCCCACACTTGCAGCAGCAAACCTGCTGGAAAGTGTTTTAAATACCCAGAAGCAGTCTGCCGGTATCTGTGGCTGTTTCAATCATGTTTCCTTGCAAACCGAAAAGGAGGGTGACCATGAGTAATCGCCCCTGCCGCCTTGACAGGCGCAGTTTTTTAAAGGGCGCAGCCGCTCTCGGCGCAGCATCCGTCCTGCCTTGCAGGTTGCTTATTCCGGATGCCAATGCAGCCACAAATCCATTCAACATTGCCAACTATCAGGTGTACCGCAACGCCTGCCCGCGCAACTGTTACGACACGTGCAGCATCAAAACATACGTCAAAGACGGTGTGGTAGAATTCGTGGAAGGTTCTCCCGAATCCACCTATACGCGGGGCGGGCTGTGCGTGAAGGGCTACTCATACACCCGCAGACCATATGATCCTGACCGTATCAAGTACCCCATGGTGCAAGACGGCAGACGCACCGGAAACTGGCGGCGCATTTCGTGGGATGAGGCTATTGACCGCATCGCCAAAAAAATTCTGGAAATCAAAGAAAAAGACGGTTCACTGCTGGGGCTCGGGCTTACCAAATATTCCGGCAACTTCGGCATTACAAACTACGGTGTCGAAGGAATGATGAGCTCCTTGGGGTACACCACCCGTTTTGTCGGCACCCCCTGCTGGCCCGCGGGAATTGATGCCCAGAATTACGACATGGGCAACATGTGGTGTAATGACCCCGAAGATATGGTGCACGCTCAGTACATCATTCTGTGGGGAGCCAACCCCGCATGGTGTTCCGTCCATTCCATGAAGTACATAATGGAAGCCCAGCGGCGCGGGGCAAAAGTCGTGGTGATCGACCCCGTACTTACCCAGACCGCGGCCAAGGGCGATATGTATCTGCAGCCCGGGCCTTCCACGGACGGGGCGCTGGCCCTTGGTATGGCACGGCATATTTTAGACAAAAACCTCGTGGACTATGACTTTGTTACCGAACACGCCAAGGGGTTTGAAGAATTTGCCCGCTACCTGAAAGACAACATTTCAGTGGAATGGGCTGCTGAAGTATGCGGTATTCCCGCGCAGACCATCAGGGAAGTTGCCGAAGAGTTTGCCTCGGCAGACCCTGCCACCATATGGATAGGGTACGGTATGCAGCGTCATGTAAACGGCGGCGCCACCGTGCGTGCCGTAGATGCGCTGGCAGCCATGACGGGCAATATCGGCAAAACAGGCGGCGGAGCGCGGTACGGTCACCTGCAGACGTGGGGATTCAACTACCACGCCATGATTCAAAAGCAGCCTGAAGGCTCTGTAGGCTTTACCGGCGGCGAGGCCGCCACAGGCGAATTCCACTTCATCGGCGGCGACAAAGCCAGCTACACAGACCGCACCGTCAACATCAACAAAACGGCTCAGGCCATTCTGGATACCAACGATCCCCCGATCCGCATGTTGTGGGTATCGTGCAAAAATCCCTTTGCACAGGACTTTGACCGGCCCAAGCTGCAAAAAGCCTTCGACAAGCTGGAAATGGTTGTCTCTGTGGAACAGTTCTTCACTGAAACCGTGGATAACTCCGACATAGTGCTGCCCGTGACCACGCTGTTTGAAGAATGGACCGTCAACGTTTCGTACTGGCATTACTGGCTGGCCCTTAATGAGCAAGCCATCAAGCCCATGCACGAAGCCAAAAACAACATCGAGATTGCGGCACTGCTTTCCAGACGCATGAATCAGCTCCAGCCGGGGTCATGCACATTCCCGCAGGAACTCGACACCAAAGAGTGGATGGAAAAAGAGTTTAACCAGGGCATTTATGAGCTGTTCGGCATAAACAGCTGGGAAGACCTCCGCAACGGCCCTGTCAAGGCGCGCCTGTCTTCTTCTGCATCGTGGAGTGACGGCAAATTCGGAACGCCTTCCGGCAAGTACGAATTCTACTCTGAAATATGCGCAGAGCACGGGCACAAGGCACTGCCGGAATACAAGGAAGGCCGCAAGCCCTATGCAGCGTTCCGTATGCTTACCCCGCATTCCAAGTTCGGCATTCATTCACAGTTCATCAACATCGACTGGATGCACGAATACAACAAGGAGCCTTTTGTCTACATCCACCCTGATGCGGCGGCAGAAAAAGGCATTGCCGACCTTGATACCGTACGCGTGTTCAACAAGGTGGGTGAAGTGCGGCTGAAGGCCAAGCTGACCCGCAATGTGGCCACAGACTGCCTGCTTATGTACACGCAGTGGTTCGGCAAAGGCACAACGTTCAACGTGCAGAATCTGGTAGATGACGAATCCGCCGACATGGGCGCGTACAAAGCCGGTGCCCCCGGTGTTGCCATCCACGGCCAGTATGCCGATGTGGAAAAGGTCTAAGGAGCACGCCATGAAAAAACAATATGCATTTCTTGTGGATGCCGAGCGCTGCATAGGTTGCTTTACCTGTGCCATGGCCTGCCGCAACTATTACCATCAGGTTAAAGGTGTCATCTGGCGTCATGTGTACCCGCTGGGCGAAGACATTTACCCACACCGCGAACGGGCATTTTTCTCGCTGGCCTGCAATCATTGCGAAAATCCGGCATGCCTGAACGTCTGCCCTGCCCGCGCCTATACAAAGCGTGAAGAAGACGGCGTGGTCATTCACCATCCCGAACGCTGCATCGGCTGCGGCAACTGTATCCGGTCGTGTCCCTACGGCGCGCCTAAATACAACCCCGAAGAGCGCAGGGCAGAAAAGTGCAGTCTCTGCCATGAACGTCTGGATGCAGGACTGAAGCCAGCCTGTGTGCAATCCTGTCCTGTGGACGCGCTGAAGCTGGTTGACCTTGCAGAACTGGACGAGCCTAACGCCGTGCAGTACCCCGCAGGGTTTCCCCGCCACCCTGACGTCAATCCTTCCACGCGGTTCATACTGCCCAGAATGCCCAAGCTGGCAAGGAGGTAACCATGCAGTCCATGGAATTACCATTGGTTGTTTTTACGGTTCTTTCGCAGGCTTCTGCCGGCCTTGCGCTGATGGGCACCGTGGCGGCTTGCGGCAACTCGGATTATGCGCCGGGAAAACGCGAATGGCTGGTTATCAGCGGTCTGATGATTCTCGGCATCTTCGGTTCCCTGTTCCATCTGGGGCATCCGTTCAAGGCCTATCTGGCCCTGTCGCATCTGGATAAGGCATGGCTCAGCCGGGAGGTTCTGGCTGCCGGATTCTTTGTGCCTGTCGCGCTTGCCGCTGCATTCACTGCCGACAGGAACGAAGGTAAAGGAGCCTCTCCTGTTCTCGGAATTATGGCTGTGGTTCTTGGCATTGTAACGGTTCTCGCCTCGGGCATGACCTATGCCCCGCCAGCACTGCCTGCCGTAAACAATGCTTTGCCTGCCGTGTTCTTTATGATTTCCGCAGTGGTACTGGGGTCGGGCTTTGCCAGCTGGTTTGCCGGTAAAGACCTTCAGCCCATGCTGGCACGGGTGTTTACCTGTGCGCTTGTGGTCGGGCTTGTCATCACGCTTGTTGCGCCCTGCGTGTGGCTTTCCGGCGGTGCTGTCATGCGGGCCACGGCCTTTGCATGGCTTGCCTCGCCGCTGTACTGGTTTCACGTAATCGCAGGTTTTGCCGTGCCGCTTTTCGTCATATGGCGCAGCCGCAGCATTCCCGTGTGGCTGCCGGTGCTGATACTGGTGGCAGAACTTGCCGGAAGGGCTGCATTCTTCAGCGACACACTGCATGCGGCGTCCAACATGGGCATGCCTTATTAATTAGCCATACACTCCGGTATGGTACGCCATACCGTTCAATCTGCCGTCCGGCAGACCCCCAGATCCTGTGCCGCGCAAGAACTTGCGCGGCACAATCTTCTGCTCTTCTCAATGCGGCTGCTTCCCCGATTCTTCCACCTGCAGGACGCAAAAAAAGCGGGCTGCATTACTGCAACCCGCCACGTAATCTTTAAGGCGAAACAGAAAAACTATCTAGTCCTGCTCCGGCACATCTTCCTCAGAAGTGTTCTGACTTGCCTGCTCCTGCTCTTTTTGCGGATGCACGTACACCTGTGCAGGATAGTTACCTTCCACCTGCGGCACCTGCAGTCCCAGCTTGGCCTCGTGGTTAATCAGAATCGGGCCGCTGAGGTTCAGCGCAGTTTTATCGGGCTGCCCGGGAGGAATGGACACAGTAACCAGCACAGCAACCTGACGGATATTTTTCAGACGCAGCAGCTTTTGCTCCGCATCGCCTACTTTTATCTGGTAGTCCTGCAAAAAGCTGTAGGGATCGGCCACAAGCAGTCCCAGACGAGGGTCGTCCAGACTTTGCAGCACAAGAAACGGCGCATCATCGCGCAGCTTGAGCAGCGTAAACTCATGCTGGCTTTCAAACCCCATGATGCCGCGCGGAAAGTAGATTATCTTACTGGGCAAGATGCTCTGCCTCCCTAGGCGTGTCTGAATTTCTATTTCTTTTTCGCGTGCCATAATTGAGTCGCTGCGAGCAAGTCAGCATCGCTGGTTTCAAGCGCCTGACGGTTCTGGTCACGAACGCGCATATACACCTCTTCACGATACACGGTCATATCACCGGGCACGTCGAGGCCGATCTTGATCTGCTTGCCCTGAACGCTCAGAACAGTGATCTTGATGTTATCACCCAGGTACAGGCTTTCTCCCGGGCGGCGCGTTAATATAAGCATACGCTGCTCGTTACAGGTAGTTGGTCAGGTTCATCTGCATGATCATGGAAGACGACTTCAGGACGCTGTTATAAATAAGCTGCTGCTGCGAAAGACGAGTCATCAGCTCCGCAACGTCCACATCTTCAACATTACTCATACGGCTTTTGTCGTCCAGTTCCAATGTTGTCAATACATTTTTGGCAACTTCAAGGCGATTCTCACGTCCGCCCACACTGGCAGCCTGAGTCATAACATGCTTTGCCACATCGTCCAAAGCAGCCAGTGCACGCTGTATCCCTTCCTGATTGTTTGTCTCTGCAAACGCCACAAGTTCGCCTACAGTTTCAAACAGATTGTTCGTGCCGCCGCCAAGAGCAACCTGCGGCCCCGAACCGTCCGGAGGATTATATATGCCGCCGAAAATATCTTTGCCCACACCGTTGATGGTAAGAAATTCATTAGGCGAAATTTCAAGCTGAATATCTGCCCTGCTGGGGCGTACGACAAACTGCGCGCCGGAAAGTCCGGTACTGCCAGCACCGGAAGCAAGTTCTAGAAAACCGCCGGGAATCAACAACGAGGCGGAACTGCCGGCACCGGATGTCGTATTGCCTTCCACCCAGGTGTTGCCGTTATCAATGCTGTACGAATAGGTAAGATTGCCGCCAAGAGTGTTGCCGGAGTCTATCCGTACCATCACATCGTTTTTAAAATAGCCGTTACCTGAGGCGTTGATATTGCTCGCACCATATTTCTGGACAACTATCTGGTCATTATCATCGCCCTGATAGACTGCCGTAGGCCGGACATACAGCCATGTGCCGTTATCCGTTTCGTGCGGATTATCCGGATCAACAGTGGTCACAGTCCGCCCTGCGGGCAATTCCACGTGCACGCTGCCCGCGGCAATGGTTGTTCCACCGGCAGAAAGAGAGCCGGTTTCCCATGTCTTGCCGCCGTCGTTACTGTAGCGGTATGTCAGGGCATCAACGCCTACCTGTCCATCACTGGTAAACTGCACCAGCATAGTTTTATCCAGACTGCCGCTGACAGAGAACGATGCGCCGGAAAAAGCGGGATCAACAGTTGAAACATTCAAACCCTGCACAAAGGCCGGTTTGTCCGTCTTATGACCGGAAAAAATGTGCCTGCCTTCAACTTCCGTGTTGGCAAGGTTGATAAGCTGCTCGTACTGCTCCCGCAATTCAAAGCTGATCTGCTCACGGTTGCTAGCGTCCAGTGTGCCTGTGGCGGCCTGCTGGGCAAGTTCTTTAATACGGGTAAGAACAGTATTTACCTGAGTAAGGGTCTGATCTGCGGTTGCCAGCCAGCTGGTCGCGGTATCAACGCTGTTCCTGTACTGCTGGATAGCAGCAATGGAATCGCGGTATCCGAGCACTCGCGCAGCGCCGATGGGATCATCCGAAGGTTTGTTAATGCGCTTCATGCTGGAAGCCTGAATATTGGATTCCATCAGATTCGACAGCGACATATTCATGTTGCCGATAAAATTATCAAAAAGACTGCGCTGAGACACCCGCATCGTATTATCCTCCGCCTCTGCTCTTTGTATTCAGAAAGAGCCTGACTGGCCGAAAACTATTGTTTAAGACCCAAAAGCACCTGCAACATTTCATCCGCCGTTGTTACCAGCTTGGCGGCTGCCTTGTACGAGTGCTGAAATTTAACAAGACTGCTCATCTCTTCATCAAGGTTCACACCGGCAACAGAATCCTGACGCTCGCTCAAATCATCTGCCAGCGTGCCGTAAAAATCGCTCCCGAACTTTGCCTTGGCAGTATCGGAGCCTACATTTGCGGAAATACTGTTAAAGTACTCCGACAATGACTGACTGCTGCCTTTTTCGTAAGACGTTGGGATATCAAGCTTTTTTGTAGCCAGACCATAAATGGCGTTTGCCGTGCTGTTGTCACCCTGATTCGCCTCACCGCCGCCGTTCACGCGCCCCGCGTTGATAAAGTTCACGTTGGCCTGAATTTCAGGCCGGACACCTAGCGTAACTGCAGAGTCTCCCTGGAAAAAAGTATTGATGCCAAGCGCTGCCAGAAGTCCGGTAGAGTCATCCGCAAGGCCGAACTCGTACCCGTCCTTGGCGTCGATAACCAATTGATTATCTGCAATGGTCGCAGTCACATACGTGCCATGCGTGTTGTTGATGGCGTTCATCACGTCGGTCAGGTTGTGTATGGCAGGGTTAAAGCTTGCACCACTGCCGAAATCCAGAGGACCGAACGAAGCACCTGAGGCAAGTTCGCCTGAAGCAGAATCAAAAAAATACATGGTCAGGTTGCCGGACTGCAGCTTGTCGAAATACGACAGGCCCGAAGCAGCGCTGCCCAGCGGAATGGAAGCATCATTCACGCTGTCATTGCCGCGTGCGTATTCAAGGTTATCAAGCCCTGCGCCCTGACTGTGCAGAAAGTTCACCTGCCATGCCAGTTCACGGGAAAATGCGTCCAGCTTTTCCTGATACTTGCCGAGGTTGGCATCGCGGAAGTTAAAGTATCCGGCCAGCGAACCGCCCACCAGCCTGCGGGGGTTGTCGCCACCTTCGGCAAAAACCATGGGGGAAATATTCAGCGGTTCCGTTGTCGGACGTATCCAATACAGCGCGCTTTTAGGCACGATGTTAAACTGGTCACCCGCAGCAAGATCGTTTGTACCGGCATTGAAGTAAATCTCCAGCCCGTCCACGTTGACCTTACCGGTCTCGGAGTTTGCGCTGAAGGTCTTGGGCAGGCCCGTTGTTTCATCTGTCAGCCAGGTACGTCCGCCGTCATACGATACTTTAAAGGTGGCCCCGCCATCCACAGCTCCGCCGGCAACCATTTCCAGCGTATACTCGCGTGCAGATGAGCCTTCAAAAACAACTTCGCCGTCAAAAGGCGGATCACCCTTGATAATGGCGCTGGCTTTGGGCCCTTCAAATTTCAATTCAAAAGATTCTTCGCCGTCAACCAGCGTATGACCGGCCTTTGTATTTACCACAAACTCGCCGCTGCCTTTATCAATGACGTCCACATCAATAATGGCTGCAAGTTCGCGCACTTTCTGGTTACGCTGGTCCAGCAGCGTATTCGCGTTGTTCTGCCCGGGAATATCGTGCACCTGAATGGAACGGTTCAGCTCTGCGATGTCTTTGATAAGCTTGTTCGCTTTATCAACATCCTGCTGAATGTACTGATCCATCTGATGCTCCAGCTTACGCATCGATTCGGCAGTACCGTTGATCAGGGTTGTCAGGCTCTGGGTATGCGCGAGCAGCGCTTCACGCGTGGCTTTATCGTCCGGCCGCTGCGCAAGCTGCTGCCAGTCGTTGAAAAACTGTGAAAGCGATGCATTGATGCCCTGCGAGTTGGACTCGTTAAACAGGCTTTCAACGCTTTGCAGCATCTGATGCTGTGCTTTCCAACGCTGCTCGGTAGCAAAGTGGTCATGGTATTCTTCTTCAATAAAACGGTTAAAATACCTGAACACTTCTGCAGCCTTAACGCCGGTACCCATCTGACCGGGCTTCCAGTCGATGGGTGTTTTGGCTTCAAAGCGCACTGCCTGCCGCGAATACCCGGGGGTATTGACGTTGGCAATGTTGTTACCTGTGGTCTGGATAGCACTTTGCGAAGCAAACAGCGCGTCCTTACCAACGCTGAGCAGCGAGTTAAGCGTCATTACAGCCTCCCGCTAAGCAACGCAGCCTGCGGCCTGTGCGTAGTATAACGGCCACGACCGCCATAGGTGGTACGGGTTTCAGGCTGAATACGCTCATGCATGAACTCCAGCATCTTCTGGCTCTGATCCATAAGGGCCAGTGCCAGTTCTGCGTTACGCGAAGCTGCACGAGAGCAGACTTGCTCAAGGTCGTCGATACGCTGCAAAAGCTCTATGACAGGCCGCGCAACCTCGTCATCAAGGCTGTCGCAGTAGTCAAGCAGACGCACACCGTTCATGGATTCCTTAAGCGCAAGACGCTCGTCCGCCACCTGACGCACAAGCTCGTGTATCATCATTTCCGTGCGGCTCACCTCGTCAGGGTGACGCTCACGCAAGTGGGAAAACTCTTCCTCAAGCAGCAGCTCAAGGTATTCCAACGCGCCCTTCTGGCGGACAAGATTGCCGAGCAGATTACCGGTCATATCCTTACCTCCGTCAACCGCGTTTTCCTATTGAAAGCCCCGCCATCAGCCTGTTTCTGATCTGTTCGGGGTTCCATGCAAGCTCGCCCTGACGTACTTCAAAGTGCAGATGCGGGCCTGTGGAGCGGCCTGTATTACCAACCTCAGCAATTTTCCTGCCAGCGGCAACCTGATCACCTACTTTGACGGAAATTTCACTGTTATGGCCGTAATAGCTGCGCCATCCTCCGGCATGCTCAAGCACTACCAGATTGCCATTGTCGCCTTTTTCCCCTGCAAAGATTACTTTACCGTCCCAGCAGGCAGCCACAGGGTCGCCTTCGTTACCGACAATATCAACACCTGCATGCCACTCGCGCTGTCCGGTAAAAGGATCAGGCCGCCAGCCGAAGCCGGAGGTAATCCTCCCGGGGATGGGCCAGTGCATGGAATTGAGAGAACCTTCAGGGTCAACGGCCCCGCCAACTCCTCCTGCACCTGTAACCTCGGCACCTTCAGCCGTTTTTTCCGCTTCGGCATTTTTAAGGATTCGCTGCGCCAGCTCTTCTACCTGAGTAAACACCCTGGCATCTTCGGCTGAAAACGCAGGTGGTACCACAACTGGTGTAGCCGGTTTGGCGGATTCGGGAGCAGTACCGGCCTGTTGCGCAGCTTCCGCATTGTTACCCGTCTGGGCATCAAGCGGCGTGTACAACGGCTCTTCTTCACCATTCAAAGCAACTTCCGGTGCAGGGGCAGTACCTGCGTCTTCGGGCGGAAGCTTGGCGCCATCTTTAAGCGAAAGCGACCGGACGTCTCTTGCGTCTGCCATTCCCGCCGGAGAAGTGACACGGCTGGCATTTTCCAGCTGGCCCTGCAACTGCTCATACAACATGTCCGCCAGCCCGATGCCTCCTGCCGAAGCCATTTTTTTGGAAAGCTCAACGTCAAACAGAGACTGGTACATTTCTTCGTCCCGGCTGTGCAGATACCCTTCCTTGGGCACTGTGGCGCGCATCTGCTGCCACAGCTTCTGGATAAACAGAGACTCAAACCCCTCGCACGATTCCCGCAGCCGCTGTTCACGCGACTTGTTGTCTCCAAGGCGCGACCGCAGGGCATCCATTTCGCGCTTGCGACGGATGAGGTCCTGCCCTTCCAGATTGGAAACAGCCATTTGAGAATCAAATGCGGGGCCGCTCATGTTAGATTACCTCCAGCTCTGCATGCAGTGCACCGGCAGCCTTAAGCGTACGCAGTATGGAAATGAGATCGCGCGGAGTAGCGCCGATGGAGTTAAGCCCATCGACCAGTTCCTGCAGCGTTGCACCTTCCATCATGACAAGGCGCTTGCTTTCTTCCTGTGCGGCAATATCGGTCTGCGGAGTAACCACGGTCTGCCCCGGACTGAATGCGCCGGGCTGCGAAACCTGCGGGTTTTCCTGCACAACAATCTGCAGACTGCCGTGCGACACAGCCACTTTGGAAATACGCACGCTGTTGCCCACCACAACGGTACCGGTCTTTTCATCCACAACCACGCGGGCAGGGCTGTCCGGCGTTACGGAAAGATTTTCCAAAGAGGCCATCAGCGGCACAAGGTTTCCCCTGTACGCAGGCGGAATCATAATATCCACAGTTGCGATATCACGCGCATTGGCAAACTGACCGCCCATGTTGTCGTTCAACCTGTCCACAACCTGCATGGTGGTAGAAAAGTCCTGCACATTCATATGCAATGTCAGCTTGTTCTGTGTATTAAATTCAAATGGGATGGCACGTTCCACAACGGCCCCGCCGGGAATGCGGCCCACGGTCGTCACGTTTTTCTGGGCACGGGCTCCGTCACCTTCTGCGGAAAAGCCGCCCAGTGCCAGGGGACCTTGCGCCAGAGCGTACACCTTGCCGTCCACACCTTTCATGGGGGTCATCAGCAGAACGCCGCCCAAAAGGCTTGTGGCATCGCCCAGTGACGATACTGTAATATCAAGGCGTGAACCGGGGCGCGCCGAAACAGGCATACGCGCTGTAACCATGACTGCGGCAACGTTTTTGGGTGTCAGCTTGGAGCGGTCAACGGCAATGCCCATTTTATCAAGCATGTTGACCATGGAGCTTACCGTAAAGGTAGACGATTTTTTGTCTCCCGTTCCGCCAAGTCCTACCACAAGGCCGTACCCCATCAGATCGTTATCGCGCACACCGCCGAACGTGGCGATATCCTTGATACGCACGGCTTCTGCCGGTGCAGGAACTGTCAGCACGATGGCAGCCAGCAATATGACGGCCAGCGCGGCGCGCGATATAAAGTTATGAAAATGCACAGTCATGCCTGAAGGCTCCTAGAACGGCCAGAAGTTATCCATGAGTCTGGTAAACCAGCCCACGCGCTGCTTGTCGGAAATCACGCCCTTGCCGTAGTAGGAAATACGCGCATCTGCCATCTGGGTAGACATGACAGAGTTATCATCGGAAACATCAGTAGAGCGTACAAGGCCGCTGACCATGACTATCTGGGTTTCTTCGTTCACGCGGGTTTCACGCGAACCTTCAACCTGCAGCAAGCCGCCGGGCAGTACCTTGGTCACACGCGCTGCAATGGTGGCGGTAACCGTGTTTTCACGGGTCGTCTCACCGTCGCCGGAAAAATCACTATTGGAACTGAACTTCAGAAGAGGCACTTCACCAGTGTTGCCGCTAAGCAACGCCTGACCGGGAATGATACCTACTTTGCTGCGCCCGAAGAATGAATCCACACCGAATGAACCTGTGGACTCTTTGTTGGCATCCGTCGAGGCCTTGTTTTTGGCCTTGGAGTTTTCGACAATATTAATAAGGACAATGTCCCCGACCCGACGCGCACGGTAATCGGCATACAGCAGGTCTGCGTTTTCATCACTGAACAGCGAGCCGGGGTTATCAGCTTTTTCCTGCGGCGTAGTCACCACAGGCGGCGGCATAAGGCCGGGGTCAGGCATGGGAGCCTGTTTGGTGGCAGTGCAGCCGGCCAGAACCAGCGCTATCAACATTATTATGGCGTATCTCATGATGCTATCTCCTCCGGACGGCCTGATAAAAGGCAGCTGACCGGCTATCTCACTACTACGGTGGCCGAATCCTTGACGGTGGCAAACACCTGTCTGCGACTTTGCAAGTTCCGAACCGGAATGGCCTCACCGAGAGCCCCGTCGGCCATAGCCTCGGCCGGAACGCTTAGAACAATGCGCTTTCCCTGATAAACAAGGTCTACCTGCGCCCCCCGAGCAATGGTGGGCATTATTTCCAGATCAGCCGCATAAATAACCTGCTCGCGCCCGACAGGCCGCGAAAGACGCCACGGGCCGCCTTTGCCGTCCCACGGCTCCCCGCGCAGATACGCTTTATTCTTACGCACCATTGTCACGGAATCCGGTCCCAGAAGATCGCCCCTGTTCAGCGGCAGAGAAGCGGCAGGCACACCTACCCAGACATCGACAAAGACGCTGCCGGTTGCCTGTGAAACGACTTCGCCTGTGGGACGGACTTCCGCCAGACGCAACGACAGGCGCCCCGCACGTACCTCGTTGGTAAGCAGCTCGATTTTATTGATGGGATCTTCAATGAACAGGAACGAAGGCAATCTGTAATCACGCAACGATGCTTCACCGCCCAAGGCTCTGATGCGGGGTGTCAAAGCTTCGACAATCACTTTGTGCAACGTAGCCTGATCGTACAGGCCACCGCCTTTCTGGATAGCTATGGAGGAAGGATACAGACAGTTACGGTGATATTCCGGTAAATAGCTACGCATGGCACGCTTCAGGCGCGGACCGGTAATGCTCATGGCCCGTCCTGTTTTTTCAGGGGCAGGCCAGAGAGGTTGCTTTGAAAGCGTCTTCCAGAGCTTTTCAGGCATTTCGCCGACCGGATAGGCAATTTCGCCCAGCAACACGGTGCCGCCTTTGACAACTGCAGCTTCCCGCAGTTGCAGACGCCATGTGCCGGTTAGCGTAGCCTGTGCCTGCGATACGCAAAGCATAGCGGCCAGCACCAGCAGACACGCCAGTACCGCCAGCGATACCGGCGCTGTGCGCCCTTTCTGTAACCCTCTGCAAAACATAGCCATGAACCTCCTCCCCTCAGAAACTAGCCGCGTTTAAGCTCAGTGGCTGTCTGCAGCATCCTGTCAGATGTCTGAATAGCTTTAGAGTTCATTTCGTACGCACGCTGGCCCACAATCATGTTGACCATTTCATCCACGACTTCAACGTTGGACATTTCAAGAAAGCCCTGAGCAACCGTGCCTACGTTATCTTCGCCGGGAACACCTTCCGTAGCCACGCCCGATGCCTCTGATTCAAGGTACAGGTTACGACCTGCAGCCTGAAGGCCTGCGGGGTTGATGAAGGTGTATAAGGGAATATCCGCGGCAGCCAGCTCTTCACCGTTTTTGTCCAGTGCGGCAATGTGACCGTTTTCCGTCACCACTACGTTTTTCGTTTCGGGCGGTACGGTAAATTCCGGCTCAAGGGGGTACCCGTTGGCTGTTACCACGGTGCCGTCCTGATTCAGCTTAAACGCACCCGCACGGGTGTAGGCAGGCTCACCGTTTACGGTTACCTGAAAAAAGCCGTCGCCTTCGATGGCAAGGTCAAGCGGGTTACCGGTGTTGGAATAATCACCCTGCGTAAAGAACTTGTGCACAGTGGTGGGCCGCACACCCAGACCAACCTGAATACCTGTGGGAATACGCTGATCATTACCGGTTACAGAACCGGCGATCTTCATATTCTGGTACATAAGGTCTTCAAACTCCGCTCTGCTCTTCTTAAAGCCGAGCGTGTTCACGTTGGCAAGGTTGTTCGAAATGGTATCGATATTAAGCTGCTGGGCGATCATGCCTGTCGCAGCAGTCCAGAGAGAACGCATCATGGCTTGAATCCTCCGGTATTACTCAGGTTAAACGCGGGCTCTGCCGACTTTGTCGGTAGCCATCTTGTCCACGGCGTCCGTGGCCTGCATTATTTTTTGATATGCCTCAAACTGCCGGTGTGCTTCGATCATATTGACCATTTCAGACACCACTTCGACGTTGGCAGCCTCGGTGAACCCCTGAAGCACCATGGGGTTTTCCACAGGAACTTCCTGCCCTCCTGCCCCTTCGCGCAGGCGGAACAGGTTGCTGCCTTGTTTTTCAAGAGTGATGGGATTGTCGATGTTGACCACCTGAATCTGGCCGACCAGCTCTCCGTTCGCGTAGATGGAGCCGTTTTCGGCAATGGTGATGTTGGAACGCGGGGGCAGCTGAATATCGCCGCCGGTTCCGATGACGGGCCACCCCTGCTGCGTTACCAGCTGTCCGTCGAAAGTCTGACGGAAGTTACCATTGCGTGTGTAGAATTCGCCTTCGGGGGTCCGGACTTTAAAAAAGCCTTCACCCTGAATGGCCACGTCCAAAGGAGCGCCGGTCAGCTTAAGGCCGCCCTGAGTAAAATCTGTTTTAGCCAGCGCAATACGCGGCTTTGCAATATGGATGGGCTCCGGAAACATTTTCTTGGAGCGCACATTGGGAATGGGTTCCATAACCTCATCATGCGCAAAAGAAAGAAAGGTATCTTTAAACGCCAGCACATCCCGCTTGTAGCCGGTGGTATTCACATTCGCCAAATTGTTGGCGATATTATTTAACCTGTGCTCGTTCGTAAGCGCCCCGAATAACGCGCTATACATACTGTCTTGCATGGCTGCCTCCTTGTTGCAGCACTGGTGCCGCAACGCCATGCGCTAACAGATGCAACATGCGGGCCATCATATTTTTGCCGGTTTAACAGCTCTGCTGCCGGATTTTTGGTTTGCAGCCATTGACAACCCCAGACAGGCGGCATATATGATATCGATTCTAATGTGCGGTTCCGTCATGGATGCTGCCTGTTATGCGGTCTACGCCGCACAGGCAGACCGGCCACTCGCCGGCGGGCATTGAATTCATCCTGTGGCCGCTAAAGCGGCTAAATACGGGGTGGCCGGCAAGGCCCCCTTTTTTTTTGCGACCAGACCGCACGGTACGATGTTATGACCGCCAATACTATTCACGAACAAATACTCGATATAATCACGCCCGTTATCCACTCCTTTGACCTTTCTCTGTGGGGAATGGAATTCATCCCCGGCGGCAAGGCTGTTCTGCGTATATATATTGATGGCCCCGAAGGGGTTACCATTGACCAGTGCGCCAGGGTTTCGCGCCATATCGGCCTTGCGCTGGAGGTAGAGGACGTCATAGCAGGCGCATACAACCTTGAGGTTTCTTCCCCGGGGCTTGAGCGGCCGCTTTTTTCAACAGAGCAGCTGGGCGCATATATTGGACAGAAAATCGAACTGGTGCTGCGCGCTCCTGCCGCACAGTTTCCGGGACGTAAAAAATTTATCGGCACAGTCGAATCGGTAGACAGCGACAGCTTTGTTCTGTCTGTGGACCCGCTCAAAGGCGGTCAGGAAGCAGAACAGGAAGAGCTTCGGGTCAACTGGAACGAAGTAAAAAAAGTAAAGACTGTCTACGATTTTGACCGTGACAAAGGCCAGAAGCGTTAGGCCGGGCCGAACAGATTGAGTCGGAGGAATTCCCCATGAGCATGGAGTTGAAAAAAGCCATTGACCAGATCAGCAAAGACCGCGGTCTTGACCGCTCGCTGCTGGTTGAAACGCTGGAAGAAGCGGTACGCACCTCCGTTACCCGCAAATACGGCGATGAACTGGACCTTGAGGTTAACTTCAATGAAGAAACCGGTGAAATTGAGGTTTATCAGTTCAAAATAGTAACGGAAGAAGTGGAAGACGAGATCACCCAGATCGCTCTGGAAGATGCCCGCGAACACGACCCCAGCGTTCAGCTTGACGACGAAATGGGGTTTCGGCTGAAAATCGAAGACCTCGGTCGCATTGCGGCCCAGTCCGCCAAGCAGGTTATCATCCAGCGCATGCGGGATGCCGAACAGGAAATCATCTTTGAAGAATTCAAAGACCGCCTGAGCGAAGTTGCCAGCGGTATCATCCAGCGCCGCGATAAAACCGGCTGGATCATCAACCTTGGCCGTACCGAGGCGCTGCTGCCCAAAGACGAGCAGATTCCCCGCGAACATTACAAACGCGGCGACCGTGTGCAGGCCATCATCATCGACGTGCGCAAAGAAGGCCGTGGCCCTCAGGTGATTGTTTCCCGCTCGCACCCTGATTACATGGCAGCACTGTTCAAGCGTGAAGTGCCTGAGGTGGATGACGAGACCGTACAGGTCATGGGCGTTGCCCGCGATCCCGGCAGCCGTGCAAAGGTTGCCGTGACCTCACGTGACCGTGACGTTGATCCCGTGGGTGCCTGTGTCGGTATCCGTGGTTCGCGTATCCAGAACATTGTTCAGGAACTGCGCGGCGAACGCATCGACATTGTTGTCTGGAGTCCGGACATCGCCACCTATGCACGTAATGCTCTGAGCCCTGCGGTGATCAGCCGTATCATCGTGGACGAAGAGGAAAACATGCTCGAAGTGGTCGTACCGGACGATCAGCTGACCAACGCCATCGGCAGAAAAGGCCAGAACGTAAAGCTGGCCTCGAAACTGCTGGGCTGGAAAATAGATATTTATACTGAAACCCGCTACAACGAAGCCAACGCCATCGGCCGCGGCCTCGACCAGCTGGCTAGCGTAGCCGAAGTTGCCATCGAGCAGTTTGTCAACGCAGGTTTCTCCTCCATCGAAGAACTGCGCGACGCATCCGATGAAGAACTGATGGCTGTAGAAGGCCTTACCCCCGAAAAGATCTCGGATCTGCGGGCCGCAATTAACTTCCTCGCACCTGCGCAGTCCGCTGCGGATGAAGACGATGAAGCAACTGAAGCGCCCGCTGACGGGGAAAACGCCGAATAGTCCGGTTGTCTGAATGACGGACGGACAAAAACATATTCCGATACGCACCTGCGTCATCTGCAGGAGACGATTTGCAAAGTCTGATCTCCTGCGCTACGTCAGCCCCCCGGGTGAGCCAATTGGCGACCCCGTGGCCGACGAAGCTCAGACCCAGCCGGGCAGAGGCTACTACGTTTGCAGTAGCGAACAATGCAGGCAACGGTTCCCGAAGTTCCGGGGCTGGCGGAGGAAGTGCAAGGGGGTTCACGCATGAGCGAAACGAAAATTAAAATTAAGGACTTGGCAACAGAGCTGAACAGCACTCCGAAAGAAGTGATGGCAGCCGCCAAGAAACTGGATATCCAGGCAAAAAGCAGTATGAGTACGTTGACCACCGAAGACGCACGCAAGGTGCGCAGCCAGATGAATGAAGAATCCGCCGATGCCAAGCGCAAAGACGGCTCTTCTGACGTGATCATTCGCCGCCGCCGTAAGGGAGGCGCACAGGCTGCCGCCAAGGAAGCCGATGCTCCCGCAAAGCAGGAAGCTGCAAAAACGGCAGAAAAGCCTGCACAGCAAGCTCAGGCCTCCAAGACCGATGAACCTCGCGCTGAAGCAAAAGCTCCCAAAGCGGAAAAAGCCGCCAAGGCTGCTCCGAGGGAAGAAGCTCCCAAGGCACGAATCATCCGTCCCGCTACTCCCGAGCAGGAAGCAGCCCCCGCAGCAGAGAAAGTTGCAGCTCCCGTTGAGTCCAAACAGGAGCAGCCCTCACCCGCTGCCGAAAAAACTGAAAAGGCTGAACCTGCAAAGGTAACTGCTGAAAAGTCCGCTGCCGAAGAAAAAGTGGAAGCCCCCAAGGCTGAAGCTCCTGCGGAAAAGCGCCGCTACGAAGTGAACATGGATGCCGAAAAGGCTCCTGCACAGCGTGCTGACACGGACGATGCAGATGCGGATGATACCGACGCTGACGGCAAAAAGAAGAAAAAGAAAAAGAAACGCGAAGATACTGCCGGTCCACAGGTTCGCATTATTTCACGCCCCGATCCTGCAGCTGTACAGGCCGCTCAGGCTCAGCCTGAACGCGGCGCTGATAGCCGCGGCGATCGCGGCCACCGCCCCGAAGGAGGCCGTCCCGGCGGTGGTCGTCCGGGTGGTTATCAGGGTGGCCCCGGCCGTCCCGGCGGTGGTCGTCCCGGCGGACCTCAAGGAGGTCCCGGTGGCGGTCGTCCCGGCGGCCCCCAAGGTGGTCCCGGTGGCGGTCGTCCTGCTGGCCCTGGTGCTGGTCGTCCCGCCGGTGGCTTTGATAAGCCCGCTGGCGGCGGTGGCGGTGGCGGCGACAATGCTGCCCCGTTTGGCGACGGACAGAGCAAGAAGAAACGCCAGAAAGGCCGTCGCACCGTCGAATTCGGCGAAAAAAGCGACCGCATGGGCGGCAAGAAAATGCGCGAAGAATCCGGCGGCAACTGGAACCGTGGCAAAAAGGGCAAACGCAGGCCCGAAACAAAGCCCGTTTCCACTCAGCCCCAGCGCGCAGCCAAGCGTAAAATCAAAGTGGACGAAGCAATCCGCGTATCCGATTTTGCGCACCAGATGGGCGTAAAGGCTCCTGAAATTATCAAAATCCTGATGTCGCTCGGCGTCATGGCTACTATCAACCAGTCGCTTGACCTTGATACCGCCACCGTTGTTGCCAGCGAGTTCGGATACGAAGTGGAAAAGGTAGGTTTCTCCGAAGACGAATTCCTGCTGCCCAAGGAAGCTGACACTGAAGAAAGTCTGCTTCCCCGTCCTCCTGTTGTCACCATCATGGGCCACGTTGACCACGGTAAGACGTCCTTGCTTGACGCCATCCGCAAGTCCAACGTGACCACCGGTGAAGCAGGCGGCATTACGCAGCACATCGGAGCCTACCACGTTGCCACCAAGCGCGGCGACATTGTGTTCCTTGACACACCCGGTCACGAAGCGTTTACCGCAATGCGTGCCCGCGGTGCTCAGGTAACCGACCTTGTTATTCTGGTTGTTGCCGCCGACGACGGCGTAATGGACCAGACCCGTGAAGCTATCAGCCACTCCAAGGCTGCTGGCGTACCCATTGTGGTTGCGGTGAACAAGATCGACAAGGAAGGCGCAAACAAGGACCGCGTAATGCGCGAACTTGCAGAGCTGAACCTTGTGCCCGAAGATTGGGGCGGCGACACCATCTTCTCTTATGTTTCGGCCAAGACCCGCGAAGGTCTGGACGAACTGCTTGAGATGATCGCTCTGCAAGCTGAAGTTATGGAACTGAAAGCCAACCCCAACAAGCCCGCACGCGGACGCATTGTGGAAGCAAAGCTGGACAAGGGTCGCGGTGCAGTCGGTTCCGTACTGATTCAGGAAGGAACCCTGAAAGCCGGTGACGCTTTTGTCTGCGGTGTTTTCAGCGGACGTGTACGTGCCATGTTTAACGATCAGGGCAAAAAAGCTAAAGAAGCAGGTCCTTCCATTCCTGTGGAAGTACAGGGCTTCGAAGGCGTGCCCGTGGCAGGTGAGGAATTCATCTGCGTTAAAGACGAAAAGCTGGCCCGCCGTATTGCGGAACAGCGCGCCATCAAGCAGCGCGAACGTGACCTTGCCCGCGAAAGCAAGGTTACACTGGAAACATTCCTTGCGCGCCGCAAGACTGATGCCGAAACCCAGACCCTTAACATCGTGCTTAAAGCCGACGTGCAGGGTTCTGTGGGCGCCATCACCGACGCACTGGCCAAAATGCAGACCGAGCAGGTCAAAGTGGAAATCATCCACAAGGGCGCAGGCGCTATCACCGAATCCGATATCCTGCTGGCATCCGCATCGGACGCCATCATCATCGGCTTCAACGTGCGTCCTACCGCCAAGGTGAAAGAAGTTGCCGAACAGGAAAAAGTGGATATCCGTTTCTACGACATCATTTACAAGCTGTCGGAAGAAATCAAATCCGCCATGGCCGGTCTGCTGGCACCTGTTGTCAAGGAACAGTACCTTGGTCAGGCAGAAGTGCGCGAAACCTTCAGCGTACCCAAAGTGGGCACGGTTGCAGGTTGCCACATTGCAGATGGCAAGATTATCCGCAACAGCAAGGTTCGCCTGCTGCGTGACGGCGTAGTTATCTACACCGGCCGCATCAACTCGCTTAAGCGCTTCAAGGACGACGTCAAAGAAGTCGCCAAGGGCTTTGAATGCGGTATGGGTCTTGAGAACTACAACGACATCAAGATCGGCGACATCATCGAAGCCTTCGAGGAAGTCGAAGAAGCCGCAACCCTTGATTAATAAAACTCCCTGCGGAGCGCTGGCTGATCAGCGCTCCGCAGGATTATACTAGGCAAGCCGGCACTTACTGCAGATAGTAAGGCGTAAGGTGTTGGCAGGCTGCCGGAATATACGCCATGGTTATTGGTGTTCTGACCGTTGAGTACACACTGCACGGCAACGATTCACTAAAAGGTAAGCGACGCGTTGCCTCCAGCCTGAAAGCTAAAGTTCGCGCCAAGTTCAACGTATCCATCGCTGAAATTGCCAATCAGGACTCGCTCACACGTCTTTCACTGGCAGTAGTGACCGTAAGCAACAGCGAAAGACACCTGCAAAGCAGACTGACAAAATGCCTGAGCATGATGGAAGCTGCTTGCCCGGAAGAAATGACCTATAGCGATATGGAATTTTTCGGCGCGGAGTAATGCGCCCAAAGGACTTGAACATGCTGGACAGCACCACAACCAGCCAGGTTATCAAACAGATTGTAGACATCCTGCGCAACGAGAACGATTTTCTCATTGCCAGCCACTACAATCCCGATGGTGACGCCATAGGTTCTATGGCAGGACTCTCGCACATCCTGCGCCGCATGGGAAAACAGGTGGTGTTGTATAACGAGTCAGGTGTGCCGGATCAGTTCAACTGGATCGACATGGGCGCGCAGCTTGTCACCTGCCTTGCAGATATTGACAGCTTTGCTCCCCAGCGCCTTATCGTGCTCGACTGTGGTGATGACCGCCGCCCCGGGCATGAAATCCGCTCACTTCTCAACTCCGTACCCAGCATCAATATCGACCATCACCTCGGCAATCCAGAATTTGCCACTGTGAACTGGGTATCACCCGGCTGCGCGGCTACCGGCGAAATGGTCGCCCTGATTGCCCGCGAACTTGGCGTGGATCTGACCGGTGCCACAGGCGAAGCCCTCTACCTTGCTCTTGTATCCGATACAGGATCCTTCAGTTTTGCCAATACGACAGCTCAGGTAATGGAGATAACAGCAGATATTTTGCGCTGCGGGCTTGATCTTGGTGATTTCGGTCCCAAGATGAACAACAACTGGAGCCTGAACCGCATGCAGCTGTGGGGCAAGCTGATGGGCACGGTGAAGGTGAGCCATCAGGGCCGCATAGCCATGCTCGGCATTCCTGATGCGGTGCTGGAAGACACCGGCACCACTATCGCAGATGCCGAAGGAATTATAAATTACATGCGCCGCATTCGTGGTGTGCAGGTGGCGGTCACCGTGCGCGAGTATGGTCTCGGTCGTGCAAAGGCCAGCTTGCGCTCTAACGGAAACGCAGATGTACAGCAGGTTGCAGCAGCTTTCGGCGGTGGTGGGCACCGCAACGCAGCCGGTGCCGAAGTCGACATGCCGCTGAAAAAAGCCATGCAGGAAATTCTTTTGTCCGTAGCCCGCAATCTTGGACTGGACGCAGAGGACGCTTAACTGTATGGCTGAGTCAACGCTTTCGCAGTTACATGGCGTGCTGGTGCTGAACAAACCTAAAGGGCCTACTTCCGCACATTGCATTGCCAAAGTAAAACGCCTGGGCCAGAAGAAGATAGGACATGCGGGAACGCTTGACCCGATGGCTCAGGGTGTGCTGCTGGTTCTGCTGGGCCAGAGCACCAAGCTTTCGGGCTATCTTATGGATGGCGGTGAAAAAGTGTACTCCGGCACCATAGAGCTGGGGCGCACCACCGACACATGGGATGACGAAGGCGAAACCGTTTCCACTGCCGACTGGTCAGGCGTCACGCTGAAAGATGTGGCAAACGCCATTTCGGAGTGGATCGGAACGTCGGAACAACAGGTTCCGTCATACTCTGCCGCAAAGCATAAGGGGCAGCCCTTGTACAAGCTTGCGCGCGAAGGTAAAGAAACGCCTGTAAAAATAAGGCGCATAGATATTTCGCAGGCGGAAATGCTCAATGCAGAGCTACCGCTTGTACGCTTCCGGGTAAGATGCAGTTCGGGCACCTATATACGATCCCTGGCCCACAGCTTGGGGACTCGTTTAGGGTGCGGCGCTGTGCTGACCGAACTGCTCCGGGAGTACAGCCATCCGTTCTCGCTGGACGAAGCACACGAACTGGACGACGTGCTTGCCGACCCTGCGGAGCTCGCCGGCCGAATCGTATCGCTGGAAAACGCCCTGCCTCACTGGCCGAAGCTGCGTCTTGACGCTGCAGCAGAGGCCGATGTGAAAAACGGCATTCCGCATCCGTACGATCCGGCAGAAATGGCCAACATGCCTTTTGATGAAGGTATCAAGGCCATACTGCTGACCATGGCAGGCGAACCGCTGGCGCTGGCAGAAACGCAGTACAAAAACGGTGCACCCGTCTGGGCGATTCTGCGGGGGCTGTGGAATACATAAACAGTTACTTGGAGGTAACTTGCTGTGGTAATGACTCCTGAACAGAAGAAGTCCATCATTGATGAGTACGGCCAGAGCGCCGGTGACACCGGTTCTCCCGAAGTGCAGGTAGCCCTGCTTACTGCACGTATTAAGTACCTGACTGAGCACTTTAAGTCTCACAAACAGGACTACCACTCCCGTACCGGCCTGCTCAAGCTGGTCGGACAGCGCCGTAACCTGCTGAAGTACCTTGCTAAAAAGGACGTTCAGCGTTACCGCACACTCATCCAGAAGCTGGGCCTCAGAAAGTAGGTTCACACGGGGAACCCCGAACGGGGTTCCCCTGCTTATTACACCAGGCGGTATAGCCGCCCAACGCAGTGAAAGGGGGGTCCGGGAAGAGCGCTCTGTTAACGGGCAAGGCCTTCTCCCCGGAATCCCCTTCACAAGAAAAGGATTCTAGAATTATGGAAAATCTTTTTGGCGCAAAGCGCCTCTCCGCCACTGTAGGCGGAAAAGAAATTATTATGGAAACAGGGCGTCTGGCCAATCAGGCTGACGGTTCTGTCTGGATTCAGTGCGGCGGTACCGTTGTGCTTTGCACCGTGTGCACGCAGGCTCTGGAGCGCGAAATAAGCTTCTTCCCGCTGGTTGTGGACTACTCTGAAAAGATGTACGCCGCAGGCCGTATTCCGGGCAGCTTCTTCCGCCGCGAAATCGGTCGCCCCAGCGAACGTGAAACTCTGGTTTCCCGCTTGATCGACCGTCCCCTGCGTCCTCTCTTCCCCAAGGGCTTCAAAAACGAAGTACAGGTTCTGGCAAACGTTATCTCTGCCGATCAGGAAAACGATTCCGACATTCTGGCACTCTGCGGTTCTTCCGCTGCTGTAATGCTGTCTTCCGTACCCTTTGAATCTCCTGTTGCCGGCGCACGCGTCTGCCGCATCAACGGTCAGTTTGTACTGAACCCCAGCATCAAGGAAGCAGAAGAAGCCGACCTGAACCTCGTTGTTGCCGCAACCCGCGAAGCGCTGGTCATGGTTGAAGGCGAAGCGAACTTTGTACCCGAAGACGTCATTGCTGAAGCTCTTGCATGGGCACACCGCGAAGTGCAGCCCATCATCGACATGCAGGAAAAGCTGCGTGAACTGGCCGGCAAGACCAAAATCGAGTTCGTTGCTCCTGCTGAAGACACCGAACTGAAAGAAAAGGTTATCGCCCTTGCTCAGGCCGACCTTGCTGCTGCACTGCAGGTAAAAGAAAAGCTGGCCCGTAAGGAAGCCAAGAAAGCAGTAAAAGACAAAGTGAAAGAAGCCCTGCTTCAGGACCCTGCTTTTGCTGAAGAAGCCGAACGCCTTGCTGCTGTCGGCGACATGCTGTCCGATCTTGAAAAGAAAATCGTGCGTCAGCGTATTCTGAAAGAAGGTCTGCGCATTGACGGCCGTGACACCAAAACTGTCCGTCCCATCATTATCGAAGCCGGTGCTCTGCCCCGCGCTCACGGTTCCGCCATCTTTGCACGCGGCGAAACCAAAAGCCTTGTGGTTGCAACTCTCGGCAGCACCACCGACGAACAGCGTATGGATTCGCTGACAGGTGACGTAACCAAGCGCTTCATGCTGCACTACAACTTCCCTCCTTACTCTGTAGGCGAAGTGAAGCCCGTGCGCGTATCGCGCCGCGAAATCGGCCACGGTGCACTGGCAGAACGCGCTCTGCGTCCTGTTCTGCCCAACCCCGACGACTTCCCCTTCACTCTGCGCGTTGTTTCCGAAACCATGGAATCCAACGGTTCTTCCTCCATGGCAGCAGTGTGCGGCGGCAGCCTGTCGCTGATGGACGCCGGTGTACCCGTATCCGCTCCTGTAGCAGGTATCGCCATGGGTCTTATCAAGGAAGAAGATGAGTTCATCGTTCTTACCGACATCCTTGGCGATGAAGATGCACTGGGCGATATGGACTTTAAGATTGCCGGCACCGCCGAAGGCGTCACCGCAGTTCAGATGGACATCAAGATTGACGGCCTGCCCGCGGAAGTAATGGCCCGTGCACTGGCTCAGGCCCGTGAAGCACGCATGCACATTCTGGGCGAAATGGCCAAAGTGCTGCCCGAGCCCCGCAAAGAGCTTTCCAGCTACGCGCCTCAGCTCAGCGTGGTTGAAGTCAACCCCGACATCATCCGCGTCATCATCGGCCCCGGCGGCAAAAACATTAAAGCAATCACCGGCGCTACCGGTGCTTCCATCGACATCGAAGACAGCGGCAAGATTTCCATCTTTGCCCCCACTAAAGAGTCCATGGAAATGGCCCGCGAAATGATCATGTACTACGACCAGCGTCCTGATCTGGGCAAAAACTACACCGCCAAGGTTCGCAAGGTTATGGAAATCGGCGCTATTGTCGAAATTCTGCCCAACTGCGAAGCACTGGTGCACATTTCGCAGCTTGATACTGCCCGCGTTGAAAAGACTGAAGACGTTGTCCAGCTTGGTCAGGACATGGAAGTCAAAGTCATTGAAATCAACGATGGTCGTGTACGCGCTTCCCGCAAGGCCGTGCTGCTTGAAGCACAGGGCGTTGAATGGGACCCCGCGGACACTGCACGTCCTCCCCGTCGTCCCCGCGATGACCGTGGGGGTCGTGACGACCGTGGCGGACGCCGCGATGATCGCGGTGGCCGTGGCGGCCGTGGCGGCGATCGTCGCTAGTCTGCAAGACTGCTTAAAAATCAAAGCGCGGAGTTATTGCTCCGCGCTTTTTTTATATGCAAAATAATAGCGTCATGCCTCATGTTCTAACGTTCATCGCACGCTGAAAGAACCCGATTGTGGATTGTTGGCATTGACACTTAGGGGCTTTTGCATAATACAAACAAGCTCTGCATAACAAATATGCTTCTCCGAAAGGCGCAGGGAGATGCGCTGACATGCCATCTGCGGGGGGGACCCGTAGGCCGCCGGCGAATGCCAGCCTTGCGAGGATTGGAGATGACTAAACACACTCAGGAACAGGATGCAGTCCGACAGGCCCTTGCACCGTTGCAGGCGGCCCACGAAAAAGCCATGCTGCGCCTGCATCGGGAACACGAGCGTGCGGCAAAACGCCGCCAACGCGTAGAGCAACGGCTTGATGACAAGTTTAACACATTGAAACAGCGTCTGGCCTCACATCCTGACCCTGGCGCACTGCCTGTAAACACAGGGAACGTTCGCTCCCGGGGGGTTCTGGGGGCACTACGCAGCATGCTTTTGTAATGAAAGCAGCAAGAAGGCCGCTTCAGATGATGAAGCGGCCTTTTACAATACTAAGACTTTTTACGCAGCACGCGCCTGTCACCCACACGCATGGTTACGCGCTCTCTGTCAAAATATTCCAGCAACGGGATAACGTACTTACGCGAAAGGCCCGTCAGATCTCTGAACTCATTTGGCCCAATATCTTCGTTAGCGGCAAACCAACCTTCCAGCTGCCTTTGCAGATCTGCGATGGCCTGTGCGTCATAAAACATGTTCTCCTTCACCCGCACCAGCACGCCGTCATTCTGCAACAGCTTAAACACTGCAGCGGCTTCCTTGAATGTAAGCCCCAACGGGTCCAGCACATCCTGCAAATTCGGCGGGGCTGTACCGCCTTTGCGGTAGGCCTGCGCCAGAGTATTACGCAGCCCTTCCTGATCTGCGGCAAGCGAAACAGCATGATCCGGCAACCTGACTAAATCCTGCTCTGAAACAAGTTTGCCGGTACGGATAAGGCGCTCGGTAATAAAATGCACCAGCTTCGGGTGCAGGCCGCGCCCCCAGCCGGAAGCCAGCTCTCCGCGTACCAGCCCCTGCTTCAAAGGTTCCTTGCGGTGGTATGCACCTAAAAACTCCACGCAGGAGCCGGAAAGTTTTTCAACGGTATCGCCGTCAACATAGCGCTTTTCTTCTTTATCAAAGACAAATGCCTGCTGCGAACTCCCCAGCTTTACCAATGATTTTTCAAGCCGCTTCGACTCCATATCAGTCAATACGCAAAGCTGACTGAACGTGCACCCCGCATCACCTGCCAAAGCCAGATGGATCGAAATGCGGCGGTCACTTTCAGCATCGGCAAGCTCTTCCAGCAGTGTCATTTTATCTGCAAAGCGGGAATCTTTTCTCCGCAGGATATCGCTAACCGGACTAAGCACCATGCCGCCAGCCACAGTCCTCAAAGGAGAAAAAGAGCGCACCACGCATCTGTCACCGAACACTCCCGCCAGCGGGGTTGTAAAACGAACCTGACAGACACATGTTTCGCCCGGCATCAGTTTGTCGCGGTCGGGAAAATATAAACGGGCAAGGGTCTCGCGCGAACCGTGGTGAAAATGAACTTCTGTTCTATTTTTAAGCGGGGTAGGTGCGGAGGAAAGGCATGTCATGCGCACATCCCACACCGGAGAAGGATGCAAGGTATCGGGCAGTGCCAGCACTTCGCCGCGCTGGATGTCTTCCACATCAAGGCCCGCCAGATTAACAGCCGTACGCCTTCCCGCAGGGGCTGTTTCAACTGTGGCCCCGTGACTTTGCAGGCCTCGCACCTTTGTACGCAGACCGGAGGGAACAAGTTCAACTTCGTCACCCAGTGATACCGAACCGGAAATCATGGTTCCGGTGACAACGGTACCGTGTCCGCGCATAGTGAACACTCTGTCCACAGGCAGACGGAAAATGTCAGAACGCCGCTCAGGCCGCAGTTCCTGTTCCGTTTTCGCCAGATACGCACGCAGTTCCGTCAGGCCTTGGCCGCCCGTTGCGGAAACGGGGAATACTGGTGCACTTTCAAGAAAACTGCCCTCAAGAAATTCCGCAACATCGTCCTGCACCAGCGCCAGCCATTCTTCATCGACCATGTCTGTCTTGGTCAGCGCCACAAGGCCGGTACGGATGCCAAGCAAAGAGCAAATTTCCAGATGCTCACGGGTCTGCGGCATAACGCCTTCGTCAGCGGCAATGACCAGCATTACAAAATCAATACCTGAGGCACCGGAAACCATGTTTTTTACAAATTTTTCGTGCCCCGGCACATCAACTATGCTCAGGCGCTTGCCCTCAGGCAAATCAAGAAACGCAAAACCTAACTCAATGGTTATTCCACGGCGTTTTTCTTCGCCCAGCCTGTCACAGTCAATGCCTGTAAGAGCTTTGACCAGTGTTGTTTTTCCGTGGTCGATATGTCCCGCTGTTCCCATGACTACCGGCATGCGTTCCTCCTGCTATGCGTCCGTGCCGCTTAGTGAAACGGCCAGTACGGTTGTATGAGAAAACGGGCCGTGTCACAACCGCAAGATATCCTGTAATATCATAGTCACGCTATTATCTGCTGAATATCCTGTTAAAACAGGAAACAGCCATGCATAAACAGCCAGAGCAACCCCGACCGATATACAATGCTGTCCGCAACTTATCAGTAATATTGCTCTTTGTACTTATTTTGGGAGTAAGTCAGGCTCCCCATACGGCGTATGCGGGAGGGACTCTGGCTTTTGCACGAGCCAATGATGCAAACACGCTGGACCCCGGGCGTTCGCCCGACCTTGAGTCGTCAAAAATACTCAGTAACGTCTATGAAGGGCTGGTTGCCGTTTCAGCAAACGGCTCCACCATCATTCCCGCACTGGCAAAATCGTGGGAAACGTCAGCAGATAAAACGGAATGGGTCTTTCATCTACGCAATGACGTAACCTTTCATGATGGCACACCGTTTACAGCCGATGCAGTGGTGTTTTCATTCATGCGCCAGCTGGACAGTCAGTTGCCGTACTTTGCCGGAGACTCCGCCATATCGCGCTTCACTTTCAGACACATTGAAGATGTAAAGGCAGTAGGCCCTTATACAGTGCTTATCAGGCTTGATGTTCCTTTTGCGCCCTTCCTGCACAATATGTCGATGTCATCGGCCTCTGTCATCAGCCCTAACGGTTTCAGTAAAGGTATCGATGCAGACATTTTAGCCGGTACCGGACCATATCGTGCTGCTTCATGGGAAAAAGGGAAACACATCGTGCTTAGCGCTCATCCTCACTATTGGAATGGAGCGCCGGAGCTGGCTACCGTAGTGATCAAAGTAATTCCGGAAGCTTCGGACAGGCTGACAGCCCTGAAAGTAGGTTTCATTGATGCTTTTGACGGGGTAACTGCAGACATCGCCCGTCAGGCGGCAAAAAATGATAATCTGACCATAACCAGCCGCACCGGACTTCGCATCGCCTACCTTGCCATGAACACACAAAAAAAGCCCTTCACTGACGTACGGGTGCGCAAAGCCGTTAATATGGTTGTTAACAAGGAGCCATTACAGCGTATCATCTATGGTAACACAGCAGTTGCAGCATACAACGTCATACCGGACACGGTTTGGAGCTATGATGAAACCATACAACCTTACCCGTATGATCCGGCGAAAGCCAGACAGCTCTTGGCTGAAGCAGGTTATCAGGAAGGCTTCACCGCAACACTCTATTTCTGCCCCTGCTCATTCTATCCTTCGGGCTTAGAAACCATCTTGAAATCAGAGCTTGCAGCCATTAACGTCACACTGAACATCCGCTATGCGGAATGTAAAGAACATCTGCGGGCCACAAGTAACGGCGAGCATGACATGTGCATCATCAGCTGGGGTGGCTATAACAGCGGTCCCGACAATTTTTTCTACCCCTTGTTCCATCCCGAAAGCGCTCAGAAACAGGATGCTCAGAACAGGGCATTTTATACCAACCTTGAAGTACGCGATCTGATAGAAAAAGCATTGCAGGAAACCGGACAGGAAGAACGGAAGAAAATCTACTGGAAAATTCAGCACATCATCAGGGATGACGCTCCGTGGGTTCCGCTGGTATACAACCGTGAGATGCTGGTGCATTCCAACAACGTTACCGGCCTGCTGCTAGATGCGACAGGAGTGGCTCGTTTTCACAAGGCGCATGTGAATCATTGAGTTGCAATAGATTCTGCGAAAACAACGGCCCCCTTACTTTTCAAGGGCTTCATCAATACGGGGTAGACACATGGAAACGTTTCAGGTTCGGACTCATGAACGGGAAGAGCTGGTAGATATTACAAACGCTGTCAGACAACTGGCGAACCAAAACGGCTGGTCCGATGGCGCACTGCTGCTTTACTGCCCGCACACCACAGGGGCAATTACCATTAATGAAGGAGCCGACCCCGACGTAGTGCGAGATATAACAGTAAACATGAACAAACTGGTTCCGCAACGCGGCGACTACCGTCATGCAGAGGGCAATTCAGACGCGCATATCAAGTCCAGCATGTTCGGCTGCGACCAGCTGGTCATCGTCGAGGGCGGTACCATCCAGCTTGGAACGTGGCAGAAAATTTATTTCTGTGAATTTGACGGACCGAGAATCCGCACGGTGTGGGTTAAATTTCTGCGTTCAGAATGAGTCTGCGCACTTCTAGCTAGTCATCAGGTTGCCTTAACTGTATTAAAAATGCTCCGGAACCTTTGCTCCGGAGCATTTTATTATCAATTGAATCTACCAGCTGATAAAGCGTATATTAGCCAACCCACCAATAAGAAGGTAGACTCCAGCCACCACAATGGCCAGACCGAATATATAGCTGATAGTCAGCCGTACCACAGACACGTCTTCCGCCAGTCTGTCCTGTAATAATCCGGCGTTTTTCAGCCTTGCAATCCAGCGGGGCCACTTTTCTGATGCCGAAGCATATTCTGAGTCACCGCAAAACATGGCACGGTCCATTGGGAAGCTCTCGCGCCGCATGTGCACAATCGCAAAGTGTATGACAAACACATGCAACATTGCCAGACATGCTTCTATCCGGTGCAACCATAGCGCAATGTTCAACGACCATCCCTTCAGATACGTTGCCGTTGTCTGCGGGGAATACAGCAACAGGCCGGTAACGCCTAGCACCACCATCCCCCAGAACACTGCCCAGTAGTCAAACTTTTCCCAATACCCCCAGCGCTCAAATCGGGGAGGATCCCCCCCGAGCATCCAGCGCACGTGCTGGCCGAACTCACGCACGTCGCTTCGACGGGGAATAAGGGAGTCATGTTTATCTATGCGCACCGCCGCAACAATGTACAAAGCATAACAAATGTGTCCTGCAAACAGCAGTAGCATGAGCACACCGACAGTTTTGTGAACCTCTAGTGCTCCGGCGTAGCCACCAAATACAGAAGTCAGCCGAGTTCCCCAGACAGATTCAATGTACATTCTTGACAAACCACTTGCAGCCTGAAGCATAAATGTCAGCATCAGCAGCACGTGAAACGCTTTCTGTACCGGAGAGAACCTTCGTATTCGCATTATTCTCCCCCTTTTCTGGAGGTGCAGACGAGGTCGCGCATAACCCACAAGGCGGCATGAGGCAAAGCAAGAGCAAAAGCTAACGCCGCCACAGCTACCATTATCCAAGTAGCCCAGTAAAATACCGGATAACTTTCTGCGGTAGAGGCAACCAACGGCATCGGTTCATGTACCAGATACATGGCAAACGAAGCGGTTGCTCCCTCATGACACTTTGCACAGACATACCCATGCCTGCGGATCGGATTCATCGGGGAAAAGTAATAATTAATCCCCGAAATAACGCCGCTGCCATGACATTGTGTACAGGAAACACCTGCCCTTGTGGCATGCCTGTTATTCTGCGCCTGCTCTGTGTGACAACTTTCGCATCGCCTGTAGGCAAAAGCGGGAACAAAAGTGTGCGCGTCCGCCTGATAGCTGGCTGCCCCTCCTCTTGTGGTTTCCAAACTGCCGACAGGCTTGTTCCATTGCCGAAAGGGGCTTCCCCGAACCGGAATCACCTCATATTGCTGATAGTTGCCAGCGCTTACCTCATGTCCTGTATATCCGCTGAAGCCCGCATGGCCCTGCTGCGCAAAGCAGGGCAACGCACAAAGCACAATTGCAGCTTTCAGCATGATAATGGATAAAAAACGACTCATGCCTGCCCCCTACTTGTAGGTATTTACAGGCTCCATCACAGTACCTCTGGGTTTAGGCATAGCCGCCAATGCTTCAAACCGCTTTTGCAGCTCATTCAGGTCATCATTCTTATGCTGATGACAAGTCTGGCACGAGTTAGGAATATCAGGATTATTAAGCGTTTCAGAAGGCAGCAGCGGTTTAAATACATGGCTGTGAATATCACCGGACTCTGCGCTTTTCGCGATGCGCGGCATATGACAGCCGACACAGTTGGCAAACGAATGAATAGAATGCGCCATGTTACTGTTCTGCTGTTTATGACAAGTCAGACATGAGGCAGACCCGGGAGCTTTGGTCTGGAAACGCGTTGCAGGCATCCCGAGGTCGTGGACTGAATGGCAGGAAGTACAGGTGACACCTTCTCTACGATGCTCAGACTTCAGCCAGTCAATATACTGTTGGTGATGACCCTTGGAAAACTCATTGGGGTACATATGCGCCTTATCACCGGCGGCATATGAAGTGGATTCGTAATAAGGCTCGAGGGCTTTGCCGGGCGTATAGCCTACAGGCCATCCGGCGCCATCCGCCATGGTGGACTTGCCTCTGTTATGACAACTGCCGCAAACCTGAACGGACGTGCCTCTGGGCATCTTGGCAGGGTTCAAAATAGTATTGCGTTTTTCAAAAAGTGCTGTTTTAGGCAGTGCTACGTGCCATGATCCTGCGCCATGACAACCTTCACAGCCGACACCCGGTTCCGTAAAACTACTAGCAGACATGTTTTCCATATCCAGCTTGGTACCGGTGGTATGGCAACCGCCACACTTCAACAGCCAAGGACGCTTATCCCAGTCATGTTCATGATAATTAACCCAGCGCCCGGTCTCGGTATTAAACTGGATAGGTGAGATATATAAGATACCGTCCTTTTCAACTATATATCGCTGCTTCCACTCATTACCGATCGTAAAACGGATTTCTTCCTTTGTCGGAATATAAATTTCACTCACCGGAAGCTTCAGCTTTCCTTTTTCTTCAAGGATCTTGAAATCGGCAAGAATCGCATCCCTGTCTATAGCCACGATGAACGCATCCTCATTCACTCGTACATCCTGTGCCATGCGGCTATGGTTTGTAACCATCCATGAGTCATAGTGTTCTAAATGGCACTGTTTACAGGAATCTGAACCGACAAATTCTTTAGGCTGAGATTTTAGCTTTACAATATCCACAACATTTTCTTGCGACGTACACCCTGTAAATGTCAGAATGCTAAACACGCTCACAACTATCACTGCTGCTGACTTTTTCATCACCACTCCATATTGGTAAAGTAAAATAATACACCTGCAGTATAAAATTTTTCAGCAGCATCATTATTGAGCAATTATATTATTTCTGCATACCAGTATGAGTTACTACAATGAAAATATAAAAACATCTAACGTAACAATTCAACAATTATGTAGTTTAAACTCCATCATACGTTACATAGACAAAAAAAGCCGCGTCACAACAACGCGGCTCAACGTATCTTCAGTACTCTGATGGATACTATTCTTCTTTCAGATCCCTGCTCATCAGTTCGCGCACGGCATCTGTGGGATTTTTCCCGTTATGCAGCACATCGTACATAGCGCTTGTAATTGGCAGATCCACACCAAGCCGTTGCGCTAATGTATATACGGCTTCTGTGGTTTTCACCCCTTCCGCCACCATGCGCATGCTGCGGACAATTTCGTCAAGGCTCAAACCTTCCGCCAGCTTCAGCCCTACCTGCCGGTTTCTGGACAAATCACCCGTGCACGTAAGCACAAGGTCGCCCATGCCGGACAACCCCATAAATGTTGAAGCCCGTGCCCCCAGAGCAACGCCGAGGCGGCTCATCTCTGCAAGGCCGCGGGTAATCAGGGCCGCCCTTGCATTATGTCCAAAGTCCAGCCCGTCCGCCAGACCTGCGGCAATGGCGATGACGTTTTTCACCGCACCGCCCAGTTCCACACCGCGGACGTCCGTGCTGGAGTATGTTCTGAACAGATTGTATGAAAACACATGCTGCAGCTTACGGCCAAGTTCTGGATTCTCGCAGCCCATGACAACTGCCGTAGGCATATCGCGCATGACTTCCGCCGCAAAGGAAGGACCGGAAAGCATCGCAAACTGGTGCCCAGTGCCTTCCAACACCTGCTCCACCACCTGCGATACCGTGCACAGATTTTCGACCTCGATACCCTTGTTGGCACAAACAACCACAGGCGACGGCGGCAATAACGGCTTCAGACGCTGCAAAACACCGCGAAAATGCTGGCACGGCACAGCCATCAGCAAAATTGCTGCTCCGTGCAGAGCATCCGCATCATCCAGCGTTGCGCGCACACCGGAATGTAACACCACATCCGGCAGATAGTCCGGATTCGTATGTTCGGTGTTAATCCGCTGTGCCTGCTCTGCATCACGCACCAGCAGGGCCACTTCGCAATTATTGGCTGCCAGCACATGGGCAAGGGCACTGCCCCAGCTGCCCCCTCCGGCTACGGCTATCTTCATAGCTATCCTTGTGGTTGTTTATTTCACACGCCGTTGTGACGCATCGCACATGGCAATTACTGCAAACAGCCGACAGGCTCAAGTACGTATCCATGGTTGCAACAGTCGGCGCGAACAGGTATCAACGGCCTGAACCGCAACCCTATGAGAGGACGCGAGATGGCTCAGACATTTACAGATACCGAACGTGCAATTCTGCGTATTGTGCAGAAAAACCTGCCCGACAGCGCAACTCCCTATGCTGACATCGCCGCTCAGGTGGGAACAGACGAACAGACCGTGCTTGATCTGCTGCGCCGCATGAAGGAAGAAGGCTCCATCCGCCGTTTCGGCGCCAGCCTGAAACACCAGAAAGCAGGCTATTCGCACAACGCCATGGTAGCATGGATTGTGGACGAAAAAACAGTGGACGAACTTGGCAAGCAAGCTGCCAAGCACCAGCTGATTTCCCACGTATACTACAGACCTTCGACAGCACCCGACTGGCCTTATACGCTGTTTACTATGATTCATGGACGCTACGAAGGCGAATATCTTGAAGTGGTGGAAGCTCTGCGCAAAGAAACAGCTCTTGACGAGTACGCGGTACTGAATAGCGTAAAAGAACTGAAAAAGACCTCCATGACCTATTTTTAGCGCGGAAGGTCAAATCCGCAGCCCACAGGCTGCGGGCATAACGAGGATATGAATCTCATGGATCGCTCTAAAAATTTATTTGAACGTGCCCAGCAGGTTATCCCCGGCGGCGTTAACAGCCCCGTGCGTGCCTGCCTGAGCGTTGAAAGTGCTCCCATTTTTGTGGAAAGCGGCAAAGGCAGCAAACTGTACAGCGTTGACGGCAAAGAATACGTCGACTTTGTTCAATCATGGGGCCCTCTGCTGCTGGGCCATGCCCACCCCGCTGTAAACAGCGCCATTGTTGATGCAGTTGCAAAAGGCTCCAGCTTCGGCGCCCCCTGCGAAGATGAAATCCGCCTTGCAGAAGCTGTCATCGACGCTGTGCCCAGCATCGAAATGGTTCGCATGGTCAGCTCCGGCACAGAGGCTACCATGTCCGCACTTCGCCTTGCCCGCGGCTACACCGGACGTAACAAGCTGGTAAAGTTTGAAGGCTGCTACCACGGTCATGGCGATGCGTTTCTTGCCAGTGCAGGTTCCGGCGTAGCCACGCTGTCCATTCCCGGCACCCCCGGCGTACCGGATTCCGTTGTGGCAGACACCCTGCTTGCCCCCTACAACAATCTTGAGCGTGTAAAAGCCCTGTTTGCAGAACATGGCAACGACATTGCCGCCATCATTGTAGAGCCCATGGCCGGCAATATGGGTCTTGTTCAGCCCAAGGAAGGCTTCCTGCAGGGACTGCGCGAGCTGTGCGACAACCACGGCGCTCTGCTTATCTTTGACGAAGTCATCACCGGCTTCCGCCTTTCCTACGGCGGTGCGCAACAGTACTACGGCATCACCCCCGACCTGACCACGCTGGGCAAAATTATCGGTGGCGGCATGCCCGTTGGCGCATACGGCGGCAAGCGTGAAATCATGCAGCGCATCGCCCCCTGCGGCGATGTGTATCAGGCAGGAACTCTGGCCGGTAACCCCGTAGCCATGGCTGCAGGCATTGCCACTCTGGCAGAGCTGAAAAAAGCCGACTACGCTGCTCTTGAAAAACGCGTGGACGCACTGGCAACCGAAATCGAAACCATTCTGAAAGGCAAAGGCGTGCCCGTAACCGTAAACCGCCTTGCCTCCATGTTCACCATCTTCTTTACGGAAACTCCGGTGACCGACTACGAAAGCGCAAAAACCGCTGACGGTTCGCTGTACACCCGTTTCTACCAGCAGATGCGCGAACAGGGCTTTAACATTGCCCCCTCCGGCTTTGAGTGTGCCATGGTTTCCTTTGCCCACACCGAAGAAGACTTTGAAAAATTTGTGGAAGCCGTCCGCAACGTTACTTTCTAAGTCTGACGCAGCGGACTGGCTCCGCCGCAACAACAATGCTATGCTGCCGGAGTGCCTGTACGGCGCTCCGGCTTTTTTTACCGGTCCGCGGCGCACCTGCCGCCCCTTTTTTTGCTCTGTTTTTCTTTGCATGGATTACGGATATGCCCCAGCACGGTTCTGATAACCGCTCCGGCACGCCTGACATGATCGCCCAAGTCCGGCCTGTCCATGAAGCAAAAGATGTAGCAACATCCGGCCGTGTCTGCGTGTATGCATTAACACCTCAGGGCATTGCGCTGGGTAGCACACTGGCTGCCGCGCTAAACGCAGACCTGTATATACCGCAGCGGCTTGAGGAAACCTTTTCCCGCACGGAAACCGCCTCTTATCCCTCACCAACCACGCTTTTTTTCCCCCGTCTTGCCGATGCGGTGGGCGACAATTTTGCAGCTTACGATGCCCATATTTTTATTGCCGCAACCGGCATAGTAATCCGCACCATTGCACCGCATATAAGGCGCAAAGACATCGACCCTGCCGTACTGGTTCTGGACCAGCGCGGCCGGCATGTGATCAGCCTGCTGTCCGGTCATCTGGGCGGTGCAAATGCACTGGCCGAACGGGTGGCACGTCTGACCGGCGGTACGGCTGTCATAACCACAGCCACCGACACAGAAAACCTGCCATCCATTGACACTCTGGCTGCACAGGCCAATCTTGCCATCGCCAATCTTTCTGCCGTGCGCCACATCAATGCTGCAATTCTGGAAGGCACACCCGTTATAGTGGATGACCCGCATAATCATCTGAAGCTTTCAGAACAGCTGTCCGGCATCTTTATACCTTCAGGTTCTGTCATGGCAGAACACGCATCAAGGCTGCCGAGAGTATACGTAACCCTTAGTGCTTCCGCAGCTGATACTGCCGCGGAAAATCATCTGATCCTTCACCCGCGCATCCTTCACGCGGGAACAGGTTGCCGCAAGGGTGTAAGCGGAAACAAGATTACCGCCCACCTGCTGGCGGTGCTGCAGGAGCACGATCTTCCCGCAGCGGCGCTTCGCTCATTGTCCAGCGTGGAGGCCAAGCAACATGAACAAGGTATTCTGGATTGTGCAGCAGAACTCCGCCTGCCCCTGCACTTTTATCCTGCGCATACACTGGCCGCCGTTCCGGTGCCAAATCCCTCTGACAAACCGCTGAACGCCGTGGGTACGCCTTCTGTTGCAGAAGCCGCAGCAATCACTGCTGCTACATGCTACTCGCAAGACATCTCCGATCCTCTGCCTGCGGAAAGCCGGACTGACCAGCCTGCGCCCGATGCGCATAAAGCGGCAGCTGGCGGCTTCAGCCCAAAAGCATCTTTTTGTACGACAGCCGCCGGTGCACCACACGGTTCACCTTCACGCAACAGCGCCATGCTTATCATCACTAAAAAAGCCGACGGCAACGTAACAGCCGCCGTGGCTCAGGAGAAAACAGACTAATGCACCCCGCACCGTTATATATTGTCGGCCTTGGCCCCGGAGATCCTTCTCTGCTTACGCCGCAGGCTGCAGACGCTCTGCGCGCCTCTGAAGTTATCGTAGGCTACACCAAGTATGTGGAGCTTGTGTCTGAAGACATTCTGAAAGACAGAGAAATAATTGCGACCGGCATGATGGGCGAAATGGAACGCTGCGCAAAAGCAATCGAGTCTGCGCTGTCCGGCAAAGCAACCGCTGTGGTCTGCTCCGGCGATCCCGGAATATACGCTATGGCCGGTCTGATTTACGAACTGGTAGAAGAGATGGATGCCTACCTGCCCGTACATGTCATTACGGGAGTACCGGCCCTTTCCGCCGCAGCCGCCCTGCTGGGGGCGCCGCTGATGCACGATTTTGCCAGTATAAGCTTAAGCGACCTGCTTACCCCGTGGAAAGTTATCGAAAAGCGCCTGAAAAATGCATTCGATGCAGATTTTGTTGTGGTGCTATACAATCCGCGTTCAAAAAAACGAGACTGGCAGCTGGAAAAGGCGCTGGAACTGGCCCGTGAGTACCGTACCGGCAGCACTCCTGTCGGACTGGTACGACAAGCGTACAGGCCGGAACAGGCAGTGGCAGTTGCCCCTCTTGAGACGTTTAACTCTGCGCAGGTCGACATGCTTTCCATTGTCATTATAGGCAACAGCACCACAAAAATTTTCCGCGGGCATATGGTTACGCCAAGAGGCTATATGGATAAGTACCGGTAGCCGCGTACAGCCTTTTGGGTATGCCCGAAACTACTGGTTACAACAATAACGGCCCGAAACCGCTTATGCCGCGGATTCGGGCTTTTTTGTGTCCACTTCGGCAATTTTCTAATTTTGTACAAAAAACCTGTAATTCCGCACAACCGTGCAGTCATAAAGAGCATGCATGTGAAAAAACTGGCGTGTTACTTTTTTTCACGCGTTGTAGAGGTCGATAACCCGCTGTCCTGCTTGACAGAGAAGGGCTGTAGCTCTAAGATTGCGTGAATTATTTAACATACCTTGTGAAGGAGGTATCACAGTTATGAGGAAATCTCTGTTCGCCGTTATGGTGCTGGCGCTGGTAGCTGCTTTTTCGCTGCCCGTCATCGCTGCGGACGCTCCTGCTGATGGTTTGAAGATGGAACAAACCAAAATGCCGGTTATCTTCAACCATTCCGCCCACGCCGACTACAAGTGTGTTGACTGTCACCACCTTGTTGACGGTAAAGAATCTTTTGCCAAATGCTCCACTGCCGGCTGCCATGACAACTTTGATAAGAAGGACAAGTCTGTTCATTCTTACTACAAGATCATGCACGACAGAAAAGCTGCCGACGTTCCCACCTGTATTTCTTGCCACAACGAAGTAGCAGGTAAGGACAAGGACAAGAAGAAAGAGCTGACCGGCTGCAAAAAATCCAAGTGCCATCCCTAAGCGTTGGTTCGGATTTGCTTGTTCGAGGCCGCCCTTTCGGGCGGCCTCTTGCTTTACAAGCCGATATATGCTTATCTTTTTAACGATGCAGTTTGTTATCCGTTCCGCCTCCGGCATATCACTGCTGCCGGACGGTTGCCCTCAACCATAGCGTGAAGGTATGCCATGTCACCAAAGGGCCCCGCACATCAAGACGATGACATCATCGAATTGACTGAGATCGTACAAAAAGGTTCCGTTCCCGGCACTTCCGGAGACGGAGACGCAGGCTTTGAAAAAGAGCTTGAAGACCTGCTTTCGAATGATGCCGGCTTCGACTCCATTGAAGGGCTGGATGACCTCGACATGGACGTTATGTCTAGTACTCAGGCATCTTCATCCGAAGCGGATCAAACAGACTTTGAAGCAGATCTGGATGACCTGCTGGGTGATTTGGATGACAGCCCGCAGGAGACCTCTTCCAGTACTGCAAACTCTGGCGGAACCCCCATTGTAGATCCTAATGAAGAGCTCGAAATGCCCGACATGTCTGACCTTGAAGACCTGCTTGGTGATGTCGGTGCTTCTTCTCCTGCGGATGACTCAGACAATGACCTTGACGATCTTGATGATTTATTAAGTGGCGCCATAGAAGAGGCTGCACCACAGGATTCAGCACCTGCCGCAAGCTCCGACGATCTTGATCTAGCTATTTCCGATGAAGATCTGGACGCTCTGCTCGCGACCGCTGCTGACGATGCCCCCGCGGCACCGGAACCGAAAACTGCATCCGCACCTCAAGCACCGGATGAGCCTGACTTCGGCGATATTGACGATCTGGATGCTCTTATCGAGCAAGCTGGCGCGGCAACAGAACCCGCCAAGGCTCCGGCTGCGGAAAAAGCGCCCGAGCCGCAACCCGCAACGCCCGTTTCCGCCGAGGATATTGACGCCCTGCTGGCGGCGGCTGCTGACGATGTTCCCGCGGCACCGGAACCGGAAGCTGCATCCGCACCACAAGCACCGGATGAGCCTGACTTCGGCGATATTGACGATCTGGATGCTCTTATCGAGCAAGCTGGCGCGGCTGTAGACCCCGCCAAAGCACCGGCTGCGGAAAAAGCGCCCGAGCCACAGCCCGCAACGCCCGTTTCCGCCGATGATATTGACGCCCTGCTGGCGGCGGCTGCTGACGATGCCCCCGCGGCACCGGAACCGGAAGCTGCATCCGCACCACAAGCACCGGATGAGCCTGACTTCGGCGATATTGACGATCTGGATGCTCTTATCGAGCAAGCTGACGCGGCTGTAGACCCCGCCAAGGCTCCGGCTGCGGAAAAAGCGCCCGAGCCGCAACCCGCAACGCCCGTTTCCGCCGATGATATTGACGCTCTGCTGGCGGCGGCTGCTGACGATGCCCCCGCGGCACCGGAACCGGAAGCTGCATCCGCACCTCAAGCACCGGATGAGCCTGACTTCGGCGATATTGACGATCTGGATGCTCTTATCGAGCAAGCTGGCGCTGCTGTAGACCCCACCAAAGCACCGGCTGCGGAAAAAGCGCCCGAGCCACAACCCGCAACACCCGTCTCCGCCGATGATATTGACGCCCTGCTGGCGGCGGCTGCTGACGATGTTCCCGCGGCACCGGAGCCGGAAGCTGCCCTTGCATCACAAGAAGAAGATGCTCAGCAGCTTGATGAAATCGGAACGCTGCTCGACAATCTGGAACCTCCTGCTTCAGCTTCTCAGGAAGCGGACCAGGTTCAGATAAGCGTAGACAAGCAGGAAATGCCGCTGGAAAATCTGGATGCTGTGTTTGATGAAGTCATGGGAACATCTTCGTCTTTTAGCGAAGAAGAAATTTCGCCCGAACCGGAAGACATGCCTGCCACACCGGTAACACCTGAAGTCCCTGAAGAGGCTTCCGTCATAGATGCCGATGAACAGACAGAACAACCGGCTACTGCTACTGAAATTGAAGAATTTCCCGAAATGGAGCTTCCCGCGGACGAGCCGCAACAGCCGGAGAGCATAGCGGAAGACAGTGCAGCCGAACTTCCTGATGAAGCACCGGCTCCAGACGCTGCAGATCTGGATGCAATGCTTGGCGATATCTCCGAAGTTGTGGACGGACTGCCTGAAGACTTATCTGAAGGGTTGCCTGATGACTTATCCGGAGACTTACCGGATGATTTGCCTGTAGATATTACGGGCGAGTTACCAGATGCAGAGCCCCTAGCAGCAGAAGCAGAACCAGTTGGAGACAGTGCCTACCTGGCTTCTGCCGAAATTGCTGATGAACTTCCTGCCGAAGAAACCGCTATGCAGGAGCCCGCAGATGAAGAGGTGGCAGGCCCCGCAGACGTATCCGAGGGGCTTGGAGCCGTTGCAACTGGAGCTGCAGCAGCCACTCTTGCGACAGCACAACCGGAACAAAAAATTCAGGAAGAGCAGGACACAGCGCCGAAGCCGCAAGCAACAGCCGCGGCGCTACCGCAGATCATGCTTCTTGAGGAGCGTATCGCCGCACTCGAGGCTTCCGCCGCCGAGCCTGCCGGAGACGATAGCATTCAGGACGTTGTAGAGCGTCTGCTCAGCGAAGACGGTCCCGTTTTCCGCGGCATGGTTGCTGCTGCAACTGAAAGCGCATTAGAAGCAGTAAAACCGCTTATTGACGAACGACTTGCAGAGATTGACGCCCGCCTGAAACGGATGGACGGAGATGATGCCGCCTTTGCTGCCAGACTCGACGAACTTGAACTGGCAGAAAAGCCTGATACTCAGGCCATTACGCAGCAAGTGCAGGAAAGAGTCTCTCAAAAGCTGGAAACAGCTGCCAGCGAAGCTGCTGCCAAGATACTGCGGGAAGAAATCGCTGCACTGGCACGCGAACTGTAACCTTCATAACTACAAAACTATCTGCAACGCGGAGCGGTCACGCTGCTCCGCGTTTTTCTTTTGCCGAAGTGACACGGTTTCTCCTCGACGTTCCACGCGCATAATGCTATAGAACCCGCGAAAAAAGGGAGTGGCTTCACGGTTTCTTTCTATTTTCCCCGCCCGGTTTTTGCCTCGTAGGTCAAGACCATCCCCCACGGGCGGGTTTTTTGATTTTTTCTCTGCTGTTGCATGATGTTATGGAGGTTGCGATGGACAAAATGCAAAAAGAAGCTCTGCAAGTGACCAAAGAAATAGTGGTCAAATTCATTGAATCCGGCAGGGTTTCGCCCAACAACTTCGCCGAACTTTTCCCCTCCGTATACAACGTTGTATACGAAACCATCTGCGCAGCGGACGTGCAGGACGAACGGGAAGTAGCGGAATAGCCAACTCATGAAGCACTCAGAAAGCCAGGAACACGCCTGCAACGTATCAGGCATGTTCGGTCGCATTGCCGGTTGTTACGATTTTCTTAACCACTTTCTCAGCGGCGGTATGGACTACTGGTGGCGCCACCAATTGGTTCGTCAGATTACACCGGGTGCCACCGGCAAGGTTCTTGACCTTGCGGCAGGCACATACGATGTTTCTCTTGAAATCAGGCGCCAGCATCCCCTGATGCAGGTTGCTGCACTTGATTACTGCCTGCCGATGCTGACAACCGGCAAAAAAAAGCTGAAAAACCCAAGAGGCGCAAAAGTCTACCCCGCACAGGCAGACGGCAGAGCACTGCCGCTGGCGGACAACAGCGTGGACTGCGCTACCATTGCCTTTGGCATACGCAACATCATTCCCCGTGAAGAAGCCTTCCGTGAAATTCTGCGGGTGCTTCAGCCAGGCGGCAGACTATGCGTACTGGAGTTTGGTTCCGGCAAAAACAAGGTTTGGAAAGGACTGTACAATTTTTATCTGCAACATGCCCTGCCCGTCATCGGCAAAATTTTTTCCGGTGATGATGCAGCCTACAAATATCTCGCAGACACCATCATTGCCTTTCCTGACGCAACTGAACTGGCCATGGAAATGCGTCAGGCCGGATTTGAAAGGGTCTTTCACCGCCCGCTCACATCAGGCATAGTTCAACTTCATGTTGCACAAAAGGCAGTTACTGAGGAATAAAGTAATATCGCGCCAAGGCAACAGCCCCTACTCCCAGCAGCATCATGACCAGACCGGTCAACCGCAGATGAGAAGCTTTTGTCTCGGCCAGTGCGCGCAATACGGGTTTCAGGCGTTCAGCGCCCAGAAAAAAGGTAAAACCTTCGGCAAACAGCCAAAGCCCCACTGCCGCAAAGACGAGTTGTTTTGTAAATTCCATAAGGGCGTTATTTTTCATACCAGGCCTGCCCTGTCCAGTGCGGAAAACAACGTAATGCAGATTTGCGGCGTTCTGTTTTCTGTAAATTGAACCGACATAATGGTCTGCCCGTATCGAAACGGAAAAGACGGGCAGATACAGTGCGGAGACTGGCAGGCTGAATTTTCGGAGTAATTCAATGGTACAATTTGATGATCTCAAAAACGGCAGAGCTTCTGTGGCCATTATAGGCCTCGGCTATGTGGGCCTTCCCCTTGCCGTTGCTCTCAGCGACCATTTTTCTGTCATCGGCTTTGATATCTCGCAGCGCCGTGTAGATGCGCTGAAAAAAGGCGAAGACGCAACCGGCGAAGTGGAAAACAGCAAGCTTGCAGCCTGCAAAGCTGAATTTACTGCAGACCCCGCACGCATTGCAGATGCTGCGGTCATCATTGTTGCTGTTCCCACTCCCATCGACAGCAACCGCCGCCCCGACCTTTTCCCTGTGGAAAGCGCATCGCGCACAGTCGGACGGGTAATGAAAAAAGGTGCTGTTGTCGTATACGAATCCACCGTGTACCCCGGCCTGACAGAAGAAATCTGCGTACCCATTCTTGAAAAAGAATCCGGCCTTTCCTACGGCACTGATTTTACAGTCGGTTATTCGCCGGAGCGCATCAACCCCGGTGACAAGGTGCACACCCTTGAAACCATCGTAAAGGTTGTTGCAGGCAGCGATACCGAAACCGGTGACCTGCTGCAAAAGCTGTACGGCACCGTCGTTACTGCCGGCACATTCCGCGCTTCCACCATCCGCGTGGCAGAAGCTGCAAAAGTTATCGAAAATACCCAACGCGACCTGAACATTGCCCTGATGAACGAGCTGGCATTGCTGTTCGACCGCATGGACATTGACACTCTGGAAGTTCTGGAAGCCGCAGGTACCAAGTGGAACTTCCTGCCCTTCCGTCCCGGTCTTGTGGGCGGTCACTGCATCGGCGTTGACCCCTACTACCTGACCTTCAAGGCAGAAGCATTGGGCCATCACCCGCAGGTAATTCTGGCCGGACGCCGCATCAACGACGGCATGGGCAAGTTTGTTGCCGAAACCTGCGTAAAAAAGATGATCCGCAAAGGTGATGTCGTAGCCGGTTCCCGTGTAGGTATTCTGGGCCTGACCTTTAAAGAAAACGTACCCGACCTGCGCAACACCAGAGTCGTGGATGTTATTGCGGAACTGCGTGACTACGGCGTGGAAGTGATTATCCACGATCCGCAGGCCGACCCCGCAGAGGCCCATGAAGAATACGGCCTTACCCTGGCATCGCAGGATGAATTGAAGAACCTTGATGCAGTTATTCTGGCAGTGCCGCATAAAGAGTATGAAGCCATGACCCCTGAAGCCATGTCCGGTCTGTTCCGCAATACAGACAAAGCACTGCTGCTGGACCTTAAGGGCCTCCTGTCGCCGGAGGCGTTTACAGCCGCCGGATTCGACTACTGGCGTCTGTAGCCGCCGATTTACAATACGCTTTTGTTTCCGCCGCCCCTTCACAACATGGAGGGGCGATATACTATACTCAACCAGACAACCACACAGCCCTTCCAGTTTCATGACGATAATAATCACCACAGCTACCACAAAAGAAATGGAAGCCGTTCTGAAAGGTTTTAACGGCCGCGGCAGAGTAGGATGTGTAATGCCCAGACAGGGCGAAGCACTGAAATCACCAGTGAACGAACATCAGTGTATACTGGCTGTTACCGGTGTAGGCCCGGTGAATTCCGCCTTTACACTGGGCAGACTTCTGGGGGAAAACAGCCGCATCGACGGAGTGATTTCACTCGGCATTGCCGGTTCGTTTGATACCGCAAAAGCCCCTCTTGGCAGTTCTGTCATCGCTACTACAGAAATATGGGCAGATTATGGTCTGGTTACAGCAGAAGGAATCGACCCGAAAGGTATCGGCTTCGGACAGACAGACGACCCGCTTAATCCGGTATGGAACACCATCGCACTGCAGCCTGATGACGTTATAAAACAGCTGGAACTTACGCGCCCTGCAAACTGTATTAACGGCCCCAGCCTGACAGTTGCCGCAGCCAGCGGAACGGCAGAGCGTGCGCAGTTGATGCGCAAAACGCATGAGCCCCTGACGGAAAACATGGAAGGCTTCGGACTGGCGTTAGGGTGTCACAGGCACAACATACCTTTCCTGGAAGTGCGTACCATATCAAATGTGGTCGGTTCACGTGCGGCAAAAGACTGGTGCATCGACGAGGCTTTTTCAGCCCTTGGACAAACTGCCCGCGCACTATTCGCATAATCAAAAGATACACTTGCCTATCGGCTTGAAAAACGGAACAATACGGCTCATGCAAGACTTACTGGAATATCTGGGGGCCATCCAGCCCGAGGTCAACAAGACACTCATTAATGAAGTCAGTACACTGAACACTCTTGTTCAGCCCGTGGCAACGCATATTCTGGCGGCAGGCGGTAAACGTCTGCGTCCGCTTCTGGCTATTCTTTTCGCCAAGGCGTTAGGCTACGACAACAAAGACATCTACCCGCTGGCATGTTCTGTTGAACTACTGCACTCTGCCACGCTGCTGCACGATGACATCATTGACGATGCCGACCTGCGCCGCGGGATGCCCGCCGCACATACGCTGTTCGGCTCTACCAAGACCATTCTTGCAGGCGATGCTCTACTTGCCCTCGCCAACCTTATTGTTTCGCGTTATGGTAATCCTAAACTGACGGAATGTATTTCGCGTGCTATTATTGAAACTGCAACAGGCGAAATGGCTGAAATAGAATACTTGCGCAGCACAAATCACCCGCAGGAAACATACATCGACATCATCAGAGGCAAAACGGCCTGGATGATTCAGGCATCCTGTCAGTTAGGCGCCATTGTTGCCGGAGCGGATGCCCGTCAGGAACAAGCCGCCTGCGAATTCGGGATGAACCTTGGCATTGCGTTCCAGATTGTAGACGATGCACTCGACTTTTCACCTTCTGCCGGAGCCATTGGCAAGCCTGTTGCCGGTGACCTGCGTGAAGGCAAACTGACACCGCCGCTGCATATGTACCTTGCCACGTTGCAAGGTGAAAAGCGGGACAAATTTTTACAAAAATTTGCCGACGGCTCGTTCACAGACGCAGAAGTGGACGCCGTGGCAGGGGAAGTGCGGGCCCTGGGGCTGGATCAAGCCACCAGAGATCTGGCGGATCAATACCTTGAAAAAGCAATTGATGCTTTGCAGGTTTTTGATAACTGCCGCGAAAAAACAGCTCTCAACCAGACGGTGGACTATGTGAAGAACAGAAGCAAATAAGGCAGACATATGACCGAACAAGCCGCTGACTCCTGCCAGAATTCTCATGATTGGTATGCAGAGTGCCTGCAGCTGACATTTCCTCCGGTAATGGTGAAACTGTTGCAGGCTTTGGCCCAGCCGGAGCCGGACTTTTCGGTGATCGCCGAATTGCTTGCCATGGACCCCGTCCTTGCAGCCAGTATCCTTGAATTAGTCAACTCGCCCTACTACGGCCAGCGCACGCCCATATCGGACATGCAGCGGGCCGTTGTGGTCTTAGGCTCACGCGAAATACTTAAAATCGCACTTTCCATCTCGTACCAGCAACGCGTTTCAAAGGCGATACACCGCAAACCTGCAGAGCTGTTTCCTGATTGGCGCATGGCACTGTGGAGTGCCATATCCTCTGAGCAACTGGCAAAAAAGCTGGCTCCCGGTGATGAAGCGCTGGCATATCTTGCCGCATTGCTCAAGGATCTTGGTATTTTCATCAAATTATGCGCGCACAATGCCGACCCTGTCCTTGCCAGACGGCACATGTTCACCGAATACACAACAACGCACGCCACATCCGAACAGGTGCACTGGGGCGAATCGCATCAGCAGCTTTCCGCTGAATTATTTCACTCTTGGCACATGCCGGACCGCTTTGTAGAAGCCATCCGCGAGCATCATAACTCCGCTCTTGCCAACGGCATGCAGCCGTTTTCGCTATGCGTTGCCCTTTCCACCCGCTGGGCGGAGCTGTTGCAGACCGGCACGGGCGACCCTGCCGAACTTATCCGCCACGAAATGCTAATCATGGGGCTGCTGCAATTTGACAAGCAAAGCATGGAAGAGCTGAGAAACGAATGCGGAAACCGCTTCAAAGCGATGCTGACATCTCTTGATATCGAAGACGCACCTCTTTCTGACAGACTCTATTCCCAGTCACTTGAAAGCATCCAGCGGTACCATTTCCTCAGTATAGAGCTTCAACAGGCCGAGTCCCCCATGGAAGCCGCGCGCATGCTGGGCAGACAGCTGCATTGGCTGTGGGACATAGATAAATGGGAAGTGGCCCTGAGCAACCCCGGACAAAACGACTACAGCCTCTTTCGCCCCGTTAAAGGTGAAGGCGTGCGGGAAATGGCACGGGAAGAAAGTATAGAGTCACTTCCGTGGGGCACAGGCGGGGCGAAAATCCAGCTGGCGGCTGAAGGAAAACTATTCGGCCGTCTGAACCTGCCCCGGAAAAAGGTCGCAGAGCACGGTGAAAACGGCCTGTCCGTGTACAGCAACTTTCTGGCGAAGGCTCTTGAGTTTTTTTATAATGAACAGACACAGCTGCGCAGTAAAGCACGCTTGTTTGACTCTCTGCCGAACATGGTGGCACAGGTGGACTCCAAGGGAATTATTCATGAAGGCAACACAGCATTCCTTACAATGAACGGCCTGAAGGAAGACCCCAGGGGCCATTCGCTACGCGATGTGTTGCTCCAGTCCCATGGTCTGGACGTGGTACCGTTATGGCGCAAGTTTGCAGCCGACATAGGCCACCCCGCAACCAATCAGCTTTTTACCTACGCACATAACGGCGACCGCCTGCGTACGTGCGCTTTAATCACGTTATTCCGTAACATGCCGGAACAGAACTCCATAATGGTACGGATTGAAGACGTCAGCGAAGTCACGACACTGGAAGCGGAAGTTCTGGAACAAAATAATTTTCTGAGCAGCCTGCTGACAGCCATGCAGGAGATTGTTTTCACTATCGACAGGCGCGGCTGTGTATTGTGGACAAGTTCTGACCTCCTGCTACGTACAGGCAGTATGTTATTCAATTCAGCCCAGCCGACCAGCCCCGATGCACAATGGGGGCCAGACCACCTGCCGGAGACTTCGGAAGCCATGCCTCTTGAGGTTGCCATAACGTTATCGGACGATAGTTCCGTACTGTATGAGCTGGCCATATCGCCTCTGCAGCCCCGTGTGGGAGGGGAGCGCTGGATTGTAGTGGGGCGTGATCTGACCATTATCCGGCGGATGGAAGAAAAAGTGCGCATGCAGGCCATCTTTGACGGCCTTACAGGGCTTTTCAACCATACCCACTTTCATATGCTGCTGGACCGTGAGATTGCCCGCTGCAAACGAACCAGTAAAAACCTCGGCCTCATCTTCATCGACCTTGACGGATTCAAGCTCATCAACGACACCAAAGGTCACCGCGAAGGCGATAAAATTCTGCGGCAGGTTTCCGAGGCGCTCAGAGCATGCATCCGCAAGGGTACCGATTTTGCCTGCCGTTACGGTGGAGATGAATTCACTGTCATTCTGACGGAATTTGCCGGTGATGTTTTACCCATGCTTGCAGAGCGGCTAAAAAATGCCGTCGAAATACATACCTCAAATGCTGTCGGCGCCAGTCTGGGTGCAACTGTGCTGCATCCTCATGATACATTGGAAAGCATTGTCCATCGTGCTGACAAAGCCAGTTACACTGCCAAAAAAGCCGGGGGACGGCAGGTCTTCATTGCCACCAGAGACACATGAGCAATAAGAGAAACTACATAAATAGGATATGTTATCCGGACGGCACGCAGAACTGCGCCTGCCGGATACTGACATAACGCTTACAACAAAAACAGCGGCGCCTGCAAAGCAACAGATATTTGCGCTTTGCAAACGCCGCATTTGCCATTATGGAAAGCCCAACCCAAGCACCGCAATCCACCGCAGGAGTCTTTCATGCTACGCCGCATTGAAGTGAATCTGCGACCCAGTGTCGCGGATACCGTGGGCCGCAAGGCTTGCGACAAAATAGCAGAGTCTCTGGGCATTACCGCCGAGACTGTGCAGATCGTCAAAGTATTCACCGTCGAAGGGCTTTCGGAACAGCAACTGCAGGAAGTCCTGCAGCAGGGTGCACTGCACGACCCTGTGTTGCAGGAAGCATCGCTGGCACCCGCCGCCGGAGAAGCCGACTGGTTCCTTGAAGTAGGTCTGCGCCCCGGCGTTACAGACAACGAAGGCCGCACAGCGCGTGAAACCATAGCCATTGTGCTTGGCATCAAAGACCGTCGCTCTGTAAGCGTGTACGTGGCAAACCAGTACCGCATCACCGGCAACCTTTCGCGTGAAGATGTGGAACGTATCGGACGCGACCTGTTGGCTAACGAGCTGATCCAGCGTTTCTCCATCAAAAGCCGCGAAGAATGGCAGGCTGAGCCCGGCTTCCCTGCCGCCGCAGCCGAAGTGCTCGGTCAGGCATGCGACGAAGTAGCCACCATTCCGCTGGACACCATGGACGATGAAGCCATGATGGTGTTCAGCCGTGAAAACACGCTGGCTCTCAGTCTGGAAGAAATGCATTGCATCCGCGACTATTATACTCAGCCTGAAGTAAAAGCAGCGCGTGAAAAGATGGGCCTGCCCGCACGGCCTACCGATGCGGAAGTTGAAGCTCTTGCCCAGACATGGTCCGAGCACTGCAAGCATAAAATTTTTTCTTCCCACATCCGGTACGAAAACCGCGAAACCGGCAAGAAAGAAACTATCAACAGCCTGTACAAAACGTACATTCAGGGTTCTACCAAACTGCTGCGCGAACGCATGGGTGAAAAAGATTTCTGCCTTTCCGTTTTCAAGGATAACGCAGGCGTCATTTCCTTCACCGACAGTCACAGCGTGTGCATCAAGGTTGAAACTCACAACTCGCCTTCTGCGCTTGACCCTTACGGCGGAGCGCTTACCGGCATCGTGGGCGTAAACCGTGACCCCATGGGTACCGGCATGGGGGCAAACATGGTCTGCAACACAGACGTGTTCTGCTTTGCTTCGCCCTTCTACGAAGAAAAACTGCCCCCCCGTCTGCTGCACCCCCGCCGCGTGCTCGAAGGCGTACGCGAAGGTGTGGAACACGGCGGCAACAAGTCCGGTGTGCCCACTGTCAACGGCTCCATAGTGTTCCATGACAGATACCTTGGTAAACCGCTGGTATACTGCGGCACCGTAGGTATGATTCCTGCCACGGTAGCAGGCAAGCCCGGTCACGAAAAAGCAGCTCAGGTCGGCGACATCGTTGTTATGGCCGGCGGCCGCATCGGCAAGGACGGCATCCACGGCGCGACGTTCTCGTCCGAAGAACTGCATGAAGGCTCTCCTGCCACTGCCGTTCAGATCGGCGACCCCATCACCCAGCGCAAGACTTACGACTTTATCATGCGCGCACGTGATAAGGGCCTGTACAACGCCATCACCGACAACGGTGCAGGCGGCCTTTCCTCTTCTGTGGGTGAAATGGCAGAAGATACAGGCGGTTGCCGCATTGATGTTTCGCTTGCCCCGCTGAAGTACGACGGCCTGCGTCCGTGGGAGATTCTGCTTTCCGAAGCGCAGGAACGCATGACCATGGCAGTACCTCCCGCCAAGATCAAAGAGTTCCTTGCCCTTGCAAAAGAAATGGACGTGGAAGCTACCGCGCTTGGTGAATTCACCGACTCCGGTTACTTCCATGTGACATACGGCGACAAGCCCGTGGCCTATCTTTCCATGGAATTTCTACACGAAGGTGTACCGCAGATGCAGCTGGAAGCAGTATGGGAACGTCCCGAACTGCCCGCTCCCAGCATTGACGTTGCAGACGCCGATCAGGGAGGTCTGCTTAAAACCATGCTGGGCCGTCTGAACATCTGCTCCAAAGAATACGTCATCCGTCAGTACGACCATGAAGTGAAGGGCGGCAGTGTTATCAAGCCTCTGGTAGGCGTAAAGCGCGACGGTCCTGCCGATGCAGGCGTTATGCGCCCCCTGCTGGATAACGATGCAGGCATCGTGCTTTCGCACGGCATCTGCCCCAAGTTCAGCGACATTGACACCTACTGGATGATGGCAAACGCCATTGACGAAGCCGTGCGAAACGCTGTTGCCGTTGGCGGCAACATCGACCACATGGCAGGCGTGGATAACTTCTGCTGGTGTGACCCCGTGCAGTCCGAAAAGACTCCCGACGGTAAATACAAGCTGGCTCAGCTGGTACGTGCCAACATGGCGCTTGCCCACTTCTGTCAGGCATACGGCGTACCTTGCGTCTCCGGCAAAGATTCCATGAAAAACGACTACACCGGCGGCGGTACCAAAATATCCATCCCGCCGACTGTGCTGTTCTCCGTCATGGGCGTAATTCCCGACGTAAACAAAACCGTTACATCCGACTTCAAAAAAGCCGGAGACGGAATCTATCTGCTGGGTATGACCAACCGTGAACTTGGCGGTTCTGAACTGGCTGACGAACTGGGCATTCTTTCTTCCGAAGTGCCCCACGTCGAAGCTGTTTCCGCACTGCTGCGCTACCGCACGCTGTATGCGGCTATCAACGCGGGCCTTATCTCTGCCTGCCACGACCTGTCCGACGGCGGTCTTGGCGTTGCTGTGGCGGAAATGGCGCTGGCGGGCCGCATGGGTGCCAGCATGAACCTTGATGCAGTTTCCGCGGCAAAGGGCCTTACAAAGGCTGAACTGCTGTACTCCGAATCGGCATCGCGCCTGATGGTGACCGTACCGGCAGATAAACAGGCAGCTTTTGAAAAACTGTTTGCAGGCCAACACTGCACCCGCATCGGCGAAGTGAGCGCAGAGCAAAACCTCACTGTGCTTTCCGGCGACTCCGTGCTGCTGTCCGAGACGGCAGAAGCACTGGCTGCCAGCTTTAAGGGCACATTGAACTTCTAGTTCTTAATCCGAAACAAGCACCCCGTACCGCTGACGCGATACGGGGTGTTTTTTTACGTAGCCGTACTCCGCATAAAGTCGGCGGAAGTGACAATCTGGAACGGCTTTTATCTCTACGGTCCGTCAGAAATAATGTTCTCTTTCAACACCTGTGCGGCAGTAACAGTCACCTCATCCAGCACGCCTTTCCTCCCGCCTATGGTGTAGGCACCTCCGGCCCCTATTTACGCTCGATAGGAATCAACGCCACTGCGGCATTATCAGCATTGAATACGGTTGGCCGAACCTTGATTAAAGTTGCCCCCACATCAAGTGTAACCAACGAGCAAAGACATTCTCCGAATTGCCTTCTTCATATAGCCACATTCAGCCGTAGGCCGCTAATTCCTGCTCAGCACGGCGTAATTACCACATTTTTTTGCTTCTTCTACATCAAAGCCTTGATACACTTAGCTTTTGCGTATAGCCGGAGTCATGCACACATTTGTCCATGGCAAAACCTGTAACATCGCACAGATGCACACAATTTTCTGTAGGAACAAAAGCCGCCTTGCTTGAACATCCACAAAGCAATAACGGAAACAAACACAGGATAAGGCGTCTCGTCATTATTTTCCTTTCACAAGAGCAATATGAGGGAATATCCTTACCATCCTCAAAAAAACACCATTCAAAACATATACACTCAACGTATTAGAACGCACGCAGAATACACTTTGCAACTGGTCAAACCACCAACAAGCTGAGAGTTGGGACACTAGAAGGATACTGACAAGTCCCACAAGGCGCACGCCAACCTGCAATCCGTAACAGATTACGACTCAACTCACTTTTTTTCTGGACAAATTTATTTACCGACTTATCAATAAAATGCGTGCAAAGGGGTTGAACTAATCCTTTTCTACGGTTAGCTTCACGGTATTGTCTCGTTTAGCAGGCTCCTCACTGAAGGTCTGCTCCTTACGGAGAGAACGCATTTAGTTTGAAGCTGTTTTTTACCAGCAAAATTAACGGGAGGCCCAAATGCCTAACATGCTCGAAGTTTACAAATGCAAACATTGCGGTAATATGGTTGAAGTTCTGGTCGGAGGCGGCGCAGAGCTGGTATGCTGCGGCGAAGAAATGCAGCTGCAGACCGAAGGCACCGTTGATGCCGCAAAAGAAAAACACGTTCCTGTTATTGAAAAAACTGAGAACGGGTATCTTGTTAAAGTTGGCGCCGTTGCCCACCCCATGGAAGAAAAGCACTGGATTCAGTGGATTGAGCTGATCGCCGATGGCCGCAGCTACACCAAGTTCCTGAACCCCGGTGAAGCTCCTGAAGCAGAATTCTGTATCAAGGCTGACAAAGTGACCGCACGTGAATACTGCAACCTGCACGGTCACTGGAAAGCAGAACTGTAATTTTTTTACCCGCCTCAAAGGACAATTATCATGCAGAAATACGTTTGCAGCATTTGTGGTTATGAATACGATCCCGCTGAAGGTGACCCTGAAAACGGCGTAGAAGCCGGTACCGCATGGGAAGATGTTCCTTCTGACTGGCTGTGTCCCGTATGTGGCGCACCCAAGAGCGAATTCGAACCAGCATAGCTAGTTACACCCCTTCCGCTTAAGCGGAAGGGGTGCTTTTGCCATATTGCGATTGAGCAAACGCATTTTGCAGCGCCCTTGCCCGTGCTGCCTTTTTTTTTTATGACTGCGTCAGGAAAATTCGCACGCTGCGCGCATTATATGCAGCACAACATAACTACAGGATAAACAATGAAAGCACTAGAAATAAAAAAAGACGTTTTCTGGGTAGGCGCTGTGGACTTCGACAGCCGCGACTTCCACGGTTATTCCCTGTCTCCGCAGGGTACTACATATAACGCATATGTAGTTAAAGACGAAAAAACCGTTCTCTTTGATAACGTAAAAGAAGGTTTTCTGCCCACCATGCTTTGCCGCCTGTCGCAGGTGACTGAGCTGGAAAAAATCGACTACATCGTCTGCAACCACCTTGAGCCCGACCACGCAGGCTGCCTGCCTGAACTGATTGAGCGCTGCAAGCCTGAAAAAATTTTCTGCTCTCCCATGGGCAAGCGCTCCATGGACGCCCACTTCGACACCACCGGCTGGCCTGTTGAAGTTGTAAAAACGGGTGACTCCATCAACATCGGCAAGCGCGACATCCACTTTGTGGAAACCCGCATGCTGCACTGGCCTGATTCCATGGTGTCTTACATTCCTCAGGACAAACTGCTTATCTGCAACGACGCCTTCGGCCAGAACATCGCCAGCACCGAGCGTTTTGCCGACGAAATCGACCGTGCCTATCTGGCCCACGCCATGAAGGAATACTACCACAACATCGTGCTGCCCTTCTCGCCCATTGTCATCAAGACTCTGGACATGCTGGCAGAGATGAAGCTGGACATCGACATGCTGGCTCCTGACCACGGTCTTATCTTCCGCGGTAAAGAAGAAGTGCAGTATGCTTTTGATACATACCGCAAATTTGCAGAGCAAAAGCCCGGTAAGCGTGCCGTTATCGTATACGACACCATGTGGCACTCCACCGAAAAAATGGCCCGTGCCATTGCGGATGGTCTGGAATCCGAAGGCATTTCTTCCCGCCTGATGTGGCTGAAAGCCAACCACCACAGCGCGGTAATGACCGAGCTGGCCGACTGCGGCGCAGTGCTTGTAGGCTCGCCCACCCACAACAACGGCATCATGCCCAACGTGGCAAAAATGCTTACCTACATGAAAGGCCTGCGTCCTCAGAACAAGGTTGCTGCAGCATTCGGTTCCTTCGGCTGGTCCGGTGAATCCGTGAAGAACATCACCGGTGCGCTGGAAGACATGGGCTTTGAGATTCCCGCAGAAGGCGTAAAGTGCAAACACGTGCCCAAGCATGAAACCTACGAAGAATGCTATAATCTGGGCAAGGCTGTCGGCGTAGCCCTGAAAGCCAAGTGCGAAGGCTAATCGCTCGCATCTGCTAGCTGATGATCAAGCCCCTGCTGCAAGGCAGGGGCTTTTTTTATTCAGGAACATACTCACTGGCTCGGGGACTCCTGAAGACCAAAACGCATACTACTGCACACCTGCAATACATGTTCTCGGGGGTACCCATCAACGGTAACACGGCAGAGCACTACCCGCCTGTCTGATCGGGCGTAAAGGCTGACGCTTCTCCATTCTGACCCCGCTTATTACGTATCATTTTTCTTCCACTGGCCAGATACGTCCGGACAGCATCCGGCTCATAACGCGGCAGTCCCCTTAACCCGCACGTCCCGCAAGGGGCATTGCACGCTCCATTCTCTTGCCCCTTCCCCCCTGCCCGTTCTTCCCGTACAACAGAGTCAACGACCGCTCACTCACAACATTCTTGCCCACAAGGATAGCTGACATGGCCTCCCAGCTGACGATACCTTGCGAAACAATTATGCAGTCCATTGCTGACGGCGTATTCACCGTAGACTTGGAATGGAACATCACGTTTTTCAATTCAGCTGCAGAGTCCATAACAGGCATTCCTGCTCAGGAAGCAATCGGGCGCAAGTGCTGGGAAGTACTCCGCTCCAGCCTGTGTGACGGCCAGTGCGCCCTTGATGAATGTCTGAAGCATGACGTCAGTCTTTCAGGCAAATCTATTTTCATTGTCCGCAGCAACGGTTCGCGGGTCCCCATATCCATCAGTGCTGCCCCGTTACGCAACCCTTCCGGCCAGCTTATCGGCGGGGTGGAAACCTTTCGGGACCTTTCAGAAGTCACTCTGCTGCGTAAGGAGATGCAAGGGCAGTATGGTGTAGACGACATCATAGGCAAAAGCCCTGCCCTTGCGCGCATCTTTTCCATTCTGCAGCCTGTCGCACGCAGCGGCAGCACCGTCTTGCTTACCGGAGAATCAGGCACCGGCAAGGAACTATTCGCCCGAGCACTGCATAACCATAGTGAACGCAGCGGCAAGCCGTTTGTGGCCATCAACTGTGCGGCATTACCACCTTCGCTGCTGGAATCGGAACTCTTCGGCTACAAGAAAGGCGCATTTACCGATGCCCGCAAAGACAAACCTGGAAAAATTGCCCTTGCACGGGGCGGTACGCTTTTTCTGGATGAAATTGGCGATATGCCCCTGCCGCTGCAGGCTAAGCTATTACGGGTATTGCAGGAAAAAGTCTTCGATCCGCTGGGCAGCACCACCTCGGAAGTTGCAGATGTGCGGATTATTGCTGCAACCAACACAAATATGGAACGTCATGTAGAACAGGGAACATTCCGCCGCGACCTGTTTTTCCGGTTGAACGTAGCCCGCATACAGTTACCGGCGCTACGTGAACGCCGCAGCGATATTCCGCTGCTGACAACGCACTTTGTTCAACGCTTCAACACCATTCAGGGCAAGCAGGTACAAGGGCTTTCAGAAGATGTATTAGCCATGCTCATGCGCCACGACTTTTCCGGCAACGTGCGCGAGCTGGAAAATATTATCGAATATGCCTTTATTCTATGTTCTTCCGGCTTCATACAAATGGAACACCTGCCGGAAAACCTGCAGCCAGGCTGCGGGTATGATACCCTTGCCACACTGCAACACTTCAGTGAGCCTGCAACAACAGGCTGCTTCCACACGCCTGTATATCCGCGAAAGCGCAACTCGTCTGAAGGGAATCATGCCGCCGGTCTATCTGATGGTTTTGAAATTTCTAAACATCCGGCTTTACCCGTCGGTGCACATGCGCCCGCAGGGCTTAAGTCGCAAAACAGCTACTCTGCCAATGCAGACAACACTGCATACAAAGAAAACCCCTTCCATCCGGCTATGAATTCAGGCGCGGACGAAGCAGCAACTTTTCAATCCAACGGACAGGCAGGGGGCCAGCCCTTACAAGAAGCAAGCCCGCCACCATTCGGGTCCCTCTCGCACACAATGCCCAGACCGCTGACGATGCGGGCCGCCAAAAAACAACTGGCACTTGCAGCGTTACACCGGAACAACGGCAAACGCATGGCCGCCTGCCGTGAGCTGGGTATCAGCAAAGATACGTTGCGCCGCATCCTTGCCCAATCCGACTAGGCGTAAAATACGCCCTCGCCTACCTCATAAGGACGTAAAATGCGCCCTTATGAGGCGTATTTTACGTCTTAGCTGACTTCCCTGTACTTCTTCCCCACCGGTATAACAGCATCAACATGCTGAAATAAAAGAAATATAAAACAACGGCATCATTCCTGCCTTATGAATGCTACGGCACGCAGCTGCGACAATCACGTCTCGGCATAGTTGCCGCGATGTACTGGTATGATTGCACTTGCTGTTTATGGCTCACGGTTAGCCGCCTTGTTCGAATCGGCACCCGAGTGTGTCCTGTTCCTCCCCTACGGTGACGTCATTGCTCCGGCCGGAACAATCCCATTGCCTACGCAGGATATTGTCCAACGCTCCTCCATTCTGGCCGGAGCTGACGTCAGCCATCTGCTTTGTGGCGGCATATGCGGCTGCCACAGACACCTGCTGATGCAAAAAGGCATTACCGTAGTCCCGTGGCTTTGCGGCAGCGTGGCCACCATCATTACAGCATGGCGCAATAACAGCCTTGGCGCACACCTTATGCCGGGTTGCCCCCGCATTCAGGCAGGCAACAGGCATGGTGCACCACACAAGCTTCAAAGGAGAAAGTAATGATCATTGCCATCAGCGCAGCCGGTAACACACCGGAAAGCAACCTTGACCCCCGCTTCGGCAGAGCTGCCGGATTTGTTCTGTTTAACAGCGAGACGGGGGAATTCACTTATAAAGACAACACGCAAAACCTGAACGCGGCTCAAGGCGCAGGCATTCAGGCAGCCATGAACGTGGCTGACACGGGAGCGGCTGCCGTTATCACCGGACATGTCGGCCCCAAGGCATTTCAGGCTCTGCAGCAAGGTCAGGTTGCCGTGTACCTGACAGACAGCCCCACGGTGAACGACGCGCTGGAAGCATTCAGACAGGGCATGCTTAAACCTGCAGATCAGGCAGACAAACAAGGACATTGGTAGCCACTGGCAAACCGCAACCACGGAGGTCATCATGACAACCATCATTGATGCACGAGGCATGGGACGCCGTCAGGGATTCAGAGGTGGCATCACCGCCGGAACAGAGCCCGTTCAGGACGAAGCCGTACAACAACAGCTTGCCCCCACGCCGCAGAACAGAGGGCATGGGCGCAGACATGGTCAAGGGCAAGGCATAGGGCAATTTAAAGGCCCGGAGAACACAGCGGGCTGCAGACGGGCAGGCGGCGCAGGACAGAGCTCAGGACTAGGTCGGAGGCGCGGACGCCTTCAGGCGATGCAACGCGGCGATAATAACGTCGGGCGACCTTTCGGCAACGGTAACGGTCAATGCCGCAGGGGCAACAACCGCGATACATAACAACATTATGCAGACAGGTCTTGCGAAGCCGGATGTTTTATCCCGATGCGTTCCCGAATGCTTTACCCGAAAACGCAACAGGGACCTGTCCGCAGAGGCTCTGCACCGCCCCGACATGGCAGAACTCCGCAACACGTTTACAGACAAAAATCAGCACCGCTCAGGCTCAGATAAGGCCTCGGCTCAATCCGGCACAACCAGAGGTCTTATTGAAGTCCTGCGTAAGCCATGTCGAACTTTTACACCAAGACACATTCGGTGCCACAACGGAAAGTACTATGTATATAGCCATTGCCAGCGGTAAAGGCGGCACAGGTAAAACGACGCTTGCAGTCAATCTGGCAGTTCATGTCGCACGTGCCGGACACCCCGTTGTTCTGGCAGACTGCGACGTGGAAGAGCCTAACGCTCATCTGTTCCTGTCTGCAGAGCCTGCGCGCACCATGCCGCACACAATTCCTGTTCCGCAGATAGACGCTTCTGCCTGCCTTGGCGAAACATGCCGCCAATGCGTGACGGAATGCCGCTTCAACGCTCTTACATGGATGAAGGGCGTTATGCCTTTTTCCGAGCTGTGTCACAGCTGCGGCCTTTGCATGATGATATGCCCAGCCGGTGCCATTACGGAGACATCGCGCACAGTGGGCATGGTGGAAATGCGCACCCCGCAACTACCACAATCTCCGAAAGATCAATCCGGTAACGCAACCTCACTTACGCTGGTTTCCGGGCGCATGCGCATTTCAGAAGCCATGGCTCCGCCGCTCATTCGCGAAGTCAAGCAGCAGGCACATGCCATTTCCGCCTCAATCAGAAACAGCATCACGTTTTGGGACAGCCCTCCCGGCACGTCGTGCCCCATGATCTCTACAGTAGAGGACGCAGACTATACCGTACTGGTGACGGAACCCACCCCTTTTGGCCTGCATGACCTCAACCTTGCGGTTGAAACCATGCGGACGTTGAAGCGTCCTTTCGGTGTGATCATAAACCGTGACGGGATGGGAGATAACCGCGCTCTTGAATACCTGAAGCAACAAAACATACCGCTTCTGGGCACCATTCCGCACTCTGTGCGAGCAGCGCAAGCCGTATCATCAGGCGGCCTGCTCATTGATGCGGTCGAGGGGATGGAGCAACGTTTCGATGAACTGTCACGTAGGATTCTGCACCATGCAAGTCAGGAAATCCCGTCTGACCGTCATGAGCTTGGAGGAGCATCAGGCCATACGGACAACGCAGGCATAGGCTTACAAAAACTTTCCGGAAGGTATGCAAAAGAAACCAGTCCTGATTCTACAACGCAGGAGAAACCGGCATGAAAGAAATAATAGTCATCAGCGGTAAAGGCGGCACGGGCAAAACGACCGTCACTGCGGCACTGGCGGCAACAGGCCCCGCAAAAGTGCTGGCTGACTGCGATGTGGATGCCGCCGACCTGCATCTTATACTTAAGCCGGATGTGCTGGACACCATTGATTTTTACTCGGGCCAGCTGGCTTCCATCGACCCGTTGCTTTGCTCGCAATGCGGTTCATGCGCTGACCATTGCCGCTTTGACGCCATCCGCCTGATAGAGGATTCAGTGTGGGAAGTGCGCCCTGAGTTTTGTGAAGGGTGCGGCGTCTGTCTGCATGTCTGTCCTTCACAGGCAGTCGGCATGTCTGAACGCAAATGCGGACAGTGGTACATATCCGACACCCGCCACGGAAGCATGGTGCATGCGGCACTGGGCATCGGACAGGAAAACTCCGGCAAACTGGTTACAACCGTCCGCCGCGAATCAGCCGTGCTTGCGCGCAAAAAAAACGTCGATGTACTGCTTACCGACGGCCCTCCGGGTATCGGGTGCCCTGTCATTGCCAGCATGAACAACGCTGACCTTGCCGTGCTGGTGACAGAACCTTCCGTTTCTGCCCTGCACGACCTTGAGCGGACGATACAGCTTGCCGCACACTTTCAGCTGCCCGCAGCATGTGTGTTGAACAAAGCGGGCGTACACCCCCAGACAGCAGAGGCCATCCGAACCCTGTGCAGCAGCCACGGCATTCCTGTACTGGCAGAACTGCCCTACACATCAGATATGACCAAGGCCCAGCTGAGCCGACAAAGTATTACGGAATTCAACCCGAATCGCTGGAATGACGTTTTTGAATCATTATGGGATGCCATGCTGAACCTGCTGGACCATCCCGCACCCCGACACCAGCCCCTGATCCCTGCCATGAACCAGATACAGGGCTGACCGGATTTTCAATTATCAATTGCAAGGAGACAATCATGAGTAGTTCGTGCAGCTGCGCTGCCAGCGGAAAATGCTCTTCCGGTGACACCTGCACCTCAGACGGCTGCCACAGCAGTAAGTCGCCAGAGGATATCAAACTGGAAAACTAGCTTTCGCACATCCGCAACAAAGTTGTCGTGATGTCCGGCAAGGGTGGCGTAGGTAAAAGCACCATCGCCGCCAATATTGCGGTGTCGCTGGCTCTGGCAGGTCAGAAAGTCGGGCTGCTGGACGTAGACGTACACGGCCCCAGCATTCCCCGCCTGCTTGGTCTGGACAAGGCTGAAATACAAATGCAGGAGCGCGCTCTGCTGCCTGTCCCGTGGAACGCCAACCTCAGTGTCATGTCCGTCGGGTTCTTCATCCCCGATCCGGAACAGGCTGTTATATGGCGTGGCCCTGTAAAGATGGGCTTTATCCGCCAGATGCTTTCAGAAGTCGCATGGGGCGAACTGGATTTTCTGGTTGTTGACTGCCCTCCCGGCACCGGCGACGAACCGTTAAGCGTTATGCAGCTGCTGGGGCAGGATGCGCGCGCGGTCATCGTAACCACCCCGCAGGCAGTCGCCATTGACGACGTACGTCGCTCCATCGGATTCTGCCGCGAACTGGGCAACCCCGTTGCCGGTCTTGTGGAAAACATGAGCGGTTTTATGTGCCCGCAGTGCGAACACATTGAACCGCTGTTCGGTAAAGGCGGCGGCGAAGAACTGGCAAAAGAGATGAACATTCCATTCCTTGGCGCCGTGCCTGCCACTGCACAGATGAGCCGTTGCGGCGATAAAGGGCTGGTGTTTGTTCAGGCTCAGCCTGAAAGCCCTGTGGCGGATGCCATCGGTCGTGTAGTAAAGCCGCTGCTGGCTCATGCCGGTACCCTTCAGGAAAAAACGGGAGTTGTTCCCGCACCGGAGGTAAACGGGCAGTTGCGTATTGCGCTTCCTCTGGCAAACGGCAGCCTGTGCCAGCACTTCGGCCATTGCGAACAGTTTGCCATTGTTACCGCAGACACCGCCGCAAAAACGGTGCTGGAAACAGTCAATGTCACCCCGCCCCCGCATGAGCCCGGAGTATTGCCCAGATTCCTCTCCGAGCAGGGAGTCCACATGGTTCTGGCCGGTGGTATGGGAGCCAGAGCACAGTCCCTGTTTACAGGGCATGGCATAAACGTGGTAACCGGCATTCAGGGCGGCACTCCGGACGAGGTGGTAAGCGCATGGATGCAAGGCACGCTTACAGCAGGAGCAAACACCTGCGATCATTAGACTGTACGCTCAGCATATGACAAAATTAAAAAGTGACCCTCGCGGTCACTTTTTTTGTTACCACTTTTTAAAAAACTTGTTATAACTACAAAAGTTATCTCTGGCCTTGAGCCGGAGAAACCTGTAAGTTTTTTTATTAAAAGGCTTGCAAGGGTAGACTTTTACTAATAATAACTTTTTTTAATTGAGAGCTCGTTTGCTCCTCAGGAGCTGATTATTTACACCTTTAACCTGAGCGGTTCCGGCTAACGCCACGATCCGTAACCGCAAAAGGGGGACCGTATGGATGTCGTCCTGCTGTCACGGCTGCAATTTGCCATAGCCGTCTTTTTCCATTTTATCTTCGTACCGCTTACGCTCGGCCTGTCTGTGATGATTGCCATCATGGAAACCCAGTACGTGCGCACCGGCAACGAAGTATACAAGCGTATGGCCAAATTCTGGGGCAAGTTGTTCCTCATCAACTTTGCACTCGGCGTTGTCACCGGTATCACACTGGAATTCCAGTTCGGCACCAACTGGTCGCGTTACTCCGAATATGTCGGTGACATCTTCGGGTCTCTGCTTGCCATTGAAGCCACGGTGGCGTTCTTCCTTGAATCAACCTTCCTTGCAGTATGGCACTTCGGGTGGGACAAGGTATCTAAAAGAGTTCACCTTTTCGCCATCTGGGCTGTTGCCGTAGCAAGCAACATCTCTGCCCTGTGGATCATTCTGGCCAACGGCTGGATGCAGAACCCCGTGGGCTACGTACTGCGCAACGGCCGCGCAGAACTCGACAGTTTTTACGAAGTGCTGACCAACGTTTTTGCATGGGGCCAGTACTTCCACACCATTTTTGCAGCGTGGATGCTTGCAGGCTTCTTTGTGCTGGGCGTTTCCGCATGGCACATCCTGCGCAAGAACGAGCTTGATTTCTTCAACCGTTCGTTCCGTCTGGGTGCTGTTTTCGCTCTTATCTTTGCCGTGCTGGTGGCCGTTCAGGGGCACAACCACGGTAACACGGTAGCAAAACTGCAGCCTGCAAAGCTTGCCGCCATGGAATCCCACTGGGAAACCCAGTCCGGTGCTCCCATGTACCTGCTGGTAGTACCTGATGAGGAAAACGAAGGTAACGCCATTCAGGCCTTCGGCATTCCCAACGTGCTGTCTCTGCTGGCGTTCAACGATCCCAACGCAGAAGTTGTCGGCCTGAAAGACTTCCCCAAAGAAGACCGGCCGCCTGTTCTGCTGACCTTCCTTTCGTTCCGTCTGATGGTCGGTCTCGGCACTTTGTTCCCCATCCTTGCAGGCCTTGCATGGTTGTGGCGCAACAAGCTGGAAGAAAAACCGTGGCTTCTGAAGTCGCTCATCTACACCATTCCGCTGCCGTACATCACCATCATGGCAGGCTGGAACGTAGCTGAAGTAGGCCGTCAGCCGTGGATTGTTTACGGTATGATGCGCACATCGGATGCGGTTTCACCCGTGCCGGTAGAGTCGGTGGCAACATCTGTCATCGCCTTTGTCGTGGTCTACTCCATTCTGGGTATCCTCGATATCTACCTGCTGAAGAAATACGCAAAGAAAGGTCCTCAGTCCGCCTAGGCTGAACGGATAACCTGAAGAACAAGTACACCAGAGGAATTATAGTATGTTGGAAACCACATGGTTTGTTATCTGGGGCGTTCTCTGGGCCATCTACTTCATGCTTGACGGGTTCGACCTCGGCATGGGTACGCTGCTGCCCTTCATTACCAAGAATGAAACCGAAAGACGCACCATCTATAATGCTGCCGGTCCCTTCTGGGATGGCAACGAAGTATGGCTGATTACCGCTGGCGGCGTTACTTTTGCCGCTTTCCCCAAGGCGTATGCAGTAATGTTCAGCGCACTGTACGCGCCGCTGCTTATTCTGCTGTTCGCTCTTATATTCCGCGCTGTATCGTTTGAGTTCCGTAACAAAATCGACTCTGACGCATGGCGCAAGGTATGGGATGTGTTCCAGTTCCTTGGCAGCTTTGTTCCCGCTTTGCTGCTGGGTGTGGCTTTTGCCAACCTGTTCATGGGCATCCCCATCGACGCCGACGGCGTATATCAGGGCACTCTGTTCACCCTGCTGAACCCCTATGGTCTGCTGGGCGGCGTATTGTTTGTACTGATGTTTTCCGTTCACGGCGCTCTGTGGCTTGCTGTCAAGTCTTCGGGCACGATTCATGACCGTGCCATTGCCACCGCCCGCGGCTTGTGGCCGTACCTGCTGGCTGCAGCAGTGGCCTTCCTTGCTGCTACCGGTGTTTATACCAATCTGTACAGCAACTACTTCACCTTCCCGCCGCTGCTGGCCATTCTGTTCCTTGCAGTGGCAATGCTGGTGACCACCAGATTCTTCATCCACGGAGAATCCGCAGGCATGGCCTGGGTTTGCAGCTCCATAACCATCGTATGCGTTACGATGTTCGGCGTGCTGGGCATGTACCCCGCACTCGTTCCGTCCAGCATCGACCCCGCTTTCAGCGTTACCATTGCAAATGCAGCGTCCAGCGCATTAACCCTCAAAATCATGCTGGGTGTATCCCTTTCCTGTGTGCCGATTGTTATCGGTTATCAGGCATGGGTGTTCTCGGTGTTCTCCTTCAAGATCACCGACAAAGACCTCGAATCCCCCCACGCTTACTAAGCACCGACAAGCAAAGCCCCGCGGAATTTCCGCGGGGCTTTTTTTCTGCCAAAAGCTATAGCTGTAAAACAGCATCCAAAATAAACCTGAAAAAACATATACCCGATTTGCAGCAAAACAATATAACACCAGTACCACGCGCCATGCTTTCATCATAGCAGTCTGCGCACGTCTACGCTGCTGGACAGACTGTAAAGGCTATACGGCTTGCCGGTTAACACCACTCAGCTGCCGTAAACAACATGACTCCGGAACGGACATAATGCCGCCCTGCTGCCGGGTTAAGTGTGGCTTTCAGTACTCTTTGGACCTGCTTGCAGCTCCAGAGTGCGCGGTGGAAACCGCATGATAAACCGTGCCCCGCCCTGCGGTACATTGCCTGCCTCGATAGTGCCACCGTGAACCATCATACACCGGCGCACCTTGCACAGGCCCATGCCCACACCGTCACTGCGCGACGTAAAAAACGGATCAAATAAAAACGGCAACGTGGTCAGATCAAGTCCTTTACCGTTATCCTGCATATACAATGCAGCCCAGCCCCCTTCTTCTACGACATCCAGCTTTACCAGAAGCCCCCTGTCTGTAGTGGCAAACCTTCGGGCATTATCGTACAGTTCATCCAGAACCAGAGTCAGCAGGTCAACGAAGACTACGGACTGCATCCCGTTGCCCCTTACTTCAATATGCGCCTCGCCGGACTGCACCCTCCTGGCAGCAGCCCAGCTTTCCAGAAAGCTATCCCAATGAATGAGTTGCGGTTCGGAAGCGGAAATGGCGGCAAACGATGAAACTTCTGTCACCATAGCTTCCAGCCGGAACGTTTCCTGCCTTATGACATCAAGCATACGGCTGAGGGGAGCATCCTCGGCATACTGGCGTTGCAGCATTCCAGCCACGCCGCCGATAACAGTATTCGGATTACGCACCTGATGTGCCACAGCGCTGGCAAGAATGCGCAGCCCTTCTTCACGTTCCCTCTCAAGCCGCAGCATTTCCTTAAACATATGCCGTTCTGCGGCATGCATACGGGCAAGCTCTGTCACATCCTGAAACAACAACACAATGCCGGCCACTTCATCACTCTGCTTGATAAAGCAGGACAATATCCCCAGTTCACGCTCTGTACCCGCAGGGTCAACATACGCGACAGACCGGCTGAGAAACTCAAGCTCCTTATGGATAACATCCACAATCACCTGATTAAATTCAAGGTTATTGCCCTCTGCCATAAACAGCTCTGCCCACCCCTTACCCAACATTTCGTGCATAGGGATACCCAGCATTCCGGTAAGCGCAGGATTTGTCTGGGCAATATTGCCGTCTGCACCAATAATCATAACTCCCACAGGCATGCGGGCCAGAATGGTTTCTATAAGCAGCGGGTTGGCAGGCAGCACGAGCTTCCTCCGGAAATGTTATGGGTACAGCAGGTGAAAAGCGTTCTTCATTGTACCACACCTCTGGTGAGTAATACAGCAGCCAGCAGAAAACTCACACTCGTCACAAAACCCTTGCGCTACGTCCCCTGAAACACAGAAAGGCCCGCAGCGTTCTGCTGCGGGCCAGTGACCAGAGGGGATAAGGCTGTAAAAGGCTGTAATTCGTCGTCAACAAAAGGACAGAATCATCTTCGCCGGACGAACTCTCTGAATAATTTTTCTGCTGTGCCTGCTTCCGCATATTCCAAAGGATTATCGCGGCACGATGCGAGGCTGGCGTAAAAAGCCCGCCTGCCTGCAAAGCAGACGGCGGGCTTATTTTTATCTTCCAGTCAGCTCCAGACGACCGTCAATCAGGTCGGTGATTACGCCGGGATCAGACAAGGTGGAAGTATCACCGAACTCATTCGTTACACCCGAGGCAATCTTGCGCAGGATGCGCCGCATAATTTTACCACTGCGGGTCTTGGGCAGACCATCGGCAAACTGGATCACTTCCGGTGTGGCAATAGGGCCGATTTCCTTACGCACCCAAGTGCGCAGTTCTGCGCGCAGCTCTTCAGATTCTTCTTCATCGGCAGACAGCGTAACATACGCATAAATCGCTTCGCCCTTCACGGCGTGCGGCATGCCGACTACAGCGGCTTCTGCAACAGCAGGGTGTGCAACCAGTGCGGATTCAACTTCTGCCGTGCCCATACGGTGACCGGATACGTTAATAACGTCATCAAGGCGTCCCATAACCCAGATGTAGCCTTCGTCGTCTCTTCTTGCGCCGTCACCGGATTCGTACATACCGGAAAAGCGCTCGAAGTAAGTCTGGCGATAACGCTCAGGGTCGCCGTACACACCCCGCAGCATGCCGGGCCACGGCTTACGAACGACAAGATAACCGCCTTCGTTGTCGCCCACCGGCTGGCCTTCCGCGTTTACTACGGCGGCATCGATACCGGGCAGCGGGAACGTAGCCGAACCCGGCTTAAGCGTTGTCGCGTACGGCAAAGCAGAAATCATAATGCCGCCTGTTTCCGTCTGCCACCATGTATCAACGATAGGCAGCTTACCGCCACCGATATGGTCGTGGTACCACATCCATGCTTCGGGGTTGATGGGCTCACCAACCGAGCCGAGTACGCGCAGCGAAGAAAGATCATGCTTTTGCACCCAGTCAACGCCTTCGCGCATCAGCGAACGCACAACAGTAGGTGCGGTATAAAAAATATTTACTCGGAACTTTTCAACAATGCGCCAGAACCTGTCAGGTGACGGCCACGTGGGTACGCCTTCAAACATCAGCGATGTTCCGCCCAGCGCCAGAGGGCCGTATACGATATAAGAGTGACCGGTAATCCAGCCTGCATCGGCGGTGCACCAGTACACATCATCATCGTGCAAATCAAAAACCCACTGCGTGGAGTGCGCGGCGTATGTCAGGTAGCCGCCGGTTGTATGCACGACGCCTTTGGGCTTTCCGGTTGAGCCGCTGGTGTACAGAATAAACAGCGGATCTTCCGCATCCATCTCTTCGCAGGGGCAAAGCACATCAAGTTCAGGGTCAGATGCAAGCTCGTGCCACCACAGGTCGCGGCCTTCCTGCATTTCAATATCCAACCCGCCGCGGCGTGCCACGATGCACTTTTCAACGCTGGGGCATTGCTTCAACGCTTCGTCAACATTGGGCTTAAGCGGAATCTTACGCCCCGCACGCAGAACGGCATCGGCAGTTACCAGCACTTTTGCTTCACAGTCCTGAATGCGGTTCTGCAAACTGACAGCAGAAAAACCTGCAAAAACAACAGAATGAATTGCCCCAAGGCGGGTACAAGCCAGCATGGCAAACGCAAGTTCCGGAATCATGGGCATATACAAGGCAACACGGTCGCCTTTTTTTACGCCCATCTGGCGCAGCACGGAGGCAAAGCGGCACACTTCGTCATGCAGCATCTGGTAGGTATAGACTTTCACATCTTCTTCCGGCTCGCCCTGCCAGATAATTGCAGCCTTATTGCGCCTGCCACGCGTCAGGTGTCTGTCGATACAGTTATACGAAACATTCAGCTTGCCGCCGGTAAACCATTTAATATCTGGCTTGTGCATGTCTGCATCCAGCACACGGTCAAATGGCTGAAACCAGTCCAGCAGATCTGTGGCGCGCTTTCCCCAGAAGCCTTCAGGGTCTTCGTCCGCCTGCTTGTACAGCGCCTGATATTCTTCAATACTGCGCACATGCGCGGTCTCACGTCCGGCAAAAGGTGGTTCGAAATGTCGCTTTTCATCCAGCATGCTTTCAATATTTGTCTGGCTCATACGGTTCTCCTTCTGCCTGACGGCGGATTTCTTTCTCCCTTCCAAACGGAAGATGCTTACGGATAGTTTTTTGTATACACTGCATCAAAAGTCATGCGAAGACCGATACGCCTGATTTTCGGTGAACGGTCGATTCTGTCCGTTCAAATTGACTTTATGCCTTTCACCGTGAAAATATGTTCCGTGAGTGGCACGTACATAGCCACCAACGGTTCAACCTTCTATAAGCGCGGGGTGTGATGTGAATTCTTCCGTTCTGGAGCAGATGTTCAAACCCACGTCTGTTGCGGTCATAGGCGCAACCGACAGCCCCGGTGAACCGGGCCGGATTGTCATGGAAAACCTGCTCAAGGGTTCTTTCCTCGGGCCGGTAATTCCCGTGAACGAAACCCGTGAACCGGTCATGGGTATGGAAAGTTACAGCGAAATCGATACGCTGCCCATCACGCCCGATCTGGCTGTCATCTGCAGCGATGCGGAGCGCACTCCTTTTTATCTTGCGGAACTCGGCAAACGCGGTACGCAGGCTGTCGTGCTGCTTTCACATGGTTTCTTCCGCTTTGACAGAGACAAGCGCGAAGTACAGCGCACAACGCTTATGGATATAGCCAAGGCGCACGGAATGCGCGTGCTTGGCCCTAACTGCCTAGGATTTATAAACCCTTCCATCGGCATCAATGCCAGCCTTGCACACCGCGAAGCACTGCCCGGCAAAATCGCGTTTGTCTCCCAGTCAGACTCGCTCTTCACATCGGTTTTGGACTGGGCAACGTCCAAAGGCATCGGTTTTTCGCACTTTATTTCTCTCGGAGACAGGTACGACATAAACTTTGCCGACATGCTGGACTACCTGAACAACGATCCGAACACCCGCGCCGTACTTCTGTATCTGGAAACGATCACAGCTGCGCGCCAGTTTATGTCTGCCGCGCGGGCCCTTGCCCGCAACAAACCTGTGCTGGTCATGAAGTCCGGCAAATCAGAAGCCGCAGCCAGTGCAGCGGCAGCGCATTCCGGCCTGCCGCTGGGCTCCGATGACGTTTATGACACCGCATTTCGCCGCGCGGGTATGCTGCGCGTATTTGATATCGACAGCTTGTTTGACACGGTGGAAACACTGGCCCGCTCCACCCCGTTGAAAGGCGACAGGCTGGCTATTCTTACCAACGGGGGTGGCCCGGGATTTCTGGCTACCGATACTTTGCTGGCCGGCGGCGGCAAGCTGGCGGATTTAAGCGAAGACTCCTGTCAGGTGCTGGATAACGAGTTGCGCGGCGACTGGTCATACTGGAACCCCCTTGTCATCAAAAGCGGTGCAGACGGCGATATGTACGCGCGAACGCTCAAGGTGCTGCTTAAAGACAAAAGTCTGGATGCGGTACTGGTGATGCACGTGCCCAGCATTTACGCCAACAGCGGTTCCGTGGCCGAAAGCGTAGCCGCAGCCTGCAAAAAAACTAAAAAAGTTGTGCTTACCAGCTGGCTAGGTATCGACGATGCCGCAGAAGCGCGTGAAACATTCCGCAAGGCAGGACTGCCTTCATTTTTTACGCCTGATAATGCAGTGCGGGCATTCCTTAACCTTGTTCAGTACAGGCGAAATCAGGAAATGCTGGTAGAAGCGCCCCCGTCGCTGCCGGAAAATTTCAAACCCGATGTTTCCAAAGCCCGTCTGGTTATCAATGAAGCACTTGATGAGCACCGACAGGTGCTGACCGTTGCCGAAACAACATCCATTCTGCAAGCCTACGGCATCACCATACCGGAGACTCGAACAGTACCGGATGTCCATGCCGCAGTACGCGCCGCAGAAGAAATGGGCTACCCCGTAGCCCTTAAAGTGGAATCGCCGGACATCCGCAGAAAAACGCTGGCAGGCGGTGTCGCGCTTGATCTGGAATCCGACGGCGACGTGCTGGAAGCTGCATCCGCCATGATGCAACGGCTGCGCATCCAGATACCTTCTGCACGCATTAACGGATACACAGTGCAGCGCATGTGCCGCCGCGCCAATGCTCATGAACTGCTTATAGAAACCGCGACCGACCCTGTATTCGGGCCCATTATCCGATTCGGTCAGGGCGGGCCGGAAGCAGACATTGTGCAGGACATCAGTACCGCGCTGCCCCCGCTGAACATGAACCTTGCCGGAGAGGCCATCTCGCGCACACGTGTTTCCACACGATTGCATGATGCCTCCGGCAAACCGCTGGTTGACACCGAAGCCATCAAACTGACTCTGGTCAAGGTTTCACAGCTCATCATCGATATTCCTGAAATATTCGAGATGGAAATCAATCCTCTGTTTGTGGATGAAGACGGTCTGGTTGCTCTTGATGCCCATGTGCGCATTGCATGGTCAACGGCGACAGGCGCAGAGCAGCTTGCCATTCGCCCGTATCCGCGCGAACAGGAAGAATGTGCACGCCTTGTGAACGGCGATATAGTAGACTTGCGCCCCATAAGGCCGGAAGACGAACCCGATCACTGGGAGTTTCTGGAGCACATGAGCGCTCAGGACAGGCGCTTCCGCTTTTTCGGCAACGTGGCAACGCTGCCCCGTGCTGAAATGGTAAAGCTTACCCAGATCGACTACGACCGCGAGATGGCTTTTATCGCAAAAGGCCCATCACCCGAGGGCGAAATCAAAACGCTGGGCGTTGCCCGTGCCATGATTGCACCGGACAACTCCCGTGCAGAATTTGCAGTTGCCGTACGCTCGGACCTCAAAAGGCAGGGACTTGGCAGGCTGCTTATGGACAAAATCATCCGTTATCTGAAGTCGCGCGGAACGGAACGCATCATTGGCGAAGCTTTGGCTGACAATAAGGGAATGATCGAACTTGCGCGCACTCTCGGCTTTGAAGTTACCAAAGACTTTGACGATGACATCTTCCACTTTGATATGATGCTGGATAACGCTGAAACGCAGGAAGCAAAACACACGTGCTGACCGTGAGCGAAGCGCATTACCTTTGCACCAGCTAATTGGCACAACAGCATATACACCGCGCCTGAACCGGAAAGAACGTAGCGCAAAGTCAGGCAACCCAGAAGGGGCAGGTGTGAAAACATAGCGGGACTTCTGCCTGTCAGGTGCAAGCGGACCTGAACAAACGGCCTGACAAGATCCCTGTAAGACAACGGTTTGCCGCCGTGGAGACACACATATGAGCACCGGCCGGAAACTCTTTATCATCTGGAGCAGCAGCGACCCTGAAGTCGCTCATAATCTGGTATTTATGTACGGCGGCAACAGCCGCCCCAAAGGATGGTGGGATGAAGTCCGCATCATCGCATGGGGTCCCAGTGCAAGACTGCTGGCGGAAGACCCTACCATACAGGCAGAGTTGCCACGCCTGCGTGATGCAGGAGTGGAACTATGGGCTTGCCGCGCCTGCGCTGACAACTATGGTGTGGCAGATCGCCTTGAAGCTTTAGGGCTTGATGTATTATATGTGGGTGAACCTGTAACCCATATGATCCAGACCGGATGGTCACAGCTGACTTTTTAACACGCCTCTAAAAAAACTCATGCAGCTGCGAAATATATAATTTCGCAGCTGCATTTTACTTTACAAGTATTCCAACTCTGCACTGCTCATGGTTTTAATACTTCCACAGCAGTACATCAGCACGTGTGCATACTATTTCCTTCTTACCTTACCATTATACAAGACACATTTTTTTCAACAAACCACATAAGCTACATATTCCGGCAAATCATGCACTAGTTTGCGCCCTGCACAGTAGTTTTAAGATAAGCCAAAACAATCACACCACCAGATTATTTTTTTCACAATCAGCAATCAATGACGACAGCACAACTGCAAACAAAAGATTGCAGTTTTTACCCAGAAAATGTCCTTTTTCGATTCATCGCCTGCACTCCTTCTATTAAAACAGTCTGTTCTGTACATTTTCAGACACGCAATTTTTTAAATTTGCAAACACAAGTTTACATGTGCAAGTCAAACTATGCACAAGAAACACTAGCCAAAGTCCCTCTACCACGGGTCAGCACACACTAACCCTTTGTTTTATAAGTCTTGTGAAAAAAACGTACAAACTGGCACGTCCGTTGCACATGTGCATTTCACAACATTTCTAATGCACGCACATCAAAACTCTTGGCGCGCATGCTGAATAAAGGGAGATTCATCATGACCATTATGAGCCGTCGTAAAGCTCTTGGCGTAGTAGGGGGAAGCCTTGTAGCAGGAGCTGTTGCAGGTGGAGCAATCGTAACCGGAGCCGGCATGACCAATCAGGCACACGCCGCAGCACCCGGTGCCGCTGCACGTTTTCAGTTTGAAGAACAGCCCTTCGGCTGGAAGGCACATGTTCTTGATCCTGCAGAATGTGCGGCAGTAGCATATGATGGTTACTGGCACAAAGGATACGGCTGTGGTTACGGCGTATTTTACAGCATCGTCGGCGTGATGGCGGAAAAACACGGTGCACCCTACAATCAGTTCCCCTTCAGCATGCTTGAAGTCGGCAAAAGCGGCATTTCCGGATGGGCGACCATCTGTGGCGCACTGCTTGGCGCCGCCAGTGCATATGCACTTTTCTGGGGCCGCAAAGAACGCGACGCCATGGTAAACGACCTGTACCGCTGGTACGAACAGACCGCGTTCCCCATTTACAACCCCGGCCCCGCTGCCAAGGGTGTTGCAGGCGACCTGCCCACCAGCATCGCCAACTCTCCCCTGTGCCATATTTCTGTAAGCAAGTGGTGTTACGAAACCGGCTTTGCAGACAAGAGCAAAGAGCGCAGCGAACGTTGCGCACGCATCACTGCTGACGTTTCTAAAATGGCAGTTGAAATTATGAACGCCAAGATTACCGGTGCGTTTGTAAAGCAGTACAAAAACCCTGAATCGGTTGAATACTGCAACAGCTGCCACGGCTCCGGCAAAGAGTCTCCCATTGCGAAAGGCAAAATGGACTGTGCTCCCTGCCACTCCGGCACCGAACACACCCAGAACAAATATAAAGACCATCCCTAATCAGGCAGGTCACGGCCGGCTAAAAGTCAAAGCGCATGATGCCAGACACCCCGAACCGTCCAATGGCAGTGACGGTTACTGGCAACTCCTTCCTCATAGCCGTGCCCTTCTGACGGCCCGTGCACAGCCTCTGGCAAGCCCACTGCCAGTTATAAAGCCCGTCCGCTTCACCGGACGGGCTTTTTAATGCACCCCGAACGCGATTACCGATACAGGCATTTGCATCATCAGCCTAATCATCTACCCATATTGAAATTTTTCAACACGAAGAACACGTGCAGAAAACGGGGGGATGGCATGAGGCACACGATTCCGGCTTTTCTATGCCTTTGCATGTTGCTGATGGCCGGCTGCCAGACGGCATCAGACCGCACAGGTAATCAAGCCTACTCACCATTTTTTACGCCTGCAGAACACCTTGCAGATCTGATACAGACAGGGAAGTTTATCAAAGCTTCACACCTGTTCAACAACCAGCAATCCGTCATTACTGCTCAGCCACACGAACCTGAAGTTCAAGCTGCAATGAATGCTCTGGCCGCGGGTCTCCGGCCTGTGGTTGTAACACCAGCCGAAGAAGCGCGCACTCAGCTGGCCGGTACAGTCTGGCCTGTGCCTGCGCATGGATGGCCTGCCATAAAAGCCATAGCCGAAAACGCCCGAACAGCTCTACTGCAATTACAGACGCATACTATCCTATCCTTACCACAGTACGATTCCGGCACTGCAATGGCACTTCAAAAGCAATCTTCAGGCCTCAGCCAGCAGATAACGGTGTATACTGCCGAGGTTTTTGCCGCATACCCTCTGGACGCGGCAGCGTCATTCTTTGACGTATACCCTGTAGACATTGATGCCCCTTTGTTTCTGCAGCAGATAAAGCCTGACCTTTTGCAACGGCTGAAAAGTGCTCCGGCACCGGCTCTTGCCACATCCCACGCCACCTACGGCTCTTTTCTGCCGTCTGATGTTCCAAACAAGCCTGCAAGCCTGCACTACAATTCGCTTCTTCCAAAGCCTGCCAGCAAAGCCAGCTTCAAAGAAAAGTTGCAAGCGTTTATGTAAACGTGGCAGGCAGGCTTTACACATGCCGCACCGGAAGACATCTCCCTCACATTTGTACAGGTAACCAGCCGACACTGCTCAAACATGGACAAATCGAATTTCCCATTGCCATAGAATCTGACCTTCCGTTCAGCATCCGCAGTGAACATCTGGAGCCTGCACTTGCCTCCGGCAGCCAGAGACAATCGCGGTACCTGTGCATTATAAACGTCAGCAGCGCTGCAATTCGCCGTGACATTTATGACGCCAAGGGGATCACTTCTTCCGTCATCACCGGTTACAAGAAAGAAGAACATCCTGAATATCTGAAGGCAATAATCGAAATTGACAGGCTGAAAGCCAAACAGGGCCGTTCCAGAGGATTATATACGTTTGCCCCGCTGACCATGGCACTGGCCGATGCTCTGGGCACAACGAATGACGTAACACCGGAAGAAGCCTATGAAAGGCTGAAGGAAATTCCACCCTACATTGAAACGCCCGTTGTAAAAAACTATACGGCCACACGTCTGGAGATGGAGTCGAACCGTTCTGCCACCGTCCAGTACTATCTCGTCGATTTACACCGGAAACATTTTTTTCCAGCACGTTTGATATTCAAACCGCCGTACAATTAGCAGTGACAATTCCGACCAGCGTACCCATACAAACGCAACTCCATTAGGGCTGCGGGGCGCAACCGCCGGAGGTCTTGCGGGATACGCGCCGCATCAGAGTTCAGGAGCATTTGTCGGCACCATAGCAGGTGATTTCGCAGGTGCGGTGCTTGGCTCGCACGTTTCAGACAACACATATGTAGTCGCCGCCATGATCATTGTTCAGACCATGCAGCACAAAAAAAAGCACGGGAAATCCACCATCCTCTTTGACGGCAGCGCCGAGCCCCTCAAAACAGAAACAGCCATAAAGCCGTCTCAGTCAATATCAACAACCGTGGCTGTATACGCTGGTGGACGCAATGTAACGCAAAGTCAGATTGCCTCCGGAGTGCGCGACCGTTTTACGCGGATTTTGTCCGACATCATTTAGCCTACCCCATACTGAAGACAAAAAAACACCCCGTATAACACGGGGTGTTTTTTCTGGTCTTATCCGGCGCATTGGCGCACGGCGGTCAGGCCGGTAAATATTATTCTGAGGAAATGGTATTTTCTGCCCGAGCTCTTGCTTCCTGCTTTCGGGCCTGCAAGTTGGCCTGATTGCTGAGCAGCTTTACCCACACCTCGCCCGTTGCAGTGTTGAACAGAAGCTTGCGTCCGCGACTGCCCTGCACCTGTTCTCCGATAATCATCAAGCCCTTATCTGCCAAGACTTCCCGTGCGCGGCTGACATTGCGACCGCCCACGTCGATTACGCATCTGTCCGGATATTCTTCTTTCAGGCCCATACTGAAAGCGCCGCCGAACAGCTTTACTTCCACTTCAGACGGATTCAATCCGCGCTTTTCAAAGTTGCCGTATACCGCTTCAATGGCAGTATCGACATACCGACACGGATCATTCTGAACAGAATAGCTGTCACCCACGCTAGGAAGCATGGCATGAAAAATTCCGCCCAGCCGTAAGTCGCGATGAAAAAAAGTCACCGAGACACACGACCCGAGAACCGTGGAAATAAGCAAAGCCTTGCGGGTAACAATACCCTCGCCGATTTTTAAATGCACATGAGGCAAATCACACTCGGCCAAGGCATCAGGCAAACCATGTCTTGCCAAAGCCGTGCTCTGCATCCTGCAACCCTGTCTTTCATCTGTATCGGCCATAGCTGGCCCCTTTTACCAGTCAGGAGCTGCCCTATGTAAAACACGGCAAGCTTGCTGACTACGGATTTACCAGTTCCTTCATTTCCTTGCCGGCGCGGAATACAGGCAGCCGTTTAGGAGCAACTTTCACACTGTCACCAGTTTTGGGGTTGCGCCCGACGTAGCCCTTATATTCTTTGACCTTGAAAGAACCGAAACCGCGAATTTCGACCCTGTCCCCTTCGACCAGTGCATCACGCACGGAATCGAAAAAAGTATTAACAACCATTACTGCTTCATCTTGAGACAGGTTGTGTTCCTCTGCCAGCATTTTCACCAGTTCGCTTTTGTTCACGTGGCTCCTCCTAAGAGTCAATAAACCGCTAGTACCAGTATAAGTTACATACATGGTTCAGGTATTCATGACAAGAAGGATAGCAAAACTATAAGCGATATGGCTTATATTTTTTTAGGTAATAACCCTAAATATGATTGCGCAACTTTAATTCTATCGGGTGAGGGTTAAGATAATACTGGCCTGCAAGGTATGGCTCGCCATACTTGCGAACGTAATGATTCAAGAGAGTTACAGGAACAACAAGCGGCACTACACGGGTGCGGTGCAGCTCGATAACTTCCAGCAATTCCTGTTTTTCATCCGTCGTCAGCTGCTTACGAAAATAACCCATTATATGTTGCTGCACATTCGCATGCTTTCGGGGAGTAGGCTTGACAGCAAGGGTCTGCATCAACTTTTCTTCATATAGTTTGCGAAAATCATCCAGATCATACTCTTTCACCGCGGCAACCAGTCTGCCCATCTCCCGGTATTTTTCCTGAGAATGTGCAAGCAAAAGCAGCTTGTGACGAGTGTGAAACTCAACAACCGCACCAGCGGTAAGACCGCCTGCAAGAACATCGCGCCACCGTTTAACCACAAAAAGACGCTCGATAAAATTCTCACGGAGCAAAGGATCGTTCAGCCGCCCTTCTTCCTCCACCGGCAGCAGTGGAAAACGCTCCATGAACTCACGGGCAAAAATTCCCACCCCCTTTAACACAGGGGCTCCTACATTTTTTTCTTCCTGCGGATTTTTAAATGGGTACACCTTTACCCGCTCCATCCCCGAAGAAGGTGACGCGCGTTTAAAAATAAAACCGCACAAATCTTCAGATTCAAGCTCACTGACTTTCTTTCTTGCCCAGTCCTGCATTTGATCCGTCTTGTCCTGCCATGTTTTGCTGGTCATCAGACGGGGGGAATCAACATCGCCAGCCAGACGCATAGGCTCACGCGGGGTTGGCAACCCGCATTCCACCTCGGGACAGACAGGAACAAACTCAAGGTACCGCCCGAGAACATTAACAATATACGAATCAAACTTATGTCCGCCATCATGCCGGACTTGGTTGCCCAGCAGGCACGAACTGATTCCTATACGTATCCTTTCAGACATGTTGCGCTTTCCTGCTTATTGGTTAGTATGTGTGTAAGGTATTTTACAGAATCAGACAGGGAGAATGCCCCACATGCACGCAGAGCATACCACCGTTCATGACATCGACGTTGTATTTTTTGATTTCGGAGGCGTAATCGCCGAAGAAGGCTTCGTCAATGGCCTGTATGCATTGGGTAAACGCTACGGCAAGGACCCTGAAGCCACGCTGCAACACGCGGTGAACATCTGTTACAACAACGGCTACGTCAACGGTGCTATGTCTGAAGCTGATTTCTGGACAAAATTCAGAGACGCAACAGGCATCAACGGCACTGACGAATATTTGCGGGAAGAAATTCTTTCACGATTTCTGATACGCTTATACATGCTGGATGCCGTTGATGCCGTTCGCTGCATGGGAATACGGGCCATAATTGCCAGCGACCAGACAAACTGGCTGGAAGAGCTTGATGCACTGCATCATATCTATGCGCGCTTTGACCTTGTGTTCAACTCTTTCCGTATCGGAATCAACAAACGTAACCCGGATTTTTTTGATTTCATCTGCCGGAAAAGCGGTGTTGCACCCGCACGGGCATTATTTATTGATGACAATGCGGGTCACATAGGCAGAGCCGCATCACGCGGACTGAACACCCTGTTGTACACAAGTTATCCGACATTTCGTGACGGTATGAAAAAAGTACTGCCAGTGTTGCGCCTTGAAACAGATGCCCGATAACCTGTTTGCTTTTTACCGGGAATTGACATACCGATTCTTTCATCCTTTCACCATCAAATACGTTGCCGGATATATCCGGCCGGAACAGATATGCAGAAAGCTTCTTATTCCATCACCCCCGAAGGGTTTCCCGTAATTGGTCTGACCGCGCTTGCCGCGCTGGTATTCGCTCTTATTGACTGCTGGTTAGTGGCAGTTGTCTTTCTGCTGTTGTGCTGGTTCAGCGTACACTTTTTCCGCGACCCTGAACGCGTTGTCCCCACAGGCACCGGTCTTGGCGTAAGTCCTGCGGACGGGCGTATCATCAAAGTGCAGCCCATGCCCGACCCGTTCACCGGCGAGCCCCGCATGTGCGTCTGCATTTTTATGAATGTTTTCAACGTACACGTAAACCGCTTTCCCGTTGACGGCACCGTGAATGCCATTAAGTACCACCCCGGCAAATACTTTAATGCAGCGTGGGACAAAGCAGTCACCGACAATGAACGTTGCTCCTATGATATCATTGATGCAGACGGTAAAAACTGGAGCATGGTACAGATTGCCGGACTCATCGCCCGCCGCATTGTCTGCCGGGTGGAAGAAGGCGATAATCTCAAACGCGGCGAACGCTATGGCATGATACGTTTCGGTTCGCGGGTTGACGTTTATCTGCCGGAAGGGTATGAACCGAAAGTCGTAGTGGGTGAACACGTTTTTGCAGGTCAGACCGTGATCGCTGCCAAAGCGGACTCACAAGGGGAATAAGCCTCTTTAAGTTCATCCGACTGCCAACAGGAATTTTGAATAGAATGGAACAGCAAACCACACCTGCCCGCAGAGGGGTGTATATCCTCCCCAACCTGTTTACCACGGCAAGCCTTTTTGCAGGCTTCCTCGGTATTCTGTGGGCTGCGGAAGGACGTGTGGAAATGTGCGCATTCGCCATTCTGTTCAGTGCCCTTATGGATGGTCTGGACGGCAAAGTAGCCAGACTGACCAACACCGCCAGCGAATTCGGCGTCCAGTTCGACTCGCTGTGCGACCTTGTGGCATTCGGTATCACTCCTGCCTTTATGATGTACTCATGGCAGCTGCACAGCTTCGGCCGTCTCGGCATTGCTGTGGCGTTCCTTTTTGCCGCATGCGGTGCGCTTCGCCTTGCGCGATTCAACATCTCCACTGCAGTTACATCCAAAAAGTTTTTCATCGGTCTGCCCATTCCGGCCGCAGGCTGCACTCTTTCTGCGCTGATCTTCTTCAGCACATTTGTACCCGAAGCATTCGCATCGGCATTCCCTGCCTTCTGCCTCGGCCTTACTTTTGTGCTCGGCTTCCTTATGGTCAGCCGTTTCCGTTACGCTTCTTTCAAAGAATACGGCTTTATCAAAGCTCATCCGTTCAGCTCTATGGTTTCTGCCATTCTGCTGTTCGTCCTCATTATTTCGGACCCCAAGCTCCTTGGGTTCCTCGTGTTTGCGGGCTACCTCATTTCCGGCCCCATTTACACACTCTTCATCCTACCCCGTCGTCATCCCAAGCTGCTACGAGACCTATCCTAGTATAGTCCGATAGCAAGCGCCCTAGTCTGATACCCGGAAGCGGAGTCTTCCCGGGCCTTCACGCGCATCATGAGTCTTTCCGGCACATGGTGCAGGGAAGACGACCCCGACTTCTTTTCGATCCAAATCGCGGTGCAAACAAGCCGCAAAGCCGTAGGAGAACCCTCATGGCTGACAAATTGTACATCTTCGACACAACATTACGGGACGGCGAGCAATCGCCCGGCGCCACCATGAACATCCACGAAAAAGTTCAGCTTGCACGTCAGCTTGAAAACGTAGGTGTGGACATCATGGAGGCAGGCTTTCCTGCTGCAAGCAGCGGCGACTTTGAAGCAGTCAAAGCAATTGCTGCTGCCGTTAAGAATGCACAGGTTGCGGGTCTCTGCCGCGCAGTCCAGCCCGACATAGACAGGGCATGGGATGCCATCAAAGGTGCCGTAGCGCCACGCATCCACACCTTTATTGCCACTTCGCCTGTACACATGGAGCACAAACTCCGCAAGTCGCCCGAACAGGTCATCGAAATGGCGCGAGAAGCCGTCAGGTATGCAAGCAGCCGTTGCCTCAATGTTGAATTCAGCGCCGAAGACGCTTCGCGCTCGGATTGGGACTTCCTGACCCGCGTGGTCGAAACCGCCATTGACGCCGGTGCAACCACCATCAACATTCCCGACACAGTCGGCTACGCTCAGCCTGACGAGTTCGGCGCACTGGTCCGTTACGTCATGGAAAATGCACGCAACAGCCATAAGGCCATTTTCTCCGTGCATTGCCATAACGACCTCGGTCTTGCCGTAGCCAACACCCTTGCCGCAGTCAAAGCCGGCGCACGTCAGGCCGAAGTAACCATCTCCGGCATCGGCGAACGTGCAGGCAACGCAGCCCTTGAAGAAATCGTCATGGCTCTGCGCACCCGCCAAGGGTATTACAACCTTGAAACTTCCATCAAATCGGAGCAGCTCTTCCCCACCTGCCGCCTGTTGTCCATGATCATCGGCCAGCCCATTCCTGCCAACAAGGCAATAGTGGGTGCCAACGCCTTTGCACACGAATCAGGCATTCATCAGGACGGCATGCTGAAAAACCGCGAAACCTACGAAATCATGACGCCTGAATCCGTAGGCCGTACCAAAACTGAAATCGTGCTTGGAAAGCATTCCGGCCGCAATGCCATCAAAGGAAAGCTTGAAGAGCTTGGCTATCAGCTTGATACGGAACAGACCCAGCTTGTGTTCGAAGCGGTTAAGAAGCTCGCAGACAGAAAAAAGCAGATTTACGATGAAGATATGGAAGCACTTGTGCTTGAAGAAGTTTTCAGAATCCCCGATAAGTTTAAGCTCATACACCTTAGCGTACAGGCCAGCGATACGGGTGTGCCGCCTTCTGCCGCGATTGTAATGGAAGTGGCAGGCGAAAGGTGCCAGCATACCACGTTTGGTGTGGGCCCCATTGATGCTGTGTTTAACGCCATCTCGCAGATCGTGGGCCGCGCTCCGCAGCTGCGCCACTACTCGGTCAACGCCATTACCGGCGGCACGGATGCGCAGGGTGAGGTTACCGTAAAGTTGCAGGAAAACGGCAGTGCGGCAGTTGGCCGCGGCGCCGATGCAGATATCATTACAGCCAGTGCAAAAGCATATCTTAACGCTTTGAACAGGCTTGCCAAAAAAGAACAGGAGGACAAATAGATGGCCCATACGCTTGCGCAGAAAATCCTGCAGAAGCACACCGACCAGCAGGTAGGTGAAGCCGGACAGATTGTACAGTGCCGTGTATCCATGGCGCTGGCGAACGACATCACAGCGCCTCTGGCCATCAAGTCCTTCCGCGCCATGGGCGCCACGAAGGTGTTTGACAAAGACAAGGTTGCCCTTGTCATGGATCACTTCACCCCGCAAAAGGATATTGATTCGGCCATTCAGGTGAAAAACACCCGCGACTTCGCAACGGAGATGGGTATCACCCATTATTACGAAGGCGGCGAGGCCGGCGTGGAACACGCATTGCTGCCGGAACTCGGCCTTGTGGGCCCCGGTGACATAGTAGTGGGAGCCGACAGCCACACCTGCACCTATGGCGGTCTTGGCGCATTTGCCACCGGCCTCGGGTCTACCGATGTAGCAGGAGCCATGGCTCTTGGCGAGACATGGTTCAAAGTACCGCCCAGCATCCGTGTAACCTACAACGGTACGCTGCCCGAGTATGTGGGAGCCAAAGACCTTATCCTGCATCTTATCGGCCAGATAGGTGTTGCTGGTGCACTGTACAAGGCTTTGGAATTTGACGGCCCCGTTGTAGACTCCATGGATGTGGAAGGTCGTATGACCATTGCCAATATGGCTATTGAAGCAGGCGGCAAATGCGGCCTCTTCCCTGTCGATGCAAAAACGCTGGCCTATACGGCGGAACGCGGTCGCAAGGACGAGCTGCTTGCAGCAGACGCAGGCGCTGTTTACGAACGCGAACTGAACTACAACGTCAGCGGCATGGCTCCGCAGATTGCCTGCCCGCATCTACCTGAAAACGTTAAAAATGTTTCGGAAGTGCGTGGTATACAGGTACATCAGTCAGTTATCGGTTCGTGCACCAACGGGCGCATCAGCGACCTGCGCGAAGCAGCCGCCATCCTGCGCGGACGCAAGGTAAACAAAAAAGTGCGTTGCATCGTGCTGCCCGCCACCCCCGGTATCTGGAAGCAGGCCCTTAAAGAAGGCCTTATCGAAACCTTCATGGATGCGGGCTGTATCGTCGGCCCTGCCACCTGCGGTCCCTGCCTTGGCGGCCACATGGGCATTCTGGCCGACGGCGAGCGCGCCATCGCCACCACAAACCGCAACTTCCGTGGCCGAATGGGAAGCCTTGAGTCCGAGGTATACCTTTCCAACCCTGCCGTTGCCGCAGCCTCTGCCGTGGCCGGTGAAATTGCCGACCCACGCGACATCTAACCTGCGCACAGAGCCTGAAACAGACAGGAGAATCTGCAATGAGCTACAACGGAAAAGCCCATAAAGTGGGCGATCACATAGATACTGACGCCATCATACCGGCACGTTTTCTGGTCACTACCGATCCGGCAGAGCTGGGTGCAAACTGCATGGAAGGCCTTGAGCACGGCTGGGTAGCCCGCGTGAAACAAGGCGACATCATGGTGGGCGGCAAAAACTTCGGCTGCGGTTCTTCCCGCGAACATGCCCCTATCGCCATTCTCGGCGCAGGCATGCCTGTTGTGGTTGCCCACAGTTTTGCCCGTATCTTCTACCGCAACGGCTTCAATATGGGGCTTATCCTTATCGAAGTCGGCGACGATGTGGAAAAAATCAACGATGGCGATACCATTTCCATTGATGTGGAGAACGGTGTGATTACCAACAGCACCACAGGTACCGTCATCAACTGCCCTCCTCTGCCGCCTTTTATGCGTGACATTCTGAACAAGGGCGGGCTGGTACCCTACGTGCGCGAACGCCTTTCAGCCGGAGCCGCATAGATGCAGTCTGCGCTGGAGTGCCTTCCCTGCATGATGGCGCAAGCCGTGCGCGTGGCGCGGCTTGCGGCTCCTGACGACGAACAGCTTCAGGAACGCGTAGTCCGCAGGTTTGCTGCCCATGTGGCCGAGTCCGGCATCAGCGGCAGTCCCCCTGCCATGCTACGGCCGCTGTATTCCGCTGTGCCGGAGCTTACAGGCGTGCGTGACCCGTTTGCTGCCGTAAAAAAGCAGGCAAACAAACAGGCTGCGGCACTTCTGCCGCAACTCCGCCACAAAATACGCCAGTCAGATGACCCGCTGCATACTGCCCTGAATATTGCCATCATCGGCAATTACATGGATGCAGGAACAGGTATCGAGTTTGACTGGGAAGGTGCTCTGCAGACAGAAAATACGGCGGACTGGGGCCAGTCCCAGTATCCCGCTTTTCGAAAGGCACTTGAAACCGCACACAATGTGCTCATTCTGGGCGACAACTGCGGTGAAATAGTGCTGGACACGCTGCTTGTTGAAGAGCTTCAGGCACTCGGGCTGGAGGTCACCTACGCAGTGCGCAACGTTCCTGTGCTGAACGATGCCACTATGGAAGACGCCCGCGAATACGGAATGGCGGACCTGTGCACGGCAGTGGACTCCAGTGCGGATACGCCCGGAGCAGTGCCCGACAGGTTATCGTTCGCTTTCCGCACCCGACTGCTGAACGCCGACGTGGTTCTGGCTAAAGGTCAGGGCAACTTTGAGGGGCTGCGCAAAGAGCTGCGTCCTATCTGGTTCGCCTTTAAAGCGAAATGCGCTGTAGTGGCGCGCATGCTTGAGGTGCCACAGGGCACATCGATGTTTGTAATGCAACAACCCTGATTCGGGGTTGTATAAATCATATCACTGGCCGTCCAGCCACCTGCCGGATGCAAAACCGCATGGCGGACTAAGCATTGCCGGAACAACGGCAGCCTGCCATTATGGACAGTCAGTTAATGCCGGAGACTTCCGGCGCTGCATACATAGTCTGAGGAGACAAGACAATGGAAATGCGCATATGCCTGCTTGCCGGAGACGGTATAGGTCCTGAAATAATAGAACAGGGCGTTCGAGTACTTGAAGCTGTGGCTGCAAAATTCGGCCACGATATGGAATTTACCGATGCCCTTATCGGTGGAGCAGCAATTGACGAAACCGGCTCACCGCTGCCGCAGGACACCATCGACGCATGCAAAGCTGCCGATGCGGTTATGCTGGGCGCCGTTGGTGGCCCCAAGTGGGATGAACTGACCGGTGCCGCGCGTCCCGAATCGGGCCTGCTGGGAATCCGCAAGGCGCTTGGTCTTTTTGCCAACCTGCGCCCTGCCACCCTGTTTCCCGAACTCGCCAGCGCATGCTTTCTGCGCCCTGATATTGTTGCAAAAGGCATCGACGTCATGGTTGTACGCGAACTGACAGGCGGTATTTACTTCGGCCAGCCCGTGGGTGACGAAATGCGAGACGGCGTGCGCACAGCCTACAACACCATGGTTTATGACGAAAATGAAGTGCGCCGCATCGCCCGTATTGCTTTTGAAGCTGCGCGCAAGCGTTCAGGCCGGGTATGCTCTGTGGATAAAGCTAACGTACTGGCCGTTTCACGCCTGTGGCGCGAGGTGGTCACGCAGGTTCACGCCGAAGAATATTCCGACGTGGAACTGTCACACATGTACGTGGATAACGCCGCCATGCAGCTGGTCCGCGACCCTTCACAGTTTGATGTCATCGTTACCGGCAACCTGTTCGGTGATATTCTGTCCGACGAGGCAGCCGTCATCACCGGCTCCATCGGCATGCTGCCCTCTGCCTCACTGGGTGCGGACGGCCCGGGTCTGTTTGAGCCTATCCACGGCTCCGCACCAGACATCGTAGGACAGAACAAGGCCAACCCGCTGGCTACTATCCTGTCAGCCGCCATGATGCTCCGCCACAGCTTCAACCTTGAAAAAGAAGCTGCCGCCATTGAATCCGCCGTGCAGCAGGTTCTTAAAGCCGGCTACCGTACCGGCGATATCATGGAAAAAGGCTGCACTCTGGTCGGCTGCAACACCATGGGCAATCTTGTAACCGAGCGTATTTAATCTGCGACACTTCAGCAGGCTCCGGCGATATTGATTCTAACAGGCCGGAGCCTGCTCTTCATATAGACTAGAGCAACCGTCACGTGTACTCTTCAGGAGACCCTACGGAGGTTTTAGTGAGCTTTATCCGTATCCTACTTCTTCTGCTCTGCTGCTCAGCACTGTGGGCCGCCCCCGCAGCAGCAAAGCAAAACCATCCGACAGTCCATATAGCCGCCAGCGAGTGGCCGCCCTATATCAATAACACTCCGGACTCCCCCGGGGTGGTAGTTGAAATTGTATCTACGGCTTTTAAACAAGCCGGCTATGCTCCCCGTATTCACGTGCTGCCCTGGCACCGTGCAGTAAGTAAAATTGAAGACGGCTCCATGGATGTTCTACTCGCGGTGTACGATTCAAAACGTAACCGCGAAAGATATCTGCTTTCTTCCGGCCTGCTTCGCATTGATTCTCTCTTTGCCACGCTGGACGGCTCGGAAGCTGCCCGCAGCGGTCCCCGCAAGCATCACAAAGTAAGCGTGGTCAAGGACAGCCTGCTGGACAAGGACCTACGCAAAGAAGAATACGAACATGTCGAAATTGCGCCTGATGCCCCCAGCAATATGAAGAAGCTGCTCACTGAGCGTGTAGATATGATTCTGGATACTGAAGCGACAATTCTGGAAGCCATAAAACAACTACCAGCAGCGTAGCGCGATAGTATACGCATCCTGTGCCCGCCATTTGCATCGCGCTCACTCCACGCAGCCATCCTTCCTGACTTTCCGAATCACAAAGAGCTCTGGCAGGCTCTTGAGGACGGGCTGAAAAAAATGTAACGCACAGGAGCATATTCTGAAATCCGGCTACGGTACGGACTGGCAACCTATGCTGTCACCAACCTTCCTGATGCGCCAAAGGCAAAGTAACGCCTGTCCCGCTGCGCAGGCACATTTCTTTTGCTGCCTGTTACGGGCACATACTTGTACCTTTACAAAAGGTACCCCCCAGCATAGCTGGGGGTTCTTCATATGCGCCTATAAGGCTTTCTTACTAGCAGCGCCCTAGCAGGCGCACGTTCGTCTGGCATCTGCATCTCTGTTACTTGCGACCCGTAAACGGGTTTCCAGAATATGGAAGAGATAATTGATCACCAAGCTTATCATGCTCAAGTTGGTGCCTAATGTAATCTTGTATCTTTGCCTTATTTTTTCCAACTGTATCTACGTAATATCCACGGCACC